>CAYUPU010000017.1:0-26442 GCA_964445265.1 uncultured Methanomassiliicoccales archaeon
CGAAGAATCCCAGCGGACGCTGTGCAGAACTCAGTGGCTAACTGTCAAACTCGGGATTGCATCGTCGGGCCCATCCTCGACAGGGAGGGAGTGTGCGAGGGCATAGCCGATGCCTACAGCCTCCTTATGAACTCCTGCGGCGTCAGGTGCACCCGCATCAACGGACATACTGTCGGAGGCTCCAGGAACGGGCATTCATGGAACATATCCATCATCGATGGGCATGCGTACCATACGGACGTCACCTTCGATCTCGACGGAACGCACAGGTTCCTGAATCTCGATGACGACCTGATGGCCTCGACGCACATCTTCAACCGGTTCATACAGTGCACCAGCCTGGATCGCAACTACCATGCGATGAACCGGACGCTGTTCAGAACAGGGGCGGAGGCCTGCTCCCATCTCGCATCCCATCTCCCGTCATATACGGACGGGGCGGAGTTCCTGATTATCGGGGGATTCGATCCAGACGAGATCGTATCCGCTACGGCGTCCTGTTCAGGATTTTCGCAGAGGGATTTCAAATACAGGTACGATGCACACGGCTTCACAATTCTCGGATCGGATCGTCAACGTTCATCCGGGAGGAGGCGGATTCGATGAAATACAAGAGAAGAATCGTGATACATGAGGGCAAGGCGTATTCGGACCCCCTTATCGTCGGAGTAATATCATCCTCCCGCTCCGTGTCGGAAACAATCTTGTCCTGGATGCCGTTCGGGGCCGCATGGACGGGGGATCAGGCGCCGGCGGGGCCGTCGGTAGGATGTACTGCTACCGCTGCGGCCATTTCTGGAGGCCGCGCACGGACAGGCTGCCGAGGACGTGCCCGAGGTGCGGGTCGTCCCGGTGGAACGACCCCGTGGCGCGCCAGGCCGTGTGCCGCTTCTGCGGCACCGGATGGAGGATGGATTCCGTGACGGACCCGTGCCCGGAGTGCGGGCGGACGATATTCGAGTCCCCCGACGCCCGCATCTGCCACTGCACCCGCTGCGACCACGAGTGGAGGCAGAGGTCGGAGGACAGGCCGGAGAGGTGCCCCCTGTGCAGGAGCACCCTGTGGGACGCCCCCCGCCCGAGGAGGAACGCCTGCAGGCTGTGCGGGCACGTCTGGATCGGGGGCGAGGAGAAGCCGAGGCGGTGCCCCCGGTGCAAGACCATGATGTGGGACCGCCCGGTGATAAGGGTCCAGTGCAGGGTCTGCGGCCACAGGTGGGCGATAAAGGGCGGGAAGTCCACCGGGGACGTGAGGAGGTGCCCGAGCTGCCGCTCGTCGAGATGGATGGAGCCCCCGGCGGTCGCCAGGTGCGGGACGTGCGGGCTCAGCTACGTCCCCGGCACCGGCTCCCGCAGGTGCCCCCGGTGCAGCGGGACGTCGGGGATCGTCAGCCGCTCCTGCGGGCTCTGCGGGGCCGAATGGAGCTCGGCGGAGGGCGCCCCCCTGGCCTGCCCGGTGTGCGGGAGGCCGTCCGCCAACGGGGACGACATATTCATGGAGCTCTGGTCCGGGGGCGGGGCCAGGCTCAGCTACGCGCTGGTGGACGGTTCGGCGTCGGTCTACCTGTGGGAGGCCGGGGTCCCGGTCTCCGCGATGTACTTCCACGACGTCTGCGCGTTCCTCGGGACCACCAGCAGGGGGTTCTCCGACGCGCTGAACGACGGCACCCTGGACCTGGCGGCGCTGGCCGCCGCCATGGGGGAGCGCCGCGGGGACCGTTCGGACCTGGAGGGCTACTTCGAGAAGAGGCTGGGGGTGTCCCCGGAGGACGCGGAGGTCCTGAGGCTCCACTTCACGGGCATGTGCCCCGAGGCCATAGCGCTGTTCCTCGGGAGGGACCTGAGGGACGTCAGGTCGGCCTTCGACAGGATAATGGCCGCCTACGACGACTGCGGGATCGCGGTGGACGACACGGTGTTCACGGACGACCCGCTCCGGTACTACCGATGCCGTCGCAGGAGCGACAGGGCGCACTCCACGGCCACCCTGCGGGCGGCCTCCGCTGATCCGGCCCCGGCGACCACGAGGGCGTCGCCCTCCCCCATGCCGGTGCGCCGGCGGATCTCGGCCGAGAACCCCGGGTCGTTGTCGTCGACGTTCCAGTCGGGGGCCATGACGATCCTCCCCCTGCGCATGGTCCATGCGGTGCACCCCTCCCCTCCGAGGCGGAGGGCGTTGTTCCTGAGGGCGGTGCCGTTCCCGACCCTGTCCCCCTTGAGCCTGACGACGGTCCCGCAGGTGCAGCTCCCTATGACGTAGCGGTCGGTGGGGACGTCCACGATGCCTATGCCGAGGCTGTCCAGGAGCGCGCCGCCGTACTTCGTTATGGTGATCCCCGGCTGCTCCACCCTCACAAGCCCCAGGGGCTCCATGTACCCCACCAGCCTCCGGGCGCTCCCCTCGCTTATGCCTATGGCCCTGCCGAGGCGCCCGCGGCCCATGCGGCACCCGTCCTTCAGTGTCCAGAGGGCCATGAACGCGTCGGCGTCCGTCAGGCTGCTGCGGGGGTCGCTCCCGGGAGGGATGAGCATCATGAGGGTCGGAACCGGGTGCATGGATTATAAGGTTCGGGTGCCGGTCCGGCGTGCACCAGTATTTGCTACGATCGGCAGGGGGGAGGACGTGCCCGGACCGTCTGGACGGCCCTCGGACGTGCGGAGAGCTGGATGCCGACGGTTCCCTAGGATCCCGGATTTCCCGGAGGATGCGGAACAGGGGTCTTTCCAATTCTGCATCGTTTTATATTAGTTTCTCGACGATAATTGATTCGGTGATAAAACGAGAAGTAAATTTGTCACTATGGCGGTAGCAACCCTGATGGTTGTTGCCGCATTCGCATTGGTTGTCGACTCCGATGTCGATGCTACCGGGACGCCCGCGGGCAATTTCCAGGTAAGCTTCATGGGACATGGAGACAGCAGTTTTGCTTCGAAGACGGTGAGTGCTTATGACGGATATCAGGCGGTAACTGCAGCTGATGCTGATCTCGGATTCACCGCGAACGCATCGGCCGCTAATGCCCTGTGGTATGTTGTCTATTATGAGGGGACAGCTTATGAATACAGGGACTGCAACATCGACTACGGAACACTCTCGTCCATAGATGAGGCGGATGCCGATGGAACGTCCACCAACTACCCTATTTCGGACTACCATATCTACGCCTACGGCGCCAAGACGACCACGGACGGAATCAGTACGGAATGGTTCGAGATCATCCCCGCGATAGGATGGATGCACCCCTATAGCGACTATAGCGCCTACTATACGGATCCCAACTCGAACGGGGCCGTCACATACAGTCTCGCTGTGTCTAATATCGCGATCAGCCATGGGATTGCTACACCGGAGCAGCTCAACGGAATAGCAACGATAGGGAACACTCCTGTAAGCAAGTATAATGGGGCTTATCAGTATTCGTTCAAAATCTCAGGGACCGGATTAAAATCATTCTCTGACGTTTCGGTTACGATGAAGGATGAGGAAGGTTTCTATGATGATGTTATCGAAGGGGGTACATCGATTGCGGAGACCACGATCTATGGGTGGGGATCCAATGCTTACGAGGCTCTGAAGGATGCTCTTGGAATCAGTAATGTGAACGGTCAGAGTGAGTATGCAAAGGTACATGAGAACTCCGACGGATCCATGTACTATACGTACTATTCGTGGATTCAGGATATTCTTGGTTCTGGGACAGAATCCTCATCCACCGGCACTTCGACCACGTACAAGTACTGGGCATCATATACCAGCCCTTCGTGCACCAGTGATTCATACTGTCTCTACACGTTCGGATATTACAGTGGCATAACCGGTGCACCGAATTCTGTAAGCGATTTTGGGCTGAGGTACGAGGTTTCAACCTACTGACGGATTATAGTGGAAATCTAGCCTTATCAGAACATCACGAGACTGTGAAAAACTAATGGGCTAGGGTAGAAACTGGGCGCTATGCGCCCTTCTTACACCGATTTCTAAGATTTGGATCAGATGTGGCCCTCATGTGACATTCTTTATATGGTTCGAGAGAGCCGGACCGAAATTGATGGTGAGGGCGAGGCGAGGTGATGGTATCTTGACGGATGGTAGATGCTCTAGAGAACACTCGATGATGATAGCAGGCCTGTTTGTCATACTTTCAATTGTAGTTTCATTTGTGATTCTTGAGGAGTGTGCTGGAGATGGGTCGAATGAAGACGGAGAATTCGAGCAGACTGATGATAAGGGAGTAAAATGGAAGTTTGAAGTAATAAGTGAGGGTGAGAGGACTGTCAAAATATCAGGAATCAACGATATCAAAGTCGATGAAATTAACATACCAGAAGTGGTGAGTGATGGTGAGAAGGAATACAGTGTGGTGGAAATCAAGGCGGGTCTGTCATGTTCTGGTGAGCAGAGTGTAATTAAAAGGATAACGGTTCCGGACAGTGTCATATCTATAGGAGATTATGCATTTAGTAATAATGTATTTCACGATTTACGGGAGGTGTGTTTTGGAAAGGAATCGAAGCTGAAGGCCATCGGGAATGGAGCTTTTTCTGATGCTGGTATGGTGAATGAAAGTAAAGAGTTTCTGGATGATGCGAAAGATTCAGGATCTGGACTAGTAATAGATAATAAAATCGGTCGGAATCCGACATATTATGTGAGTAGTGATGAATTCGAATTGACTTTGTCATCGGATGCGGGGTACACGATAGGGTGGCAGAGAGGCTCCTCCCTTAGATTGGCAAAAATCACTAATGCTAATGCTGAGTGCGTCGGAACTGATCTAGACAAGAATAATTATTTAATTATAAACGAGAGTGAGAAAAGTTATAAAGATAATATATATACAATAAAGGTTATAAATTTTATAAAAGGTTCTAGTCTTGAAATCTATTACAAAGATCCAAGCAGTAACGCGAAAAAGGAAATTAAGATTATTCGTGAAGAATCTAGTTTTGCATCGAAATTAACAATATCGCTGCCAGATTCTATGAGATCAATGGGCAAAAATGCATTTACTCATGCATCTTTTGTGGAGTTAAATGAAGGGTTAGATTATATTGGTTCGGGGGCACTGACGGGAGTATCAAGCATAATCATACCTTCCTCAGTCACGCAAATAGGCTGTGGGGCGTTCTCGAATGATGTCGAAATAACATTCACAGCAGGAGGAATCCTGGAGGGATGCTACGATGCGGATAGGCGTGACTTTTACAGCGGACCGGATCATAAGGAACTGCGGTGGACATTGTCTCAGGATGACCACTATGAATTCGGTCTAGATGTCACCCATGTCGGAACGGAGGCCTTCTCCGGCAACGAGAGGGTAAAGAGCGTTGTAATTCCCTCCGGAATGTCCTGGGGGGTGGCGCCGTTCAACGGCTCTGCCGTTGAGGAGGTGATTTTCGATGAGGGGATTGCTTCAATTCCCGATTATCTGATGTTCAAGAGCAGATTGAAGAGCATCTCGATTCCCGCATCGATTGTCTCCATAGGGAAGATGGCATTCAGTCAGATCGATTCGATGACCAGTATGAGCATTGAAAATGGATCTGCTCTGACCGAGATAAGGGAGTATGCATTTGCCAATTGTAGAAGTCTGGGGACGGTCAATCTCGGATCTTCGGCCGAGGGATTCGGGATCAAAATCGGAGAGGGGGCGTTTTTCAAATGTGACTCCCTCAGCGATATAGTACTCGACAAGAACGCTCGTATAGTTGAAATCGGGGATGCAGCATTCGCGAAGACAATAATCGGAACACCAGTGAAACCACAGTTGCAGAATAAGAGTCCTAATTTCGGAACAACGACCGATGGCCCAGGGATTCACATACCAGGTACTGTCACGTACGTCGGAGAGTATGTTTTCAGTGCTCTGGGGAATGCTACTGGTTCTGCGGAATCAGAATACTCCGCAGGCATATTGAGGGACAACAAGCTTGTCATGCCGTTGAACTCCGGAGACGGTGTTGTCATCGGGTTCAATGGAGCCGGAGCCGGAATCCCATCCAACCTGGTGAGTATAGGTGATTATGCATTCAACCTACAAGCAACAAATATCGACCTGTCTAAGTGTGCATCATTGGAATCGATCGGTTCTAATGCTTTCTATCGGTACGATCGGATGGAGTTGCCCTCGGAGGGGAGACTGCGTACTGTTCTTGGCATTACCGGATTCAGTGGTGCCGAGAACGGGTCATACCCGGAGGTGATTCCCGCCACCGTCGAGGAGTTCGTTCTCATCACTAAGGCTAAGTCGATTTCGTTCGCTGACGGGAGCAGACTCCGCCAGATTTCCGGTGAGGGGGGCGCAGGGTTGAGCCTAGATCTTTCCAATTGCAACGAACTGGAAAGCGTCGAAATAATTGGAAAATCGACTGATGGAGCTAACCCATCTGTTACGATGGCACCCGGGGTGTATGGTATAGAGGTATCGGGTTTCAAAGTGACGAATTCCTCAAATGTGATCTATGAAGGTGGGAGTGCTGTCATAAGGGATTCGACAACAACCATCAACAAGAATCTCATAGGCAAGGTCCAGTTCAGCGGTGAATCCAATAGTTCGTCCAAATTCTATCTCGAGTCGGAGTCTGGCGGAATACTGCACAACTCAGGTAGAGGAATAATCCTGATAGGGCTATCCGACCCAGGAAAGAGTGAGGTGCGCATAGGAGCAGAATCCAAAATCACAGAGATAGCCGACCGTGCCTTCTCGGGCACTGCGATAGAGACGTTGTGGATCGAGAAAGTCGGGCTGAAGGTGGGGAGCATGGTGCTGAGCGGATGCAATCTCATCGATTCCGTCTATATTCTAGCGAAGGACCTGGATTTGGCAGAGGATGCATTCCTGATCGAAGATGAGTCTGTGATACAGGAAATGGGAATCATCTCCGGCGGAGTACAGATATCTTCATCGAAACTTGATATCGAAATCGGAGAACCTGGATCCCTGATGGGGTATCTCAAATCTGGTAGGGGAGAAGTTCAAGAGGGAATAGACCTCGTGGTGAGCAGTTTTGGTCAACAGGATACGTTGGAGGTGAAGGTGAATTCATCATCCCAGAACTATACAGTCACAATAGTCTTCGGGCCGAAGGATGGAGCGATTCTCCTGAATGGGGCTAGTAGCTTAAAGGGTGCAATTATAGATAGAGCGTTCATCGAGAGGATCGGAGATACTGTCGGGAATTTCTATGTTACAGATAGTACATTCAAGTTGAAAATTGAGAATGACGTAGGATTCGGGCACATGGGCGATAGTTCGCAGAACATCCATCTGCTGTCAGTCACTCAAAAAGGGAAGGGTTCCGGAGCTAACGAAGTGGAATACGCCGACGTCGGAAAGGGTATGATAAGTGTTGATCCCATTACCAGGACCGGGACCATCACAGTCAATGGACTATATTTGGGGGATCACACGTTCGGCTTCTCCGGTTCATCCGATCAACACGAACTTGGCAGATTTCTGGAGATGACTCTCGGAGCAGACGAGGGGAACGTCAAATTCACTGTTGAAGTGAAACCGGGAGCGCACTACTCGATATTCAATAAGCTTGCGCTATCGGTCAGAACGGCCAAATCAGTGGACTTCTACGTAGTCCCCGAGTATTCTGATCTATCCACATCCTTGTCGAGGTCCAACTTCTACCTCTCGTACGATGTTGGCGATCACAGGTTGTTCGTCCCCAGCATGGTGGACGGTGTCTCCGTCAACGTGGGGGAGATAAAGAGCGGATCTAACGAGATCTCGATGGAATTCTCCGACGGTTTCGCAATACCGGATATGGAATTCGCGGTAGATCAAGGGACCGCAGTCCCTTCAGGCTCGTCAATCAGGGTGAGTGCCGGAGCAGATGCGATTCTGAAGATTTCCAAGAAGGACCGCACCAATGGCGAGATGGCCACCGTTGTATTCTATGCCAATGGGGGAACGGTTGACGGTTCGGATTCGTTCTCGGTTACAATCCCGTCGGGATGCACGCTGATCGATGCGGATATCCCTGTCGCGGTATTCCCCAAGCATGTATTCGATGGATGGAGACTTGATGGGACATCCGTATACGATTTCGATTCCATAGTGAATCGGTACACAGTACTCGTCGCGGCCTGGAGTAGCGGCAATCCTACGATCACCATCTCCACTGATGCTGCGGACATAATCTATGACGGCAGGGCGGTCGAGACCATAGCCGTTGTTGACGGCATGGGGGACATAACCCTGTCCTACGACGCCTACGACGGGTACGAGATCCTGGCATGGACGGTCGAGACCGGAGGTACGGTGCAATCGATGCCTATCAGCAGCGATGGGACCCTGACGATATCTGCTCCGGACGGGGATGTGACCGTGTCCCTCAGCTACAGGTACTACTCTTCCAGTGCAGGTCTGATTCCCGTCGTCAACCGCGATCTCCCTACCAATTCGGAGCTGTCGTCCACGATAAGGGCCTTCGATTTCGGAGGAGTCCTGAACAGGAGCGGATCGCAATGGACGGGACACGATTCGGTCCCGCTGATTGTCGACGGATACATGTACGTCCGTCAGGGGAACAGCATCTACAAGGTCGAATCTGACACTGGATACTCGGTCGCGTCCGTCAGATCGGTCAGCACATCGGCGTACTACCATCAGCTCCCGTACGGAAACGGCGTGATATACGATTACATGACCGACACGGCATACGATCTCGATCTGAAGCCCCTCTTCGAACTGGATCGCTCCCTCGGATGCGTCGAATACCACGATGGGTACTTCTATTCGTGCGGCAGCACGCTGTACCGCTTCGCCGCCGACGCAGGGGCCGGCGGCACCATATCTCCTGTGCTTGTCGGAACATTCGACAAACAGGTGTACGGAAGCTATGGCTTCACCGGCAGCGTGTTCATCGGGAACTTCATTTACAGGACGTACACGGAGGGTTCCGACAGAGGCATAGCCGCGATGGATCTGGGGAACGGAAAGACAAGCCATGTCGTGCTCCCTGGCCTGAAGGACATGATGCTGGATGATGGGTGGATTTCCGAGTACAAGGGCACGATATACCTTACCGGATATGCCGTGGGACTCTTCGGAGTCAAATCCACGACGGCCGATGACGCCATCGGATTCGTGGATGCCGACGGTCTGGTTTTCAAGAACGCAGGGTCGTACACATTCACCGGCATGACATCGTTCGCATCGCAGTTCGTCGTGGCCAACGGATTCGGGTTCGTGAAGGCGGGATCGCTGTATGTGTTCGATCTCAGGAGTACCAGGGTTCTTTCGCATGCGAATCTCCTCGGTGTCTGCAGCCAGTTCCCCGGCGGACACGGATCCATAGTTCTCGATGTCACCGATGCCGACGCGGACAACGGGTGGATGACGTACATCTATTCCATCCCGTACTACACTGACAAGGTGACCATGGCCGTGGCGGAGGCCCATCTGGAGACTGGCAGCGACGGGAACGATCGCTTCGTCTTCGAGATGTCGACGGCTGCGCACATGCCTCAGGACTACAATTCGCAGGCCGTGCGTGCGGATCTCGACGGCAGAATGGTATGGTACAACGATTCCGGTCACATATTCAGCTACACCGTCCCGGAGAAGAACAACTATTACTTCTTCATAAGCGACGGCAAGAATGCGGAGTGGTACCGGTCCACCGGAGCGACGGCCTCGGCTGCTCTGAAGGCCCTGGGCAACGACGTTGCCACACTGGATGCCCTCGATGCGTTGAAGACAGTATGGGGGAAGGATGCGGACGGATGGAGGATCAGCGTACTCCACTCGGAGTCGATCGCGAAATACGAATGGAGGGAGCTGAGGAATCTATACGACGCCGTCTACAACACCGATCACTACTATGCGATAACCTTCGGCGCCGTGCCCGGTGCAGGGACGGAGTTCAAGTACCTGTCCGATGGAGAGATGCGGACCTATGCGTTCGCTGACAATATCGGGGATCGCGGACTGATCGGTTCGAGACTCGTGAGAGCGTCCGAGGAGATGGCGGAAATACGGTTCTTCGAGGATATCGATGGGACGAGCAAACCCCTAGGAGGCACTCTGATAGGTGCCGTGGGCACGCCGGTCAACGGGTCATTCCCCAGTGTGATCCGTACGGGATACACCGGGACATGGGTCGATTCCGATGGCGCGGTCGTCAACTCCCTGCCTGCAATCTTCGAGAAGAGCACGAGCTATACGTTGAAATGGACCGGGGTGAGCTACTCGGTGGACGGATCGGTGACCGCTGAGGGTTCGCGCCTCTATGCAGACATCACCATCTCGAGGACGAGCGGAGAGGCCGACATCCTGCTGCCCAACATACTGGTCATAGCGGAATACGAAGGGGGGCGTTTCATAAACATCTATGATTCGTTCTTCACATCCGGCGGATCCGCGGTATCGAAGAGAATCGGTCTCTCCGAATCGGGTTGCGTAGGATTCTGTGTATTCGTGGTGAACGGTATGCCAGCAGAAGGTGCATACAGCAACTACGGGGCGTATCTTTATTCCGTGAGCGGGTGATGATATGAGGTGGACCAAGATACTGCCTCTGATCCCCGTCGTGATCCTGCTGTGCATCGCGGCCTCGTCCTCACTGGAGGCCAGCGGCGACAGCGGCACAGGTGTGGGCATCGAGGGGGCGGTGTTCAATCCGGATACGGACTCCGTGGTGGTATCCGGTTCCGCATCGGCCGATGTGGTCCTGTTGCAGATCACCGGGGGAGGGGTGGACCCCACCCCATACGCGTTCGCAGCAGTGACCGGGGGCAAGTTCAGTGCATCGATCTCCGTTTCTGGATACCCGGACGGCACGTACGCGGTCACGGTGTTCACGAGCGGAACGGATGTCGACAGGTGCGAGGTGAAGATCGAGCGCATCGCCAAGACCGTCGGAATCGTAGGCGGGAGCTCGGTGTCCGTCTTCCTGGGGGAGACCGGTTCCGTCAGGTTCCTGCTCACCGGATGCACCGCTACGGATATACAGATGAGCGCAGGCGACAGTTCGATTATCGATCTCGGGAAGATGTCCGAGGACGGGACGGTATTGTTCATCGGTAATCGGATCGGGAGCACGACCATCAAGGCGGTGGTCGGCGACTCGTCGGCCACATACAGTGTGGAAGTGAAGGAGAAGCCCGTCGTCCAGCAGAAGAGGACCTACACGTTCGATATACGCGTGACTCAGGACTACGGGAATCTGGATTTCGGAACCTCCGGGTACTCGGAGTCGGATCTGAGGTCGGGCATCACCATCTCGGCGGAGGAGTACAACGCCGCCGCCGCGCTGAAGGCCGCCTGCGCCGCCAGCGGCATCCCGTTCACAATGAACGACGACCCGTCCCATATCTACTACGGCTGGATCGGCCAGATGTTCGGATTGGAGCAGTATCAGAGCCCAGATGAAACCGTATGGACCTACTGGATACAGTACCACAACGGGTCCTACAACCAGTTCACCCTGGGATACTTCACCGACGGGGGGAGCTTCACCCTGGTGTGGGGCAGCACCCTGGAGGACGGTTCGAGTCCGGGCGGAGGGAAGAAGGACGACAAGACCCCGGCGGTGGACGCCGGGGGATCCACGACGACCACCACCACGACCACAGGGAAGGACGAAAAGGGCAACACCTTCACCAGGACCGAGACGGTGAGGGTGGATCCGGACGGGACCGCGACCACCGCCATCACGACCACCACCGCGGGCAAGGACGGCGGCACGACGGGGACCGAGATCCGCACGGTGACCAGGGTGGACGGCACATCCGTCGGGACCACCACGACCATGACCGTCGACAAGGACGGGAACGCGACCGTAAGGAAGGAGACGAGGGAGATTGACAGCGAGGGCAGGGTGACCGGCTCGTCGGTGTCGGTGTCCACCACGACTACGGACAGCGACGGGTCGAAGAGGACCGTCGTCACAACGACCGCGGTCTCGTCCGACGGCAGCACCGCGGAATCGAGGGCCGAGACGGTCACGAGGGCCGAGACGGACGGGAACGGCCGGATGACGGTTGTCTCGACGACCACATCCACCGCCCCGGACGGGACAACCGGCACCACCGGGATCGAGACGTCCAGGTCCGAAAGGACCAACGCCGACGGATCGAGGACCGAGACGGTCGAGGAGAGGACGAGGGCGTCCGACGGATCCTCCATCAGCACGTCCACTGAGACGACAGTGGGCCGCGACGGCTCCAGAACGGTCAAGGAGACCGTGGTCGAGACGGACGGTGGCGGCAAGCTCGTGGGAACCACCGTCGTCGAGAGCAGGACCTCCGTGTCCGGAGGGGTCACCGCCACCGAGTCGACCGAGATCAGGTCTGATGCGGACGGCAGGGTGACCGGATCGACCGAGAGCACGGTGAGCACCTCCGTCTCAGAGGGGGTCACGACCACCATCGGGAGGACGGTCGTCAGGGGTGCGGACGGGAACACGGCCGTCACCACCGAGACCGTGACCTCCCGTTCCACCGCGTCCGACGGCTCCAGGATCGTCAAGGTGTCGACGACGGAGACGGATGCGGCATCGGGATCCACGGCCGTCACCGTCTCCGAGAGGACCGAGAGCAAGGACGGGAGCGTCGTCACCTCGTCCATCACCAGAACCGAGAAGACGGCATCCGGCGGAAGGACGGAGACGGACGAGATCACCGTCGAGCGGACCGGCGACGAGAGGACCGTGAACCGCACTCTCACCGAGAAGGCGTCCGATGCGGACGGCAGGACGACACAGGATACGAGGATCGAGATCCAGGAGACCGAGACGTCTTCCGGGACGATCAGGATCGAGAGGAGGGAGGCGAGGGCCGGCGGCCCGGTCTCCACGGACGAGACCGTGACCATCGGGGCCGAGGACGGCTCCGTGAGGACCTGCACATCGGTCTCCATCGTAGACGGCAGGACCGCGAAGGCGGAATCCAGCACCGTCATCAGGGCATCCGGGACGGAGGTTGGCGCAGACATCGTGAAGGTCGCGGTGGAGCAGTCTTCGGCGGCCATGGGCCGCACGTCCCTACCGCCCGAGAGCATCTCCAGGACGTTCGAGGTGGAGAGCGGCGAGGGCACGGGCGCGGTCATCAGCTCCGAGGCGCTAGGCATGATCTCGGGGCACGGCGCCGGTCTGAGGATCAGCGGATCAGGCGGTTCGTCCTCGATCAGCGTCGGCAGCGATGCATGCGGCAGCCTGTCCGGGCGCTCCGGCGGTCCGGTGAGGCTAGGCATGAGGGACGGCGTCCACGAAGAGCTCCCGGATGCCCAGAAGGGTGTAGTGGGTGACAGATTCTTCGTGGTGCTGACCGCCATGTGCGGCGACACGAGGGTGCATGAGCTCGGAGGCACGGCCACCGTGACGTTCGGATATGCCGTGCCGGACGGCACGGATGCATCCAGGCTGTTCATCAGCCATGTCGACGACCGGGGCCAGAAGACCCGTGTGGAATCGTACTACGACGCGCAGGCGGGAAGATTCGTCATGACCGTGGACCATTTCTCGGTGTTCATGGTGGACGCCGAATCCGATGAGCCTGCTCCGCAGCCCGACCCCGAGCCCGCGGACGGCGGCTCCGGAACCGGCTGGACAGCGATCGCCGTGGCCGTCGTCGCCATGGTCGTCATCGCCGCGGCGGTGCTGGTCATCAGATCCAGGAAGGTCTGATCAAACGGCCCTCCGGAATCCCGCGGAAGGGGCTCCGGAGGACCATCATCCGGCTCGGGGAGGGTGTTGGATTAGGCATCCAGTTCTGTCCTTCCTGGGAAGATAAGGTAGATAACCGCTTGGACGGTTGGTGTATTAGTCCAATCCGGGGGGGGGAACACGGGTCGCAGCTTGCTCCCAATTAACCCTCCCTCCGGGGAGAGTGAACACGATGGCTCCTGCGACGTACAAGCGCCTCCCGAGCACCGGGAAGGCCCCGGGCCCGCTGACATGCACCTGCCCCTTCTGCGGCGGATGCTTCGATATCGACCGCGAGCAGCAGGAGAGCATCGGCAGGGACCGCTTCGACTGCCGCTGCCTGCGCTGCGGGCACGTGTGGAACAGCCGCGTGGAGGATCCGCAGAAATGCCCCTCCTGCGGTTCGTCCAGCTGGCGCGGCCCCACCAACTCCTGCACCTGCGCCCTGTGCGGGCACGTCTGGGCGCCCAGGCGCTCAACGCGTCCGGCTAGGTGCCCCTCGTGCAAGTCCCGCAACTGGGAGGAGGGGAAGCCGCTGGTCGTGGAGATGGTCCGCATCGAGGAGCCGAAGACCGTCAGGGAGAAGTGGATCGTCGAGAAGTACTCGAAGGGCGAGGGCTGCATGGCCATCGCCGCGGAGACCGGCATGGCCCTGTTCACGGTGATGTCCGTGGTGTCCAGGGCCACCGGCACCCGCTTCCCGACCCTGCGAGGTCGGACCCTCGCACGCCTTTCCGGGGTGTACCGCCATGGATAGGAGGATACTAATAGTTCTGATAGCGGCGATCGCCGCGATATGCGCATGCGTCTGTCTGGCCGCAGGGGGCGGCGAAGAGGGGACGGACCCCTCGGGGCCCGGGGACATCCCGGCCCCCGGAGACCCTGTATCACCTCCGGTCCCGGACGATCCGACGGTACCTGAAGACCCATCGACCCCGGACGTCCCTCCGGACCCGTCCGATCCCGTGGATCCGCCCGTCCGTACGGATGGTGGGATATCGGCCACGGGATACTCCGCCGAGATACCGCTGTCCCTGTTCAGGGGGGCGTCCACGGGAGCCGACGCATCGATCGTCGCAACGGTCTCCGACCCCCGCGTGGACATCGTCGTGAACGACGATTCCGTCGCGCTGCGCGGATTCTCCGACGGGGAGTTCGGCGTCACCGTCGCGTTCTCCGACGGGTCGTCCTCCGAATGCACCGTGTCCACGGCCGACGGCTCCTCCCGCATCGCCGGGAGGGCCGCCGACGGCACGTCCATCGACTCGCCGCTGGCGGTCCGCGCCGTGTACGAGCCCGCGGGGGGATCCGACTGGTCCTACTGGACCGGCAGCACGGATTCTCCGGGCGTCACCGATTCGGTGACCCCGGTCTCGCCCTCCCGGATGAAGGAGCTCTGGAAGGTGCGCTCCTCCGTCGACGGAGGGTCCACCGTGTGGAGGACCCCCGGCTCCGCGATATGCGTGGGGGAGCATACGTACTACTACGACGGCGCGGCGCAGAGGCTGTGCTGCGTCGTCACCAGAACAGGGAGCGAGGTCGCATCCGTTCCCTGCGCATCGGATTCGGTCTACAACATGCCCCTCGCCCACGGCGACGGCAAGGTCTTCGTGCCCACCCACATCGGGAGCACTACCGTCGTCCGCGCCTATGACGCGGAGACCCTGGAGCAGCTCTTCGTCTCCGTTCCGATATCCGGAGGAGAGGTGCAGGGAGCAATCACGTACCGCGACGGCGCGGTGTTCTTCGGCACCTACGCAGGATGCTATGCGTGCATCGGCACAGAGGATCCCGATGCCGCCAGGTCCGACGAGAGGGTCGAACCGAGGTGGACCTTGGACGCCGCGGGATGGTACAACTCCGTCCCGTCGTTCCTCGACGGGTTCTGCGTCGTCATCGAGAAGGGCTACGATATAGGGGGAGCAGTGGCGTACTCCGTCGACACCGGGACCGGGGCGGTCCTGGACTCCGTCGCGTTCCAGATGGAGTACTGCACATCGGGGTCCGCATCCCATGCGGGCAGGGTGTACATACCGCTCAACTCCGTCACGGACAAGGAGCACGCCAACGGCGACTCCAGCGACGGGAAGACGCTCGTCATCCGCTCGTTCGCCATGAATCCCGACGGGACCTTCGACAGGGGCTCGGAGACGCACTGGACGTCCCAAGTAGCGAACGGCGGGACGCAGTCCATACCGATCGTATGGAACGGCAGGCTGTACATCGGCGGCGGAGGGGGCACCCTCGGGACCGCCGAGCCGTTCAACGTCATAGACCTGGGGAGGGACGGCTCCATGACCCTGGCCTACTCGGTGTCGGATCTGCAGACCAAGGGCACCGCGTCCCTGACGACCGCGTACTCGACATCCGAGAACGGCGACACGGTGTACATCTACCTCCTGGAGTACGGGCACGTCTTCGCAGGCGAGTCGGTAGAGAGTCTGAAGGGATATTCCATGATCTACTGCCTGAGCGACGCCCCGGGCCAGAAGGCGCCCAGGGTCGAGTTCACATACCGTCCGTCCGTCGACCAGTTCGCGTACCAGAGCTTCTCGATATCGCCAGACGGATGCCTCCTGATAAGGAACGACTCCACCCTGTTCTGCTACGGCGACGTCTCCAGGGACTACTCCGTCTCGGACCTCGTCGCAGCCATAGACCGCATCATCAGGATGTCGGAGGCCGGAGAGGTCGATTCCGCCGACGTGCGGCGCGCCGAGGCGAGGTACTCGGCGATGTCCGCCTCCGACAGGGCGGAGGTCTCCAATTACGCGGATCTCCGGGCCCTCTACCGCACGGTCACCCTCTCCCTGGACGGATGCGAGGTGGACGTCAGGCTCCTCAGGGGATCCTTCGTCGTCCTGCCTCCGGTGGACGCCGGCGAGGGGAGGGCCGTGACGGGATGGACCCGCGACGGGATCCCGTGGAGCATCGATTCCGATCGTGTGACGGAGGATATCGTCCTGAAGGCGGTCGCGGTATCGACCGTGACCGTGGCGTTCGATCCCGCAGGGGGGTCGCCCACGCAATCCATCGAGGTCGTTCCGGGAGGGGTCATGGGGTACGTCCCCGAGCCCGTGCGCGACGGGTACGCATTCAATGGATGGTTCTCCGGATCGGAGAGGTATGTCCCGCAGCATTCCCGCATATCCTCCGGCATCGTGCTGACGGCGCACTGGTCGGCCGTCAGCACCGTGTCCTTCGACTCCGCGGGCGGCTCGTCCGCGGAGTCCATCGAGGTCGTCCGCGACAGGCCCGTGGGGGAGCTCCCGGTCACGAAGAGGTCCGGGTACGCGTTCACCGGGTGGTGGCACGGGGACATCCTGTTCACCGCGGACACCCCGTACCCCTACGACACGGGCATCACGCTGAGGGCCGGATGGACCGAGAACACGGAGGCCACGGTGGACACCGGCAAGGGCGTCAGGGTCTCCGGGAGCATACCGGAGGACGCCTCGGTGAGCATATTCGAGAAGAGCTCCGCGAACCCCACGTCGTCGATGAAGGCCATCGCCGCGGCCGCCGGAGGGGAGAGGTTGGAGTACTTCCTCATAAGGATCGGCGGTGACGGCATAGACGGGTCGCAGACGTTCCGCGTCGACATCGATGTCGAGGCATCCCTGGAAGGGAGGACGCTGCACGCGTACTGCTACCTCGGTGCGGACGAGCCCGTCCTGGAGGTATCGGGCACGGTCTCCGGAGGGATCCTGACGCTGGACATGAAGGGCGCGACCACGTCGAGGGGTGCCGAGATCGATTTCGGATTGACGGCCGGCACAGGGCTGGCCGACAGGGTGTGATGGCATGAAGAGCAGCTTCATCGCACTGGCCGCGATAGCGGTCATCGCGGTCGCGGCCGTCGTCGTCGTGGCGATCGGCGTGCTTCCGGAAGAGGACGACGGTCCGGGCAGCGCTCCCGGAACCATCATGGCGACCGTATGGCTGGACGACGGCGACGTGCAGGACGAGTACGGATACGAGGGCACGGGAACCAGCGTGTCCGAGGTCCTGTCGTCCGCTCTGGCGGACCACGACCTCGTCCTGAGGACCAACGGCAACGTGGCCTCGGTCGACGGGAAGCGCAACTCGGACGGATGCGCATGGACGGTGTTCAGGTGGTCGTCCTACTACAACGACGCCACCGGGGGCGCCTGGGCGGAGTACTCCTCCCAGAACGTGTTCGACGGCATGGTCCTGGCCGTGAGCTTCGCGGAGAGGACCGTCTCCGAGGACGGGAGGGTCTCCTACGCCAGGCCGGACATCGAGGTGAAGGAGAAGGCGTACTTCTTCATCCGTGCAGACCTCCCTCTGGACGACATAATCAGTAGCGGATCGAACGAGAACGCGGGGTACTGGTTCCAGAGGCTCCCGCTGAGCGAGGAGGACCTGAGGGCCGGCGTGTGGATCGCAGGGTACGGGAGTACTGTCAACGAGGCGCTGGCCGATGCCACCCTCCGCGCGTTCTTCCCCGATTCCGATGTGGAGGTGGACACCGGCCTGGTCGACGGCAAGTCCGCTGTGACGTACACTGTAGACGGGAAGGACGGGTTCTTCACCTACGGGACCAGCCCCGACATGTACGGATGGTTCACATCCTATCTCGGATGGGGCGACACCAAGGTCAGCAGCGAGGGCGGCACCCATGGGACATGGACCTTTTGGAACATGTACTCGTACAGTCCCGAGGCGAAGGTGCTGGATGACCCGGAGCACTGGGGGTTCAACCAGTTCGCGCTCGGGATCTACGACATAACGAAGTACAACTACTTCGGCCTGGTCCTGAGGACCTCCGTCGCCGAGGGCGTCCCCGGGGACCTCCCCGCGCCCTCCGGCATCCCCGACGACCTTCTGAGGTTGTGATGAGATGGACCAGATCCGCACGAAGATCGCCATATCCGCCGCGATAGCGGCGGTCGTCGTCATAGCGGTGCCGCTGGTCGGCACCACCGAGGCCGAGAGCGACGACGTCCGGGGGATGATGATCGACTTCGGCTACTGGAGCGTGGACTGGATCCCGATGACGTTCCACGAGGGGACGGACGGGTACGCCGCCCTCGATGCCGCCTGCGGCATCAGGGGCTATGATGCGATCCTGAGGGACGACGGCTCCATCTACTCCATAGGCGGGCAGTCGGAGCTGGAGAACGCCCGCTGGGCGTTCTACGTCCCCGCCCCCGGAGGGGGATGGGCCGCGGCGGACCCCGCCTCGACCGACGTCTCCGACCATCGCATCGTCTGCTTCGCCCGCGCATCGGGCGCGGAGGACGTCATGCCCGGCACGGACGGCACCGGGCTCGGCTACCAGGGCTACGCCGACGGCGGGGTCTCCCGGAGGACGGGCGAGGATCTGAGGATCGCGACCCTCGCGCCGTCGGTCACGGAGACGCTCTGCGCCGTGGGCGGGGAGCGGTACATAGTCGGCACGGACCTGTACAGCGACCATCCCCAGGGGATCGTCGACGGCCAGAAGGACGGCTCCATAGCGATAACGGGCGGATACACCGATCCGAACTACGAGTACATCGTCAGGCTCGGTCCGGACATCGTGTTCTGCGACGGAGGGGCCGGCGAGCACCTGTCCATGGCGGACAAGCTCCGCAAGTCCGGCATAGACTGCGTGGTGCTCATGAACTGCACGGGCGTGGACGCCCTGTACAGGAACATGTGGATCGCCGCATCCGCCATAGGGATGCCGGAGAACGCCGACTCCGCGATAAACGGCATAAGGAGCACGATCGACGGCGTCTCCGGCATAGCCGGGATGACCAACCAGAGGGTGTTCGCGGCGCTGTCCGCGGACCCGTCACCCTGGACCACCGGGTCCGTCACGTACATGTCCGACATCCTGGCCCTCTGCGGGAGCAGGAACGTCTTCGACACACAGTCGTCGGGCTGGTTCATGGTGTCGAAGGAGCAGATATACAAGAAGCAGCCCCAGGTCATAATCGTCATGCAGGAGAGGGAGGTCGCGACCGAGCGGGAGTACCGGGACGTCCTGGACTCCCTGGACCCTCTGTGGAGGCAGACCCCGGCGTACGCGGACGGCAGGGTGTTCGTGTTCTCCGGGGCCGCGGCGGACATCCTCCAGCGCCCGGGGCCGAGGCTCGCCGAGGCGGCGGAGCTGCTCTGCAAGTGCCTCAACCCGGAGGCGTTCTCGAAGATCGATCCGCTGGACACCATCCCGAGCTTCTTCGGCGACGACTACGCCCAGTACCTGACCCATCAGAAGGGGGCGGCCGCATGAGGGGCGCGGCGCTCCTCATCGTGGTGGCGGCCGTCGCCGTCCTCCTGGCGCCCGCGGCCCCGTCGGACGCCGGCGGAGGCACCGATATGCTCCTGGACCGCGGCAACGGCGACACCGTGTGGCTGGACGCCGGCGAGGGGACGTGCCTGGACTCCGCCTCCGCGGCGCTGGACGCCGCAGGGATACCGCACGTAATCGAGGACGGCAGGCCCTCGTCGATAGGCGGGCTCGCCGACCGCAGCGTCGGCGGGCAGGAGTGCACCTGGAGGCTGTACCTCTGGGACGGGTCCTCGTGGGCGCATTCCGACGCATGGTCCGACGGCGTCCGGGGAGCGTTCGCGGTCGCGTTCTATCCCGACGCCTCCATCGCCCCGGTGGAGACGCCCGACAGGAAGGAGTCGTGGACCGCCGTGCGCGGCGACTCCGCGTCCTCCGGCAGGACCGACTCCGTCGGGACGGACTCCCCCGCGGTGCCGCTGGAGTGGTACCGCACGTACACCACGGGATACGTCGACTCCTCGCTGGTGGTCGCGGGGGACCTCCTCTACCACACCACGGGAGGGGACTTCTACGGCTCCGGCACGGACAAGATGCCGTGGGTGTACTGCCTGGACCGCCTCACCGGCGAGGAGGTCTGGAGCCATATGTTCCGCATCGGCCAGGGGTACGAGGTGACCTCGCCCCTGATCGTCGGGGACATGCTGGTGGTCACCGCCACCAACTGGGACGTCTACCTGTTCGACAGGCTCACCGGCGAGCTCTACGACACCCTGGTCCTGGAACCGCGGTACCCGTACGACGACCGGGGGGACATCGTCTGGGAGGGGAGGACGTTCTTCACCGGCGCCACCACCCCGGTCTACGATTCCGGGGCGGTCTACTTCGGCATCTCCGACGGCAGGATCGCCGCCTACGGTATAGAGACGTCCTATGAGGACGGCACGAGGTCCTCCGGGCTGGTGCGGCTGTGGGAGTGCGTCCCGGATTCCGGGACCGTCGACGGGGAGTACGTCGGAACCCGCGGATGCTACTACTACCACGCCCCCGTCGTGGCCGACGTCGGCGGCACGAGGATGCTGTTCATCGGCGGGTACGAGGGCTGGATCCATGCCCTGGACGCGTCCACGGGTGAGATCCTGTGGGCGAAGAGGGCCATAGACCTCGGGGAGAGCAACTCCCAGGTCCCCGGGACTCCGGGATCGGTGTCGTCCATCGCGGTCGCCGATGACAGGCTGATCGTCACCTGCACCGACGGCGCCATGAGCCCCGAGTACGGGACGATCGCGTGCATCGACGCCGCCACCGGCACCGGACCGGACGGGTCGGACTGCTACTGGAGGCACGTCCTGCTGACAGGGGCCCCCGTTCCGACGGACGGAGGCTTCTTCTGCACCGCGTCCCCGTCCTACCGCGGGGACGCCTCGCTCCCGACGGCGGACGGATCCTCCATGGCGGCGGATTCCGGGATCTACATGTTCGACGGCGACGGCAGGGTCGTGTGGTTCTCCCCCGCCCCGCAGACGATCAAGGCGTTCATGACGCTCGCCGGCGGCGTCCTGTACACCAACGACTACAGCATCGGCAAGTACTATCCGAACGGCGGAGGGGTGGCCGCGTACTCCGCCGATGACGGGCGCCTGATCTGGAAGGTCAGGCTGGAGCCCTATTCGGACACCTCCTACTCCATGGTCGCCCCGACCGTGATCGACGGGAGGATCTACGTCGGCAACGACTACGGCGCGGTGTACTGCATATCGGACGTCCAGGGCAGGGCCTGGGGCGACGGAGGGGAGCTGGAGGTGCGCTCCGCAGGGTTCGCCCACTGGTCGTGGGCGCTCCTGGTCGCGGCCGCCGTGCTCTGCGCGGCGGTCCTGTACAGGCTCTATCGAGGTCGGTACCATGGGTGATGAGAGCAAGGGTTGGATGAGGCGCGGGTTCGACGGCCTGAAGAGGGACATGGAGCATCGGGACGATCCCGACTCGGGCGGCGTCGCCGTCAAGAAGAGGCGCTTCAAGGCGATAGTGGCGTTCGGAGCGGTCATGTCGGTGCTGGTGTTCCTGGCATCGATATCGATATCCTCCGGGGGCGTGATAACCGTGAGCGAGGCGGTGTCCTCGCTGGCATCCTCCATACGGAAGGGAGGGGAGAACCTGGACACGGTGGAGAACTACATCTACTACTCCAGGCTGCCCCGCTCGATAGCCGCGGTGGCCGTCGGGGCGGGTCTGGCGATCGCGGGGTGCATGTACCAGGCCGTGATCAGGAACCCGCTGGTGGACCCGTACATAACCGGGGTGTCCTCCGGAGCCGGATGCCTGGCCGTGGCCGTCTCGGCGGCGGGCGTCTCCATCCCCTTCGTCGGAGAGAACTCCCTGTACCTCATACCGGCGGCGGCCATCATCGGAGGGCTTCTGGCGTTCGCGATCACCATGACCGTGGCCGAGGGCTCTGGGGGATCCACCACCAACTACATCCTCGCAGGGGTGATAGTGGGGTTCGCGTTCTCCTCGGTGCAGACGGTGTTCCTGACGCTGGACAAGGGCAACCTCACGGACTCCATGTGGTGGCTGTACGGATCGTTCTCCCAGATCACCTGGGAGAACGCATGGCTCGTCTTCATCCCCGCGATGGGGATGGCGCTGGCCGCGATGGTCTGGGCAAGGGAGTTCAACCTCTTCTCCATGGGAGAGGAGCAGGCGAAGCAGCTCGGGCTCAACGTCCGGAGGTTCAAGAGATGGATGATGATCGTCGCCTCGGTCCTCACCGCGGTGTGCGTGGCCTTCGTCGGGATCATAGGGTTCGTCGGACTGGTCGTCCCGCACGCGTGCAGGATGGCCCTCGGATCCGACCACAGGCTCATAATGCCGGCCTCCATCGCCCTGGGGGCGATGCTCATGCTCTTCGCCGATCTCGTGGCGAGGACCGCGCTGTCCCCGCTGGAGCTCCCGGTGGGCGCGATAACCGCGATGATCGGGACCCCGGTCTTCGCGTACATGCTGATGCGCAGGGGGCGCTCGTACGATGCCCGACGACGCGGTGCTGCGCATAGAGGGGCTGGTCAAGGACTTCGGCGGCTTCCGCGCCCTGGACGGCGTGGACCTGGAGATCGGCCGCGGGATGCTGGTCGGGCTGATAGGCCCCAACGGGTGCGGGAAGTCGACCATGATGAGGTGCATATCCCGCGTCCACGACCCCACGGCCGGGAGCATCGAGGTCGACGGGAGGGACGTGCTCGCCATGGGTCCGGCGGAGGTCGCCAGGACCGTGGCATCCGTTCCGGCGGAGCTGGGGCAGACCTTCGGGATGACCGTCATGGACATGGTCGTGCTGGGCAGGTACCCGTACGTGGACCGCCTGTGGTGGGAGTCCCCCGAGGACGAGAGGATAACGAGGGAGGCCCTCAGGACCTTCGGCCTCGACGGGATACGGGACAGGCAGCTGTCCCTCTGCTCGTCCGGGGAGAGGCAGAGGGCCCTCATAGCGAAGGCGTACGTGCAGGAGCCGAAGCTGATGCTGGTGGACGAGCCCACCGCGCACCTGGACATGAAGTACAAGCTGCAGGTCATGGAGTACCTGAGGTCCATGTCCCGCTCGGACATGACCGTGCTGGTCGCCGAGCACGACATCTCGCTCATGGCGAGGTACTGCGACGTCTGCGTGATCATGAGGAGGGGGAGGATCGTCACCGTCGGGGATCCGAAGGAGGTCGTCACCGAGGACCTCATCCGCGAGGTGTACGAGGTGGAGTCCCGCGTCGGCCTGGACGCCGACGGCGAGATCTACGTCCTCCCGAAGAGGTACATCGAGGACGGGGGCGGATCGCCGTGAGGCTCGTGGATCAGGACCCGTGCGGCCCGGCGTGCCGCTTCTCGGATGCCCACGTCTACTACACGATGTGCATACTGGCCGAGGGGGAGAGGCTGGGCCGCAGGGCCCTGGCGCAGCGCGCGGGCGTCGGCGAGGGGACCATGAGGACCATGCTGGATGCCCTGAGGGGATGCGGGCTCGTCGATGTGGCGCAGTCCGGGATAGCGATCTCCCCCGAGGGGAGGGAGCTGATGGACCGCATAGGCATCAGGCTGGTGGACGTCCCCCGGTCCGACCATGTAGTCGGAGGGAACCAGATGGGGATAGTCGTCCGCGGGGGAGCCTCGCGCGTGACGGACGGGATGGCCCAGAGGGACTCCGCGGTCATCGCCGGGGGCGACGGCGCATCCGTGTTCACACTGGTGGAGGGGATGCTGCTCATGTCCCCGTCCCTGGCGATGGACGGGCTCGACCGCGCGTTCGCCGACGGCGTGCGCCGGACCGCGGGGAGGGAGGAGGGGGACGCGCTGATAGTCGCGGGCTCGTCCAGCCCCCGGCTCTCCGCCGTGTGCGCCATAGCGGCCGGTCTGGAGATGCTGCGACCATGATGCGCGGGATCCTCCTTCTGGCGGCGGTCGTCGCCGTCCTCGCGTCCCTCATGGTCCCGGCCGGGGCATCGGACGCGGTGTCGGAGACGGAGCTCTCCGACGGCGCCGTCTACCGGTACGAGACGTTCGGAAGCGGGTACCCGGGGTACCGCTCGGAGATATCGTCGGTGTCCACCGGCTCGAGCGAGCTGTACATCGCGAGCGCCCTGGAGGGCCACGAGGTCGTCTCCGTGGGAGGCGTGTCCGGCCCGTCCCTGGAGTCGGCGGTCGTGCCCGCGTCGGTGAGGTCCCTGGAGGCGGGCGCCTTCGACGGCTGCCCCGTCCTGCGGACCGTGTTCTTCCTGGGGGACCGTCCCGACATGCCGGACGGCGCCGTCCCGGAGGGGGTCGCGGTCCTGCGCATGCCGGGGGCGTCCGGATGGGGGGACGAGGGTCTCATAGGGACGGACGTCGCGGTCTCCGGAGACGGGTCGTCCGTGACGTACGCTCTCATAGGAGGGGCCGCCATGGCGGTGTCCGGATCCCCTTCGCCGGAGGGCGCGGTGCACATAGCGTCCTCGGCCGGCGGTCTCCCGGTGGAGTCGATAGGACCGTCGGCGTTCGCCGGCGGGCACGACGACGCCAGGACCGATATCGTGACCGTGGACATCGCCGACGGCGTCGGCATCATCCGCGAGAGGGCGTTCTTCTACTGCGGCGGGCTGGTCTCCGCATCCATCCCCGGATCGGCGACGGCGATCATGGACGAGGCGTTCAGAGCGGCATCCTCCCTCCGCGACGCGGACATCCCGCCGTCCGTGGAGTACCTGGGGTTCGAGTGCTTCAGGGACTGCGCGTCCCTGCCGTCCATCGACATCCCCGATTCTGTGGGGTTCATGGGCGAGGGGGCGTTCAAGCTGTGCAGGGGCGCGGAGAGCATCGTCGCCGGATCGGGATTGAGGGACATACCGGTCATGGCCTTCGCCTATGCCGATTCCGCGCGCACGGTCGAGATGCGCGGGAGCCCCGCGTCCGTGGGGGACTCCGCGTTCCTGATGTGCTCCCCGCTGGAGGCCGTGTCCATCCCGGACGGGGTCCTCTCCCTGGGGAGGTCCGCGTTCCTGGACTGCCGGTCTATGGGGTCCGTGGATCTGGGGGCGTCGCTGGAGTCCATCGGCGACTGGTGCTTCCAGGGGTGCTCGTCCCTGCCCTCCGTGACCGTTCCCGCATCGGTGGTCTCGATAGGGGACAAGGCCTTCGCATACTGCTCATCCCTGGAGGACGCGTTCTTCGAGGGGGACATGCCGGAGTTCGGGAGCGGGGTCTTCCTCAACGACGATGTCGCGGTGCACTGCACCGAGGCCCGCAGGGGATCGTGGAGCGGCTTCGAGGGCGTCGTCGTCGACGGCGAGGAGGGGATCCGGTGGGCGGCACCGGCGGTCGCCGCCGCGGTGCTGGCCGCGATATGCGCGCTGATCGTCCGTCGCCGCACGCGCCGATGCCGGACGGCTGGATCCGCCGTCGCGGCTTCGCTCTTTAGCTTTGAGGGTTGAAGACGGCACGGGACAGCATTTATTACGGCCGTTCCCATCAGGAACGCCATGGAAGAGAGGAGGCCCGTACCGATCGGAGTGGACGATTTCAGGGAGGTCCGCGAGAGCGGATACTGCTACGTGGACAAGTCCGAGCTGGTATCCGACATCGTGGAGCAGAGGGCGAAGGTCTATCTCTTCACCCGTCCGAGGAGGTTCGGAAAATCCCTCAATCTGTCCATGATGCAGAGGTTCTTCGACATCCGGGACAAGGGCAACTCCTGGTTCGACGGCCTGAAGGTCATGGACCATCCCGATGCCGTCGCCATGATGAACACCTGTCCGGTCATCCACATAGACATGAAGAGCTTGCCCGTGGATGATCGCGACAGATTCATCTCCAAGTTCGGGTACCGTATCTCGAAGTTGTACGACTCCTTCGAAGAGCTTAAGGAGGAGGGTGCATTGAGAGGGGCATCGAAGGAGCGTTTCCTCAGAGCGATCGACCAGAGGCTCACCGAAGGGGAGCTCCAGGATTCCCTTCTGGACCTGTGCACGATGCTCCATGCCCATCACGGCATCGCGCCGATAGTTCTCATCGACGAGTACGAC
>CAYUPU010000018.1:0-26224 GCA_964445265.1 uncultured Methanomassiliicoccales archaeon
TGTGTAATGTTTGTTATGAAGAGATCACCAACACGCTGGTCTCCTAGCCCATAACGGAATCGTCCGTCTGGAATCGAAGGGTCGCGAATCCATTTACACCGTGGTGAATCCCCCTATTGTACGTTCCATGCTCAGAATGGCCAAATTCATAGGCAGTGGCGATCAGGATGCCGACAAAGGATGAGCTTTCGGCTATGGCTATTTTTTCCTATTATCGATAAAGAATCCTTTATAGATACCTGGCAGAACTGCTAATTCTTATATAGTAAAGAAGTCACGAAACATACTGTTGGAAGTATAATCCAATATGTGATACGATGAACTCCAAAATCGTGGCGGTCGCGGTTGTTGCGATTCTTATCGTCGCAGCGGTCGGTGTCGTCATCTATGTCTCCGACGATGATGACACGAAGTCCTATGAGCTCCATAGAGACAGCTTCAAGATAGGCGATTACGACTTTCTCACCTACTCGGATTGCAGACTCGTCGTCTACGGCAACGCCAACAACGACGATACCATCGATGGAAAAGACATGGATATCCTGAAAGCCGTGATTGCCGGCGAGATCGAATGGGATCAGACCAACTGCCCGTTCATCGACACCAATGCGGACGGCAAGATCGACTCATCCGATGCGGAACTCCTTCAGAACATAATCGACAAGAAGCCCTGCAGCGTCTTCTATGAGAATTACAAAAAACATCCGACCAAGGTCGCGTATCCGACACCTCACGACAACATCGGAACCACCTACTACCAACAGGCGCAGCTCGCCATCCTCTTCGGACTCTGGGACAGCGTCAAGGCATGCGGCAGCGGATCACTCAATGATATAACCAACCCGGGATGGGAGGACAAATTCTCCTACGGCGTTGGATACAATGTGGATCCCCAAACAGTGGTACAATCAGGCGTCTCCACTGTGATATGCTATACACAAACTGACACGACCGCAACGGACATGGTAGAGCTCGTCGAATCCACAGGCTACGACCTGAACGTCCTCTGCGTGAACCACGAGCACATCCTCCCGTGCATCTGCACATACGGGTTCCTCTTCGATCTCACCGACATCTCCAACGCCTACCTCGCCTATGCGGATCAGACGAAGGCATCCATCTCCGACTGCATGCAGGATGTAACGGATCAGCCCTCCGTCGCCCTCGTCATGCTCTACGGCACTGCGACCACCGACAAGATTCGCGTCCTCGGATACGGATTCGAGAGGGATCCCCCGGGCAACACGCACAACCTCGCCAATCTCTTCCATTCCGTTCCGAATGTGAATCTCATCCGTGCGGATCTCAACGCACCGTCCTATGGGACGTATGTCACCACCCAGTGGTTCCTGGATAAGCAGCCGGACTACATAGTCCTGGTCGGATCCGGTGTCGGAACCAACTCATCCATGAACGCCCAGGAATGCTGGGACGTATATAGCAAGAAGTGCGAGGAGGTCTTCGGCCAAACAAACGCCTACAAGAACGGCAACATCATATGTGCATCCAACGGGATGATGAACGGATACTCCAATCCGCTCGTATCCCTTAAGCTGCTGTCATACGTCTACGACCAAATAGACACGAGGCTCGCAGATGAATCGTACCAGTCCTGGTACGACGACTATACGATCCATGACTACGGGGACAACTGCACCGAGCTGTTCTACAGAGTGGGCACAGGCACCTCCGTGAACGATACCGTCGAGATCGCCTCCGACGGAAGGGCCACAGGCTTCGTCAAGGGCTGATAAACCACGGTCCGGCCCTCGGGCCGGACCACTCGGACGGTGCTGGAATGAACGGAGATGAGATAGACCGCGACCCCATGATAGGCCAGGTCGTAGGGGATTCCATCAAGAGATGGCTTAGATGCGAATCGGATGATGCGAAGAAGGAACACGTTCTCGATAGCTATCATAGATTCTACCTCCGCAGATGGGTGTTCCTGTCGGCCTGCATCGTCATCCTGTTCATCTGCATGGGTTACACTCTGACCGTAGGAGACTACAAGATCGGGTTCTGGGACTGCTTCGGGATCGCATGGGACCATATCAACGGCGATGTGGATCAGACGGATGTCGGAAAGCTCCGCGACTACGTCATATGGCAGCTCAGAGTCCCGATCGTTCTGGTGGGGGTCATAGCCGGGGTAGCGTTATCCATATGCGGAGTCGCGATGCAGAGCATTCTGAAGAACCCTCTCGCCGACCCGTACACCACGGGCGTATCATCCGGGGCCGGATTCGGAGCCACCATGGCCATCGTGGCAGGAGCATCGATAGTCCAGGACGAATACGCCATCGTGATCAACGCATTCATATTCTCCCTCGTGCCGACCGCCGTCATACTGCTCATATCCAAGATCAAGAACTCGTCGCCGACCACCATGATCATGGCCGGAGTGGCGATAATGTACATCTTCAACGCCCTTTCCACCATCATGAAGCTGTGGGGGGACCCGAACTCCCTGGCGGCGATACTCGAATGGCAGGTCGGATCGATAGGCGGGATCAAATGGGACAACATCCCCCTGATGGCCGTGGCCACACTGGCGGGCGTGATAGTGATGCAGCTCCTGTCGCGCAAGCTCAACGTTCTGGCCACGGGCGAAGACAACGCCAAGGCGCTGGGCCTCGATGTCGATAGACTGAGAACGATCATGATGATGGTCGTGGCCCTGCTGGCCGCGACGATAGTCAGCTTCACGGGACTGATCGGTTTCATAGGTCTGGTTGCACCGCATGTGACACGCATCATCATAGGCGCGGACAATCGCTATCTGGTACCGATATCCGCCATCCTGGGCGCCATAATCCTGCTGGCCGCGGAGATCGTCGGGAAGACCGTCATCGCACCTTCGGTCATACCGGTGGGGGTCATCACCTCTCTCCTCGGAGGCCCACTGTTCCTATGGCTGATCCTCAGAAGGAAGTCGGAGGTGTGGGGATGAGGCTGGACATCAAGGGCCTGAACTACGACTACTCGAAGGATGTCCGTGTCCTCCGCGACATAGATCTGTCCATGGAGAGCCCGGAGCTCGTATGCGTGATCGGACCCAACGGGGTCGGCAAATCCACTCTGATAAAGTGCATAAACAGGCTCTTGGAATCAAACGAGGGCTCCATCACCATCGATGGAAGAAGCATCAAGGACATGTCCCGGAAAGAACTCGCGATGATCGTCGGATACGTGCCTCCTACAACCACGGACATGTTCTCCATACCGGTCCTCGATGCGATAATGGTGGGCCGCCACAATCTGCAGAGATGGCGGAACACGGAGGACGACGTCCAGAAGGTGTACGCCCTGATGGAGCTCATGGGGATAGAAGACCTCGCGATGAGGAACTTCAACCGGCTCTCCTCCGGACAGCATCAGAAGGTGTCCATAGCCAGAGGACTCGCCATGGAGACACCGATACTCCTCCTGGACGAACCGACATCGAACCTCGATGTCAAGTACCAGGTCTATGTCGCGGAGATGCTCCGCGGGATAGCGCGCGAGAAGAACATGCTGATCGTCATGATCAGCCACGATCTGAACATAGCGGCGAAATACGCCGACAAAATCGTCGTCATGAAGGAGCCTGGAACGGTCCATGCCTACGGAAAGCCCATCGATGTCGTCACACGCGAGATGGTCCGCGAGGTGTACGATGTCGACTGCACCGTCCAGATAATCGATGGCGTCCCCAATGTGGTACTCGGATTCATCCTATCCAGATGAGACGCCTGCGCACCCGATCGATGTCCTGGCCTGGATGGCAGAGCATCATCGAGAACACGGGATCCGGAGTCCTGCGATGAAGGTGAAGCACGAAACGATGGCATCTCGCACCTGGCAATCCGAGAGGAACGACCCGCCCTTGGTCGTCGTGGACATGGGACACGGGATCGTCCCCCATCGCTCGACCGGTTAGGAGCCGTAATGCGGGCGATACTCGGAAAGTCGGACTCCGCACAGAAGGACATAGCCGAGGCGCAGGGAGTCTCTCTCGACAAGGCATACGGGACAACTTCGATCGGAATCCCGGTAAGTGCCATCGCGAGAGAGCGGGCCGCGCAACGGCAGATGTACGGTCGATGGACCGAAGCGGGGGCGGTTCGCCCCCGCAGGTCTCCGGCCTCAGTTGTGGCCGTCGATGACCTCGAGACCCCTCATGTAGGGCCTGAGGACCTCGGGGACGGTGACCGTCCCGTCCTTGTTCTGGTAGTTCTCGAGAATGGCCACCATGGTCCTCGGCAGCGCGAGTCCGGACCCGTTGAGGGTATGGACGAACTCGCTCTTGAGGTGCGGCTCCCGCCTGAACTTGATCTTGGCCCTCCTGGCCTGGAAGTCCCCGAAATTGGAGCACGAGGACGCCTCGAGCCACGCGTCCTTGCCGGGCGCGTACAGCTCCAGATCGAAGCACTTGTTGCAGGAGAAGCTCATATCCCCTGTGCACAGGAGCAGGACCCTGTACGGGAGGTCGAGGGCGTTGATGATGTCCTCGGCGTTCTTCCTGAGCTCCAGGAGCCTCGCGGCGGAATCCTCGGGCTTCACGAAGTTGACCATCTCGACCTTGTTGAACTCGTGGACCCTGATGATCCCTCTGGTATCGGCGTGCTTCCCGACCTCCCTCCTGAACGAGGGGAGGTACGCCGTGTAGTATATCGGAAGGTCCTTGATGTCCAGGATCTCGTTCTGCAGGAGGTTCGTCACCGGGACCTCGGCAGTTGGATTCAGGAACATGTCGTCCCTCTCGAGATAGTACATGTCGTCCTTCAGGTTCGGATACTGCCCCGTCCCGGTGACGGCGTCCTTGTTGACCACGACGGGCGGGAACACCTCGGTGTAGCCCTGGTCCTGATGGGTGTCGAGGAAGAAGTTGACCAGCGCCCTCTCGAGCCTGGCCCCCTGGCCCTTCAGGCAGTAGAACCCGCTTCCCGCGACCTTGACGGCCCTGTCGAAATCGATGATGCCGAGCTGCTCGGCGATCTCGAAGTGCTGCTTCGGGACGAAATCGAACTGCCTCCTCCTGCCGGCCTCGTAGACGACGACATTCTCCGTATCGTCCTTGCCCAAGGGCACGTCGGGAGCCGGGATGTTGGGGATGTTGAGGACGCAGTCGTTGCGGATGCTGTCCAGCTCCGCCATCTTGGCATCGTTGCTCTGGATCCTGTCGGCGACCTCGCGCATCTCGGCGATCTTCGCATCCTTCTCCTCGCCCTTGGGCATCTCGGAGATCTGGAGGGAGACCTCGTTGCGGGTCTGCCTGAGGCGGTTGTTCTCATCGGTGAGCGACCTCCACTCCCCGTCGGCCTCCAGGAACCTGTCGAGGATGGCCTCGTCCTTGTTCCTGTTCCTAAGCATGGTCCTGATCATGTCAGGATCGTTCCTTATCACGTTGACATCGAGCATCGTTACCACTTCGGAACTTCTTCTGGCAGAGTGAGGTCCAGGTCCTCTTGTCCGTGAGGACCATCACTCCTCCGCGGACGTCGACCGCGACGCAGCCGACGGCCTCCTCGATCGCGGCGGCGGCCTCCTTGGCATCGCTGTCGGAATTGGAGAGCACCTTGGCCTTGATCAGGCGGTTCTTCTTCAGCTGGGCGGCGATCTCGTCGTACAGTCCCTGATCCAGGCCGTCCTTCCCGACCCTGACCGTGGGGCTGAGCTCGTTGGCGCGCCTCATCAGCTCCTTCCTGGCGTCCTTTTCGCTCATGTGATTGCTCCTTGATGTACGGCATACGGGCGATGCGTCCGCACTCCCCGCACGTCGTGCGCACCATGTGGCCGTGGACCCTTACGTGGCAGTTGACCCCGGGCATCAGCGGCACGAGGCATCCCCTGCAGTACGGGAGGGCCCGGGGCATGGGGGCCTTCGTCTTGCCGCTTATCCTTCTCGACAGGTCGACGTACCTCCTCGCACGGGACGTGTTGCCCGAACGCGCCTCGGCCTGCGCCAGACCCATCAGGATGGATATGCGCTCCGTGCCGATCTCGACTACGGCGTTCTGCGAGATACGCCTCTTGCCCATGGTACTCTGCGAGCGATAAGTCCCCCTCTATAAAGAATGAGCGCAGGCGCGCGCACAGGTCGCGGTGTCCGACCGCATATGCGGACACGAAGCCGCCCCGATTTTAACATCCTCCTAAATCGCATGACGTCCTCTGCATCGCCGATTTAAATATCCCGAAACATGAGCCAGATATTCGGTTTTGAGGAACCCCTACGTGTTAGTTCCGCCTAAGACTTGATGGCCTGTTTTAGCTCTTCCTAATCTGCAATCCATAACACCTTTATACCCATCCCGGAATCAATCCCCAGAGGTAATTCGAATGGCAGTTACTATCAACGGATCCGACTGTGTCGCATGCGGAGCATGCGTGGACGTCTGCCCCCAGGGCGCTATCGCCGTCGACGACATCGCGGTCATCGACGCTGGCAAGTGCGTCGACTGCGGTGCCTGCATCGACGAGTGCCCCGCCGGCTGCATCACCGAGTGATGCTTCTCCCCGCCCGTATGGGCGGGGGATCCAAACCCATGTTCCGAGCAGACCGTGCAGCCTGCCCGCCCATTCTCATAACGTTCCCCGGAATCGCAGCATGTCCGGGAACGCCATGGACCTCAGCAGACCCTGGACCTCGAGTTCCTCGCCCTCGAACACGCCGCCCGAGTCCACATAGGTCTCCCAGAGGAAAACGAAGTACTCGTGGAACGCTGCGACGGCCTCATCCCATGACGGCTTGGACACGGATATGCCCAGATCACTGTTGACGAGGGTCCATCTGCCCTTCTGCCTGTCGTACCCCACGGCGGCCTCCGCCGGGTTGAGCAACGGGATGTCGCGGTCCCTGGTGATCGCCCTGTGGAATCTGAGGGACGGGAAAGGATAGCAGCCGAGAATATCCTTCATGGAGACGACCCGCCCGCCCTCATCCAGAACCACGGCGCCCGTCACGATCGACGGGGCTCCGCCCGCCTGCTTGAATGCCTCCTCCCCGGATGCGGCATCGGGGAACACTGCAGGGAACGAGTCGATACCATTGGAGAGTACCCATCTGCCGTGCCTAACGGGATCCCTGGACAATATCCCCACCACGGCGCTCTGCATCCCGCTGATGTCCGCGGACGACTCGCCCTCCAGCCCGCGGCGCGGATTCACCCTGAACTTCCTGAGCTCGTCCCCTATGCCGTACATCATGGTGCGACCGTCGAGGTGCTTCTGCAGAGCCAGTATATCGGTCGCTATCCTCCTGCGTCCTTCGGCCTCCGTATGGCTGCCAGGCTCCGTCTGCATTGCCGAGGCCATGTTGGCGCGGTCGAGCTCCGCCATCGTCTCCGCGAGGGCGTCCTCCAGAAGGATCCCGTCGCTGCTGGCATCTGAGCCTGCGGACCCGGGGCCGCCCTGGATCTTCAGAGTGAAGCGGTCGGCCACACCCTCCGGCAGCTCGCTCTGGGTCCTGAGCTCCTGGCGCACCATGAGGCAGCCGACATCGGTCAGGAGGTTCTGGACGTCTATCATGATCTGCCCGGCCACCAGCACAGGGACCTCCGCATCCGGATCCTCCGAGTCGACGACCTTGAAATTGAACTGCCTCATCGCCACCGTATCCTGCGACGGACTCTTATGGGTTGCGGACATCCGCAGTTCCTACGCGCGATTATAGGGAGATCGTTCTCCGACGACGAAACCATTATATGAGGAACTGGTATCGGCTCGTCTATCTACGGAGCCCGACGGTTCCGATTCAAGTCACAATCAGGTGGTTTCAAATGGTAAGAAAGCCCGCATCGATGTACAGACAGATCAAAGGCCAGGCGTACACCCGCCGCGAGTACATGGGCGGAGTGCCTGCCAGCAGGGTCAGCCAGTACGTCATGGGCAACTCGCAGGGAGACTTCCCCGTCACTCTCACCCTCAAGGTGAAAAACAGGGTGCAGATCAGGCACACCTCCATCGAGGCGGGCCGTATCGCCGCCAACAAGGTCCTGACCGCCCAGGCCGGATCCGCCAACTACCAGATGGTCGTCAGGGCGTTCCCCCACGTCGTCCTGAGGGAGAACAAGCTCGCTACCGGCGCAGGAGCGGACCGTGTGTCGAGCGGAATGCGCCAGGGATTCGGCAAGACCGTCGGAACCGCGGCCAGGCTCGAGCGCAACCAGGCCATCCTGACGATCCAGGTGCCCGTCGACAAGGTCGCCGTCGCCAAGGACGCCCTCTGGAGGGCATCCATGAAGTTCCCCTCCCCCTGCTACATCGATATCGAGAAGGGGAAGGAGTTCGTCAGCCACTGATCCCCGATGTTCGATCTCGAACTCGAGAGGGTCGCGAACTGGATCCGCGACGGAGACTACAACTCCGTCGCCATCCAGCTCCCTGAAGGTCTGAAGATACGGGCCCAGGAGATTTCTGATTTCATTTCAAAAGAGACGAGTGCCGACTGCCTCGTCATAGGACGCCCGTGCTACGGTGCATGCGACCTCTTCGACTACCGCGGGTGGTGCGATGCCATCGTGCACTACGGCCATTCCGCCATACCGTCGATGGGCGACGACCCCAACGTCCTCTACATAGAGGCCCGCTCGGACGCCGCCCTGCGCAACGACCTCCCTGTGATCCTCGAAGCCCTCCCCGAGAGGATCGGCATCCTCGCCACCGTACAGTACATCGACCTAGTCCCCGCTGTGGTGGAGGTCCTGGAATCGATCGGAAGAAGGGCGGTGGTCCGCGAAGGGGATCGCCGCATAGCGTATCCGGGCCAGGTCCTCGGATGCAACTGCACCGTTGCAGAGGCCGAATCGCCCTTGTGCGACTGCTACATCTACCTGGGAGAGGGGGACTTCCACCCGATAGCCGCATCCCTGGGCACGGACAAACCCGTGTTCGTCCTGAACCCCGTCACAGGAGAGCTCAGGAGCATGGACGCCCAGCGCGACAGGATAATCCGCCGCAGATTCGGTGCAATACAAAGCGCGTCATCTGCACGCAGGTTCCTGATCATCGTCTGCAGCAAGACGGGACAGTGCCGGCGGGAACTGGCCAGGAATGCCGAGAGGATGATACGTGATGCAGGACGCGTATGCGTTACCACGGTCATGGAGGAGATCACTCCAGATTCCCTCGCATCGTACCAGGTGGACGCGTACGTCTGCACCGCATGCCCCCGCGTGGCCATCGACGAATCCGCGAGATACAGCAGACCCATGCTCACAGTGCCCGAACTGGAGATCGCCCTGGGCCTGAAGGAATGGACCGGATACCCGTTCGACCAGATACGCGCGGGCGAACGATGCCCGCGGCCCTCGTATCGACGAGAAGGATATGATAAGAAAGGGGCCGGAGCCCCTGTGCTTCCCGGCGGATCACTCCGTCGTGTAGTTCGCAGCCTGGATGAACCTGTTGATCACGAACTTCTTGTCCATGGATGCGAGGAACGGCCCGATCCTGGGACCGGCCGGCTTGCCGATGAGGACCTTGTACAGGGCCTTGTACGCGCCCTTGGTGCCGATTGGCTGCTGCTTGGCGACATCGGATACTATATTGGAGACGGTATCCGACTCCCAGGGACAGTCGTTCATCCTGTTGACCAGGGCGAGGAAGTATGCCTTCTCGTTCATGGAGATGTTCATCCCGTAGGGGATGGACGGCATGATCCAGAACTTGACCATATCGGGAGCGAACCCGTTGAGCCAGTAGCGGATGCAGGAGACCCTCCTCTTGAGCCTCTCGATATCCTCGGCGATAGCCCCGGACATGTCGTTGGTCCTGCCGAGTATGGTTACCACATCGTCGAAGTCCTTGGCCATCTGGACGACGTTGACCAGATGCCGGTAGGATATCTGCATGGGCAGCTTCTCGGGGATGCGGTTGTGCTGAGCGATCTTGTACGCCTGCACGGAGTTGTCATCGGACTCGGCCCACTCTCCCGAGAAGTAGAGCCTCTCCATCCTGTCGTACTCGTCGACCATATCGAGGGTCCCCATGCCGGGGTCGTAGTCTATGGCCCTGGAGGGCTGGACCCTCAGGAAGAGGTAGTTCAGGACCTCGGGGGGAGTCATGTGGATCGCGTCCAGCCCGGTGACCGAGCACCCGAGGGACTTGTGCATCTGACCCACTCCCTTCAGCTGGACGAACTCGTACGGGATGGGGAACGGCGCCTTGCCGTCGAATATCTCCGCGATTATCCTCTTCCCGGAGTCATAGGATCCGCCGGCGGCGGCATGATCCTTCCCGAAGGGCTCCGCGGAGGTCCCGAAGACCTTCCACTTAGCGGGCCACTCGAGCCTCCATGTGAGCTTCCCGTCGGCCTTCCTGACATCCGCCCTGCCGTGATGGCCGCAGACGCAGTCGTACTCCACGAACGGGAACTGGTACGTGTCGAAGATGGGCTTGGTGAATCTTCCGCACTTCTCGCAAACGGGGTTGTACGGAGCGTAGTCGGGGTTCTCCTCCTTGCCGGTGACCTCATGCAGGATCCTGATGATGTCCTGCCTCCTCTGGAACGTTCTGTCTATGCACTCTGCGAACACTCCCTTCTCGTAGAGCTCGTGGGTCCAGATGATCTCGCACTTGACCCCCAGCGAGTCCACGGCGTCCAGGAAGGGCTGGACGAAGTGATGGGCGTAGTTCCTGTGCTTGCCGCACGGGCAGGGGATCCTGGAGATCGGCATGCCGACGTACTGCTCGAAACTCTCGGGGAGGAAGTCGTAGCGCTTGCGGAGGGGATCGAACGAGTCTATCAGGTATATCAGACGGACGTCCTTCCCCTTGGCCTCCACGGCGCTGCGGACGGACTCTCCGGTGATGGCCTCCCTGAGGCTCCCGACGTGGATGATGCCAGTCGGACTGATTCCCGTGGCGATGAGAGGATGATCGCACGTGTTCGCAACATCCTCCGCTATGACATCTGCCCAGTGCATGTTAACCGGCGTGACCATCCTCACAATATAGAATATCCTTTCGGTTTGCGGAACAGCAGTTCTCCGCATCGCCAAGATATTTATACAATTCCCAGATAACCTGAGCCTATGGCAAAGAAGAACGACTCTGGATTCCAGTCCTCCGCAGGCCTGATGAGGTACTTCGACACGGAGAACGAGAAGGGGATCAGGGTCAGCCCTCGCACGGTCATCGGCATCGCCATCGGCATGATCGTGGTCATCATTCTCGCGAACACCTTCATCCCCCTCAACTGAGCGGGTTCGATCCGAAGAAAGTCGCATGCATATTGAGCCGTTAGGCTCGACGATCTGAACGGAACCGTGCGATTCCGGCATCCGAGATATCCGTTGCAGAGAAAGAACCGGCCCGGAACAGGCCGGATGTTTGATCAGATCCTGTCCTCGGGCAGGATCGTGTACTCCTCCTTGTACTTCCTCTTGAAGAGCCTGGACACGATCGGCGGAGCCAGGATGGTGGTTATGACGGACATGAAGACCACGACGGCATAGAGATTCTCTGACATGGCGCCGCTCGCGAGACCGATGGACGCCACGATGATCCCGACCTCCCCTCTGGGAGCCATACCGAACCCAATGATGTTAAGGGACTGACGATCCAGGGACCTGTCCCCGAGCTTGGCTCCGATGCTGCATCCGACGTACTTGCCGATGATGGCGAGGATGACTGTGATGACGATCAGCAGGACCACGTTGCCGCTGCTGAGGACGTCGATGTCGACCTGCAGCCCCACATTGAGGAAGAAGAACGACAGCATGAAGGTCGATATGGAATCGATTTTGCTCTCCAGGTCCCACTCCCACGCATGGTCCGCGAACAGCATTCCTGCGAGGAACGCGCCGATGATGGCGGCGAGACCTATGGCCTCGGCGAGAGCAGACATGGCCAGGCACGTTATGATCGCTATGACCAGCATATTGACGGCTATCGGGCGCTTGCCCTGGGCCTCCTTGGCCTTGCGGTACTCCATGACACGGTCGTACACCTTCGGAACGACCCATTTGCACACCGCGATGACCGCCAATACGAAGAGGCACGCCTGCAGGGTGATGGAGGCGACGCTGCCGATGGATATGCCGTCCTCGGATGCCGCCATGCCCTTGACGATCGCCAGGACGATCATCCCGAGAACGTCATCGATGACGGCCGCGGCGATAATTATCCTCGCCTCGCGGGTATCCATCAGATGAAGGTCCTTGATGATCCTGGCGGTGATGCCAACGGAGGTTGCCACCATTGCGGCGGCCATGAACAGGGCATGGTGCGTGAGGCTGGTCCCTTCGGTGCCGAAGAGCGCGTTGTCGGTACCTATGATAAGCGCGAATCCGAGGATAAACGGCACTATGACTCCTAGGAGGGCGCAGAAGAACGCGGCCTTCCCCGACTTCATCAAATCGCTCACCTTGGTCTCCAGACCGACGGTGAACAGCAGGAATATCACGCCCAGCTCGGCGAGGGCGTAGACGACCGGATAGACCCCGCTCCCGTGATCGCCCTCCACTCCGGGCTCCGGCATATCCAGGTCGAGGAACGACATCAGATCGAAGTCCCCGATGACGAGATTGGCGACCAGGATGCCCATCAGGATCTCGCCTATGAGTCCGGGGAACCCGAACCTCGAAACGACGGCGGACCCGGCGCGGGCCAGAGCGTAGAGGACCACCAGCGTGACGAGTATCTGAAGGAGGTGCTCCATACCCCTCCCAGTAGCAGTGAGTATTTATGACGTGGGGTCGAACCCCTCGGAACGGTCCGGGAACCCCGGGGCATCGGCCCCGGGATGGATGCGTGGGCCCGGACCGTCCCGTTCAAAAGGAGAACACGACCCTCCATCCGCCGGTGTCGGCGGATGCGGGCCCGAACGAGAACGAGACCATCGGCGAGCTGAACGGCTCCACGGGCGTTCCAGCTACGATGTCCTCTACGGCCTCCGCGGCGGGGGCCGCGATCGCCCTGATCTCCTCGGGGGCGCCGATCCGGACGCATCCGAAGGGGGAGCCTAAGGAGGGCAGGGCCGCAGGCGCGGCTATGAGCACCGGGGCCTCGGGGGCCGCTATGGCCGCGGGGAACTCGGGCACGACATACCTCATGGCATCGAACCATGCCTGCTCCAGACCGTCCTCCGACTGATCGGAGGCGGCGTCCCACAGGTGGAGGTCCATCACGGCGCAGAGCGTCGGATCGGTCAGGCGCATGACCGAGCCGAGGTCGTCATCAACCTCGACCACGGGCATGTCATCGTAGATGAACGCCTTGGCGAACGTCTCGGTGCATCCGTCGTCCTCCATGAGGACGTCGGGTTCGACCAGGGATTCCAGCGCGTCCCTCGACAGCTCCGGGACGGTCATGACCATCAGGTCGCGGATGCGGTCCGTGACCTCAACCGGAGCGGGCCTGGGCGCGTCGCCGAGATCCCTCAGTCCAAAGGGCGCTGGGGCGCCTCCTCCTTCCCCTCGACGGCATCGGAGTCGCAGATGCGGCCTCCGCTGATCCTGTAGGTGCGGTATCTGGGTCTGGGACGGCTGACGACGGGGTCGGTTACACCGTTGATGCCGTATGCCGACAGATCTCTGGGCTCGGCAGGCGCCTCGGTCACAGGAACGGATGCCTGGATCTCGACGGCGGCCGACGTCGCGACAGCGACGGAATCGTCGGAAGCTGTGCCGGATACGACCGACGGGACGGACTCGGCGTCGCCCTCGGTGTACAGGCCCCTGATCTCCTCCATGGGAACGGCCTCGATCCTCTCGATGCTCGGAACAGCGACCATCGCAGCGTCCTCGACGACGGGCGCCTCGGCAGCGAACTCCTCGATCACGGGAGCGGCCTCGACGGATGCCTCCGCAGGAACCTCCATTGCGGGCTCCTCAACGGCGGATACGGCGGGAGCCTGGACGTCCTCGACGACGGGCTCGTCCACGGAGGGCACCTCTGCGACGATATCCTCGACGACCTCGTCCGAATACTCCGCGGAGTCGTCCATGGCTGCATCTTCGATGACATCCTCGACGACGGGCGCCTCGGCAGCGAACTCCTCGATCACGGGAGCGGCCTCGACGGATGCCTCCGCAGGAACCTCCATTGCGGGCTCCTCAACGGCGGATACGGCGGGAGCCAGGACGTCCTCGACGACGGGCTCGTCCACGGAGGGGCCCGTCATAATCAGCACGTCGCCGTCGTCCTCGGAATCGGACCAGTCTATGGGCGACTCTATGCGGGTGACGCGCTTGCTGACCCTGTTCATGATGGATTCGCAGCCGGCGGGCATGGTGCTCTGTGAAGCCGCCGGAACGGCGGCATCGTCCTTGAAGCCGGTGCCCTTGAACGTCTTGGGTGCGGCGGGCCTTCCGAGATCGGGCATGAACGTCGAAGGTCCGGAGACCACGGCCTCGGACACGGACGCGGTCACCTGGGGCGCGGACATCCTGCGACCGACGAACTGCCCGGACCCCGCGTCGACGAACTCGTCGTCGGAGAACACATCGTTCGACCTCTTGGCGATGTATATGGCCTCGCCGTCGATGTTGTACCTGGCGAACCCGTCGTCGCCGAGCTCACGAATGCCCACGGAGCATCCCGCGGTGTCCGCTCCCTTGTGCTGGAGCAGGTTCTTCTTGAACGTCTGGCCAGCCTTGGTCAGGTTGCTCTTGATCGCCGACGGGTCGGCATTGGATATCCAGGCACTGAACCCCCTCTTCTTTCCCAAATGAGGGCCAGCGCTACCGCTAAACGGAGTGTTGTCACTCATGATTGCATCCCATCCGCGGAAGACATGGACGGTTCGGTATTTAATACGTCGGAGCACCCCGGGAAAAAGGGTCCGTCGCACGCGCATCGCCCGCGCACGAAGCGCACGTAGTCCGCCTTGCCCTCGGATCTTATATCGCGCACCATACAGGCGAAGATGTCCGACGTGCAGGACACCACCATCACCTCCAGGCACTTGTGGTTCTTCAGATGGGAGTGCAGCTGCGTCCTTATGCAGTCCGCGTACGTGCCCTGTATCCGGGCCATCCACGGGTCCTCGTGGTTCCCGCGGACGATCACGAGCACGCCCTCCACATCCCCGTCCAGACCCTCGAGCTCGCGAAGGTCCGCGAGGGCCGCGTTTATCGAAGTCCGGACCGCCTCGGACCTGCCGCTGAGTCCGTAGGCATCCTGGATCCGGTCCAGGGCGGCCATGTTGTCATCGTTCAGGGATATGCTCACAACGGTCATGGATCGTTAACAACCTCGGGGGCCCATCGTGCCCCCGGATTATTAACCTCCTGATAATGCTTTAATATCCGACCGTCCCACTCCGTCCGTATGGAAGCTGTATGGCTGTTCCTGATCTATTCAATCGTCATCCTGGCCCTGTCCATGGCGGGAGCGGCCCTACCGCGCGTAAGGACCCTGTCCGACAGAACGGTGCACCTGCTGGTCGCGCTCAGCGCGGGGATTTTCATCGGCCTCCTGTTCCTGCTGCTCCTCCCCGAGGGCATCGAGGAGTGCGAGGAGTCCGGCATATACGCCCATGACGGCATGTGGGCCATGCTCGCGGGATTCCTGCTGATCCTGTGCATAGACACGCTCATGAAGCACCGCCATTCCGGCGGATGCGTCGACGAGCTCGGGAAGGCCCCGGCATCCATCGTCTCGATGGCCGGGCTGTCCGTCCATGCGGCATGCGACGGGCTCGCCCTCGCATCCACGTTCCTGGTCGGCGATACGGTGGCCCTCATGACCACCGTCGGCATGTGCATACACAAGTTCGTGGTCCTTTTCTCGCTGTCCGCCCTCATGCTGTCGGACGGCATAGAGAGACGCAAGGCGCTCAGATACCTGTTCGCGTTCGGCCTCGTCACCCCCGTGGCGGGCCTGGCGTTCTTCTTCGTGCTCGACGGCGTATCCGGCATCGAGGGCATGTACGGCCTGCCCCTGATGTTCTCAGCGGGGACGTTCATGTACGTCGCCCTGTGCGACATCCTCCCCGAGGCGTTCCACAGGGACAAGCACGACATCAGGGCGCTCTGCGCCGTCGTCGCCGGCGTGGCGCTGATCGCACTGGTGACCCTGGCATTTCCCCATGTCCACTGAGCCCGGGCGCGGGAGCGTCCCCTCGGAGGCGCCCCCGTCGGAGCTCGGATCCCAGGGCCAGGTCCCCCTTCTCGATGATTCCCGCCCTGCGCATCAGACGGTCTATGACGAACACGACGGCCGCCGACAGGACGACGCACACCAGGACCACCTCGGCCATGGCGAGAGGGTCGTAGGCCATTGTCTTGAACGTATCTATGAGACCGACGAGCCCCGACGTGCCCATCCCGGCCCCCACCGAATCCGTGGCGAACCCGAATATGTATGCGAATGGCGCCAGAAGCGCGGATGCGGCGATCGTCGGGATCCAGACGGCCGGCTTCCTGAGGATGTTCTTGAATTGCAGCATGCTCGTCCCGATACCGACCGCGAGCACGCTCCCCGCCCTGTTGTCGTAGGCCGTCTGGACAGCGAAACCGACCATCTGGACGCAGCACCCGATGAGCGCCGCGCCGGCGGCGAGGGGCACGTTCCCGATCTGTATGGCGACGCATATCGCCACAGAGCTTATCGGCGCGGTGAGGGCCATGCCGACCAGCACGGAGACGATTATGCACATGGGCAGCGGGAGTATGTCGAAACTGGCCTCTATGACCGCCCCGATCCCCAGCGTGATCTGATGGACCGCGAACGAGAGCAGCACGCAGTACAGCAGCGAGGCCATGAGGCCTACGAGGGGGATCAGTATGAGGTCCACGGACGTCCTTCTCATCCTGGACACGGCGAAGAGGGCGAACAGGACGGAGACGTAGCAGGACAGCGGGTCGGATATCGTATGGAACGCGGCGTCCGAGAAGTCGAACATCAGGTTCCCGGCGGCCCCGGCCGCGGTGAGGGCCACTACCGTCACGCCCTCCTTCTTGAGCGACAGGGCCACCCCCAGGCCTATCCCGGCCCCCATGAGGCCCTTGACCAGGCTGGCGAACTTGTCTATCTCCTCCAGTCCGGGGATGTCCGCGAAAACGGATATTATCGTTCCGATGATCAGCGTCCCGAACAGCCCGATGGCCATACCGTTGGTGGTGGTCATCAGGAAGTCCCTGACGCGACGGTCCTTCGTCGGTTGGGCGGTCTCTGCCATCGGAGCGGGCATCCGCGATGCATATAATCACTTTGTTGGAGAAGAGGGATGGACCGTCCGGGACGAATTCTGCCTGCGTTCATACTAATATATGGAGACACTAGTCCGGCCCATGCAAGAGTCCGATCTGTGGATCGTGTTCGCCGTCATCATCCTCGTGATGCTGGTGGCAGACTTCGTGGCGAACAGGAAGCCGCACCACATCCCACTGAGGACAGCCGTGCTGCAGATGTCGGTCTGGATCGCCATCGCGCTGGCATTCGGCGTCCTGTTGTTCTATGTCACCGGCGATGCCGATCTGACGCTGGAGTACTACACCGCGTACGTCATCGAGGAATCGATGAGCATGGACAATCTGTTCGTGTTCATCATCATATTCGCCTACTTCGCGATACCGGACGAGGACCAGCACGAGGCCCTGTTCTACGGAGTCATCGGAGCCATCGTGTTCCGTGCGATCTTCATCTTCGCCGGCGTCGAGCTGCTGAACATGTTCGACTGGCTGCTGTACGTGTTCGGGATGATCCTCGTGTACGCGGCGCTGAAGACCATCTTCGGAAAGGACGACGGGGAGGGCGAGAACAAGCTCGCATCGTTCATGAAGAGGCGCTTCGACTACGTCGAGGCCTCCGAGGCAGACGGCCGCCTCTTCGTCAAAAGGAACGGGAAGAGGGTTATGACCGCCATCCTGATGTGCATCATCGTCATCGAGCTCTCCGACATCATATTCGCGCTGGACTCCATCCCGGCGGTCCTCGCGATATCCACCGACACGCTGGTCATCTACACATCGAACATCTTCGCCGTAATGGGACTCAGGTCCATGTTCTTCGTGATCAAGGGCGGCCTGGCGAAGCTGAGATACCTGAAGTACGGGCTGGGGGCCATCCTGCTCTTCGTGTCCGTCAAGCTGCTGTCCCACTCGTTCATCGAGATCCCCATAGTCCTATCGCTGGCGGTCATCCTGATCGTGCTGGCGGTAACGGTGGTCGCATCGCTGGCCGTCAAGGACAAGGGAGCCGGGGAGAGCGCAGAGACCCGGTAAGGACCCATCCAACTCTGGAAAGGCTTAATAGATACCGGCAGGAGGTATGGTCCGATGAAGCAGTGCATGGATTCCGAGAACCTCCACAGGCGTCTCAGGAAGATCCAGGGGCAGATAGCGGCCATAGACAGGATGATCGACGAGGATGTGCCCTGCGAGGACATCCTCATACAGGTCAATGCCGCCAAGAAAGCCATCCACAAGGTCGGGCAGATCATCATGGAGGGACACCTCCACCACTGCGTCAAGGACGGGATCGAGCACGGCGACGCCGAGAGGACCATCGCCGAGTTCACCAAGGTGGTCGATCAGTTCTCCAAGATCTGAAACACGGCCCGGGGGCGGAGCCCCCGGACCCTCCGCCCCTGCCGGACGGCGGTAGATTACATGGAGTTTAGTGATTCCTAATCTGCAATCCATAACACCTTTATATCCGACACCGATTCCGAGACCAGAGGTAATTCGAATGGCAGTTACTATCAACGGATCCGACTGTGTCGCATGCGGCGCCTGCGCCGACGTCTGCCCCGAGGGAGCCTTCACCATCGATGACATCGCCGTCGTCGACGCTGGCAAGTGCGTCGACTGCGGAGCCTGCATCGACGAGTGCCCCGCCGGCTGCATCTCCGAGTGAAATCGGTTCCGCCCTCCTCGAGGGCGACCCCAAACCACTTCGATTTCTGTATCGATTCACGGATCGTCGCGCCCCCGTGCGCTCCGATCACTCTGAAGAGAATGGGCCGGACCGCCGCGGCGGTCCGGCTGAATGGAAGCTCACTCGTCGATGGACGAGGAGGGGAGCGTCCCCTCGATGTACTGCTCGTAGCCGTAGAGATCGAGCATGCCGTGGCCGGACAGGCAGAAGACGATGGTCTTCTCCTCTCCCGTGGCCTTGCACTCGAGGGCCTTGTCTATGGCGGCCCTGACCGCATGACAGGACTCGGGCGCCGGAACGATGCCCTCGGTCCTCGCGAAGATACGACCGGCCTCGAACGTATCGGGCTGATCGTAGGAGACCGCGGTGCACAGGCCCTGGTCGTACGCAGCGGACACGAGGGGCGCCATGCCGTGGTACCTGAGGCCGCCGGCGTGGATGCTCTTGGGAACGAACTCGCTGCCGAGGGTGTACATCATCATGAGCGGCGTCAGACCGGCGGTGTCGCCGAAGTCGTACCTGAACTCGCCCTCCGTGAGGGACGGTGCGGCCTTGGGCTCGACGGCGATGATCTCGGTCTCCGACCTGCCTCTGATCTTCTCGCCCATCATGGGGAACGTGAACCCTGCGAAATTGGACCCTCCGCCGACACATGCGATCATGCAGTCGGGAACGATCTCGGCCTTCTCCATCTGCGCCATCGTCTCCTCGCCGATCACGGTCTGGTGCAGCATGACGTGGTTCAGGACGCTGCCGAGGGCATAGCATGTGCCCTCGTCCTTGACCGCGAGCTCGCAGGCCTCGGAGATGGCTATGCCGAGCGATCCCGTAGTGCCGGGATGCTCCTTGTTCATCTTCTTCCCGAACTCCGTGAACTCGGACGGGGAGGCGTAGACCTCGGCGCCGTAGAGGTGCATGAGGGTCTTCCTGAAGGGCTTCATCTCGTAGCTGCCACGAACCATGAAGACGGTTGTGTCAATATCGAACATGTTCGACACCATGGCCAGGGCGGTCCCCCACTGGCCGGCCCCGGTCTCGGTGGTCAGCCTGTGGATTCCGGACTCCGCGTTGTAGTACGCCTGCGCGAGAGCGGTGTTGCCCTTGTGGCTGCCGAGGGGACTCATGTCCTCCCTCTTGAAATATATCCTGGCAGGGGTCTTGAGGAACCTCTCCAGACGGTAGGCCCTCTGGAGCGGCGAGGGCCTGTTGAGATAGACCAGGCTGTCCCTGACCTCCTCGGGGATGTCTATGTACCTCTCCATCGAGCCCTCCTGCTCGATGATGGGCTTGCAGAAGATGGGGGCGAAGTCCTCGGGCTTCGCTGGCTCCCTCGTAACGGGGTTGAGCGGGGGCTTGACGGGCTCGGGCAGATCGGCCGCGAGATTGTACCACCTCTTGGGTATCTCCTCGGGGTCGAGCGTCACGCGTGCGTCTCTCGGTATTGCCATGGGTGTGCGATTACCGGGAAGTATATGTACATAAGGGAGGAGCGATGAACATAATCATGCATCCGTACGATGGCTCCGGATACGCCGGCCCGGGATCCGGAACGTATGGAGAAGGGCCCGGGGGCCCGGTTTGGTCAGAGGTACGCCTTCACGTCGTCGTAGGTGACGCAGAAGCAGTGCTCCGAAGCCTTGTAGTCCGCGGAGGACAGGTCTGAGTAGAACAGGTCTATGAACTCCTGGTGGACCTTGTCACCGTAGTCCTCCCCGAACACGTCGGAATAGAAGACGCCGCAAAGATAGGCCACGCCCAGAGGCTGGTAGAGGTTCCAGTTTATGAGCACGACGCTCTCGGGGTAGTTGGAGGGGGTCATCCTGTCCCAGGAGAATCTCTCGATGTATGAGTTCCAGTAATTGTCCGCAAAGTACTCTCCGTCGTAGGCGTAGGAGAATCCCTGCGAATAGACCACGTACTCCGTATCGTAGACGGAGCTGAGATGCCACGTGTCGCCCTTGACGACGGTCTTGCTGTTCTCTCCGTCGAGCATGGCCCTGGTGACCGGGGAGACCGCACCGGCCTTCAGGATCCAGGATCCGTAGCCGGTCTCGAGATCGTTGCAGTACAGCGCTCCGCCTCCGCCCATGGAGATGGCCGAGACCCTGTCCGCCTCGGGGATCGAGGCGAGCTTGCCCTCGATATCGGACAACAGGTCATCGAAGAACTTGGCTACCTTCACGGCCGTCTCCTCGTTGTTGGCCAGATAGCCCATGGTGATGAAACTGTTTACCCCTACCTGATCCTCGTTGAACGCCATGTGGACTATGTCCACGCCCAGCTTGTTGACCTGGGGCTCCACGGTGGACAGCGTCGTCTTCCCTGTGACGATGACATCGACGGGAGTCGTGTCCATCAGATTGGTGAGGAGCCCGATATCGATCTTGCTTGTGGACGGGCTGACCTGAACAGCGTTCTTGAAGATGGTGGCGTTGAGCGTGGGATCGAGATACAGATCAGGATTGCTGGAGCCGTTCCTGCCTACCACCTTGTCCTTTAGTCCGAGGATCTGCATGGCGCGCATGGAGTCGCTACCGATAACCACTATGTTGCCTATGGGGTAGGAGATGCAGCAATCGTCATTGGCCGCATTCTCGTACCAGATGTCCATGGGCTCCCTGTTTATCATCCTCTTGACCCAGTCGATGTCCGACTGGTCGATCTTTCCGTCGTGGGTGGCGTCCGCGTAAGGATTATTCACCTTGTCCCACTCAGCTCCGTCGTTCACGATGCTCTCGAGGACCTTCACATCCTCCTCGTCGATGTAATCATCGTTGTTGGCGTTACCGAACACCATCAGGCGTCCGTTGTAGTTCCTGACCTCCTGGTCCTCATCGTCCCCTGTGATGTAGACGACAGAACCGGCGGCGACCACTATGACCACTGCGATTACTGCTATCAGTTTCGTGTTCATCGAAATGACCGCTGGATGCATAATCCAACTTCTTAAATAACCTTTCAGACATTGAATGACGATCAGTTGAGCGATAACGGAATCTTAGAATATCGTCACAATCTGTTACTAAAGACGATTCTGCTAGTCGGAATGGCCGTCGCGGTCGTGGTGATGGCCGGGATATCCTGCACCCTCAGCGGAAGGGAGATGACCATAGTCGAAGGGCTGTCCGCGATCTGGAACCATGTGATCGGCAACGAGCCGGAGGTCGGCACCAGCGAGTGGTTGGATGCGTTCATGGTCTGGGACGTGGTGATGCCTCGCGTCGTATTCGCGATAGTAGCTGGATCCGGCCTGGCGGTCTGCGGGACGCTCATGCAGGGCGTAATGAACAATCCTCTCGCCGACCCGTACACCATCGGCGTATCGTCAGGAGCCGTATTCGGCGCCGTACTGGCGATAGTCCTGGGCGTATCGATGATTCCGGGCTTCGGACAGTTCGGGATAATGGGGAACGCATTCCTGTTCGGGCTCGTTCCGATAGCATTCATCATGCTGCTCTCCAGCATATCGTCAAACCTCTCGCCGGTCGTCATAATCCTCATGGGTATCGCCATATCCTATTTCTTCAGCGGAATCACCACCATCATAATGGTGAGTGCGGACGAGGACGCCCTGGCCGATGCGTACCAATGGCAGATAGGGTCTTTCTACGGGACCACATGGGATGATGTTCCTCTGGCCCTCGCCGTGACGCTGCTCGGCATCGTTTTCGCATCCCTGACGTACAACAAGCTCAACGCCATGACGGCGGGCGATGTTGTCGCCCGCACACTGGGGATGGATGCGAAGACGTATCGCATGATCACCCTGGTCATCGTCACCCTCGTGGCCGCCACGATAGTGAGCATGACCGGGATAATAGGATTCGTCGGACTGGTGGCCCCTCATATGATGCGTGTCGTACTGGGCGGGAACAACAGGTTCGTGATACCCGCGTCCATGCTCGCCGGATCGATGATACTGATGTTCGCGGACATCGTCACCCGCACCATCGTGGACATCGACGTTCCCGTGGGCGCCGTGATGTCGTTCATCGGGGCGCCGATATTCCTGTACCTGATAATAGGGAGGAAAGGAGGGAGGACGTTCTCTTGATATCCCCCGAGTTCCCGGAATACAGGGCGGCTGCATCCAGGAAGATGCGGATACTCATAGCGTTCCTGATCGTCGCGGCGATTCTGTCGCTGACCACCATCGGCTTGAACCGCTATGCCGACCTGACCTTCGCCGAGGCTTTCAAGACCCTGATCGATCACCTGACGGGGAACCCTTCCGGATCCGGCAACGACGACTTCGTCATATGGGACCGGATGGTTCCTCGCGCGATCATGGCCGTGTGCGTCGGATGCGTCCTCGGGCTGGGAGGGGCCGTGATGCAGATCGTTCTGCAGAACCCTCTGGCCGACCCGTACAACACCGGCATATCGTCCGGTGCGGGAGTGGGAGCCACCCTGTTCCTCATAATGGGGATCGCCGTGGTGCCGGGCCTGTCCGACTACAGCTCGATGGTGGTAAACTCGTTCCTGTTCTCCCTGATACCGGTGGCGCTTATCATCCTGATATCGCAATTCAAGAGGATGAGCCCCTCCCAGATGATCCTGATAGGCATAGGCGTTATGTTCTACTTCAGCGCCACCAACACGATCATGATGCTCATGGCCGACCCGAGCGACCTCAAAGGGGCGTACTTCTGGACCATGGGCAACCTGGGCAACGCGGAGTGGAGCCATATCCCCCTGGTGGTTGCAGTGACGGCGGCGGGCAGCATCCTTCTACTATCGCTCCAGAGGAAGCTCGGCATCCTGTCCGCCGGGGACAACTATGCCGTATCTGTCGGAGTGGACCCTCTGAGGCTCCGCCGCATCGTGCTGGTGATAACGTCCCTCATGGTGGCCGCGGTGGTATGCTTCTCGGGAACCATAGGATTCGTAGGTATAATCGCCCCTCACCTGGCCAGGATGGGGCTGGGATCGGACACGAGGCATCTGCTGCCGGCCTCGATGGTCCTTGGAACGGCCATAATGCTTCTCGCGGACTCCGCCGCGAAGCTCCTGATCGTGCCGGTCGGAGTGGTCACATCTATAATCGGCGCACCGCTGTTCCTCATCATACTGATGAAGATGAAGAGGAACGCATGGACATGAGGTGATACGATGAAGATCGAGATAGAGGGCATGAGCTTCGGCTACGCCGGAGTGCCCGTTCTAGAGGACATAACACTGAGCATCAGAGGGCCGCAGCTGGTATCAATCATAGGCCCGAACGGAGTCGGGAAATCCACGTTCATACATTGCATCAACAAGATCCTCTCCCCTACGGCAGGAACGGTCCTCGTGAACGACATCGATGTGTCCCAGGCGGCTATAAAGGATCTCGCCAAGGAGATCGGGTACGTTCCGTACTCGGCGAACACCTCGTTCCCGCTGTCGGTCGTCGACACCGTGCTGATGGGACGTCACCCCTACTCCGGATGGAACACGCTCAACGACGACCTCGCCATAGTGTACTCCGCCCTCCGCCTCCTGCACATAGATCATCTGGCCATGAGGAACTTCAACGAACTCTCCGCGGGACAGCATCAGAAGGTCATGATAGCCAGAGGGATAGTCCAGGAGCCCAAGGTACTTCTGCTGGACGAGCCGACGTCCAATCTGGACATCAAGCACCAGATAGAGGTCACGCGCATACTCAGGGAGCTGTCCCAGAACAAGGGCATACTCGTCATCATGATATCCCACGACCTGAACATCGCAGCGAAGTACTCCGACCACATGATCATGATGTCCGAGGGCAGGATATTCGATGTCGGAACACCTGGGGAAGTACTCACGGCGGACAACGTGAAGGCCGTGTACGATGTGGACTGCAGGGTCATAGACGACAGCGGCCGCCCTCACATCATCATGCAGGACGGACAGTTCGACGGATGCCACTCACCAGCATCGGAGGAATGCCGGGTATCGGTGCCCAAATCAAAGAATCGATCGGATGACGGGATCGCACCATGTTATGTCCGAATGGCGCGAAGTATGCGACCGCGTTCCTAACCGTTAATTCGGCTCAAGCAGCTATATATAGAGTATCTTTTGTTGATCCGTATTGGATAATACATCCAATGTGATTCTATGAACGCGGCTGCGAAGAAGATAGCAGCGATAGCTGTGATCCTGGTGATTGTCGTCGCAGGGATTGCGGTATTCGTCTCTTCCGGTAATGATGAGGAAAAAGGGAAGATGGACATGGAGGCCAGCCTTCCCGTGTACGGAAATGCTGACGGCGACTACACCATCGACGATGAAGACCTCGCGATAGTGGAGAACGTGTTCAACAAGGTCGAAGGCTACACCCTGGAGGCGTACCCTTATGCCGACACCGACCACGACGGAGAGATCACGCAGGACGACGTCGATCTGCTGAAGAAGATCCTCGACAAGAAGCCTTGCATCGTCTATCACGGCATGAATGACGGCAACGGTGGATGGAAGATAGTCAGCACCTCCTGGCCCATCAAATTGGCCGCGACATCCGCGAATCCGCAGCTGCTCATGATTGAGAAGATGGCGGGAATCGTGGAGGACCACATCGTAGGCGTCTCCGTATCCAAGGACTACGGAGTGGACCCGTACCTCTATCCGACGCTCCAGGGCATGAAGTCCCTCGGCGCCAGCCATTCGGTGTTCGACGAGGAACTCGTCTCCGAATGCAAGACGAAGAACGGCATCAGCGCCATCTTCACCTCTTCCAACATAAAGAACATGGATGCGATCGAGCGCATGGGTGTGGACGTCATACGCATGGACCAGATGACCGCCAACATAGACCGCTTCGTCAGCCAGATCCTCCTCCTCGGATTCCTGTTCGATGAGAACAACCAGGCCGTCGAGATCGGGAAGTGGTCTGAGGACCTCCTCGCATTCATGGACGGGAAGCTCGCCACGCTGTCCGATGATCAGATGATGACCGCCGTCCTCAACGTGGGTCAGACCGGAACGCTCACCTACAAGGGATCCAACTACGTCTCCGTCCTCCTCCAGGCCGGTGCGCTGTATCCCCCTGAGCTCGATGTTTCCTCGACGCCCGCCATAGGCGACTGGATCTACACCATGGACTTCGACAAAATCATGTGCATGAGGAACAGCACCGACGGCAACAGCTGGTACGGCGGGAACCCCGACTATGCCCACTACTTCGAGGCCGTCTACAACACCCTGTCCCTGACCCAGCCGTACATCGACGAGGAGGTGTACGTCATAGGCCTGGACATGCCGCTCCCGATCAGGATCGCGTACTTCAGCCAGGCGCTCTACCCGGAGCTCTACGGCGAGGGCTGGGCCGACGGCATGCACCAGGAGTTCATAGACCGCTTCTTCGAGGAGGACTTCGACCCTAAATTCTGCGCATACAAGTATTAACGCTCCTTAATTTTTTACCATCTGGCTACCCGAAATCGAAGGG
>CAYUPU010000019.1:0-25988 GCA_964445265.1 uncultured Methanomassiliicoccales archaeon
TTTAAATACAGAGCAGAATCCAGTGATGTCACTCCGTCACTGGATATTCAACAGACGGATGGCGACCGCACTACAGCACTGAAATGCGTCCTGTCCGTGCGGATGAGGGGGCGGACATGCCGCCCCCTGCGCGTCACCGCACCATGCTCTGGACGGACAGTCCCTCCGACTCTGCGAGGTCCCTGGTCTCCGCATCGCAGGTGAATAGGATCACCTGCATCTCCGGCGACACCTCCGCCAGCGCCTTCAGCGCCCCCCTCTTGCGGGCGCTGTCGAACGGCAGCAGGACGTCGTCCAGAACCATCGGGATCTCCCCTCCGCCCATCTCCTTGGCGATCGCCAGCTTGACGGACAGTAGCACCTGGGCCCTGAGGCCGGAGCTCCATTTGCCGTCCCCTCTGACACCGTCCCCGTCGATCACCTTCAGATCGCCGTCGCGGGGATCGATCTCCAGGGACACGCCGTCCCCGGCCATCATGCTGATGTACCTGCTGGCGGTCGACACGACGGCGGGCTGCACGGATCCGAACGCATCGCTGCAGGAACGATCGATCAGCGCCTTGGCAATAAGGACCTCCGCGCTCCTCCTCAGGATGGCCGCCCTCTTCGCATTCAGGGATTCCAGACGGTCCATCTCCGATTCGAGCACTGTCATGTCCAGGATGTTGGACATGGCCGTATCGAGTCTTCCGATTTCACGGTTCAGCTCGTTGATGCGCTCCCCACTTCCATCGTCCTCCCAATGGACGGGACATTCGGGGACGTCCGGATCCAGTCCGGAGCGCGATATAGCCTCGCGTATGCTGCTGATCTCCCCGTCATTCCTCTCCGCCGTCGCGGTCCTAGCCTTCGAGGATTCGAACCCCTCTCTGCCGGAGAACCTGGCGTAGAACTCGGCCAGCGCGGAGGCGGCCTCGGAGGCGCCCAGCTTGGCCTTCATCAGCTCGTTATCCGCCGACGAGACCGAGGCGGCGGCCCGCCTCAATGAGACCAGCGCATCGACCTTGGCAGATACGGTCCCGGCAGCGACGCCCGTCTCGGCGCACAGGCGGTCCACATCCTTCTCGAACGACGACACCGACCGCCTGAGGTCCTCCAGGCCCTCATCTGAATCCCGTGGCCTGGGTGCGGGGGCATCCCGCCTGCGTAATCCGACGACAGTGAGCACGGCACCGACGGCTACGACCGCCATGGATGCGGGGGAGACCGCACATCCGACTATGCCAATGATCATCAGCACCACGCCCACGATGAAGGGCGCAGGGGCCCTCCTCCGACCGGCTGCCGGCCGTGGAACGGGCCTCGCCGAAGCGATACGGGACGACTCCTGCTGATAGGTGCGGAACCTCCCTGGCAGCTCGTCTATCTCCCGACCGAGGCGGGATGCGGCACGCAGATCCGCACCGTCTGCATCGGCCTTCGCCCTGCGGAGGGTTTCCTGCATACCGGCCATCGCGGCCTCCGCCAATTCCGCTTTGCTCCTCAGCCCCGCCTCCATGCTGATATCGTCGGAGGTCACGGGCACGAACGCGCCCAGCTCCTTGCGCTCGGACTCGAGCTGGGCCAGCTTCTCGTAGTTACCCCGGTTGTTCCTGTAGTTCAGCACGACCTCCTTGACTGCGTCGTCGCCGGCGGAAGCCTCCTTCAGAGCCTCCATCTCCCTCCGCTTCGCATCCCTCTGGGATGCCAGCTCCCCGTATCTGTCGGCCGACGCCCTCAGCTCCGACACCTTGCTCTCGCATTCGGAGATCTCGCTCTCGATGCGCAGCAGATCGGACGGGGAGTTGCCCCTCAGCCCCACGGTGTTCTGAACCGCATTCTCCGCCCATTCCTTCGCCTTCGGGACCCCGCCCCCTCCAGGGATCGTCAGGAACCTGCTCCTGATCTCCCCCTCCGACACGGACTTGGAATCGTCCAGGGTACCGGGATCCATGACGAATATCCGCCTGAACACTTCCGGATCCGTCCTCCTCACGGCCTCCGGTATCCCAGAGGTGTCCCTGGATCCCAGCTCCAGAACCCTGGATTCCCCGCCGTCCTCGATATCCAGCATGCCGTTGTCGCTCTTCGCCTTCTCCGGATACCGCTTCTTGCGCGTGGGGGAGAGGACCGAACGGATGAACTCCATCGTGGAGGTCTTCCCGCTCTCATTCGGACCGTAGAGGACGTCCGCGCCTCCGGTCAGGGCGTAGTCGCGGTCCCTGATGCCTCCGAAGGCGCCTATGCGGATGCGGGTTATCCTCAATGTCCCGCCTCCATTATGCCCGCCAGCCTCATGACCGCGGAATCCACGGCCTCCAGGAGCTCCTCGTCCGTCATAGATTCGATATCCTCGAGATGGGCCTTGGCCACCGGATTGGACGCGATGACAGACAGGATCGCCTCCCTGCCCTCCTCCTTCAGGCGATCGCCCGCATCGATGAGCAGTCCCACCATGTCGCCGGTGCCCCTGCGGGCCTCGATGTCGATGTCCGGCGATGTGCGTACGTCCAGACCCGCGGAGCGGCATCCGAGACGGTACGTGATGATCCCCTCGACATCCGCGCCGTCGCGCCTGAGCATGGGATCCAATGGACCGCGCCCGACTATCGTGGTCCTCAGGACCGATCCCTCCGGCACGCGGCCGCGGAGGGCCGACACCAGCTGGTCGACGGTCGACATGCCCGTTATGTCAACGGTCTCGTCGAACCAGAGGATCCCCTGGGTCGGAACGAATCTGGCCTCCGATACCCTCCCGTCGACGATGTCGACGACGTAGGCGCCCTTCTCCCCGGTCTCCTTCAGGCTCCTCCCCTGGATGTTTCCGGGATATACGGCCCAGGGCTCCCTGGACAGCTCCGTCCTCTTGTGTATGTGCCCGAGAGCCCAATAGTCCACACCTCTGCCGGACAGATCCGACAGCCTGCACGGCGAGTAGTCGTAGTCCCCTCCGGCGGAGTCCACATCGCAGTGGACAAGTCCGATGGTGAACATTCCCGGGGTGCCCCGGATCATCGACGGCAGGTTCCGCTCCTCGTGCCAGTCGGCGAAGCTCACTCCGGCCACCTCCACATCCTCGTGCCCCGGCACGGAGACGTTCTCCGGCTCTGGGCCGAACATGTGGACATTGGGGGGCAGCGGGATGCTGTCCTCGTAGGAGACCACGGGATCGTGGTTCCCTCTGACCATGAACACTGGCACGGCCGCGCGCTCCAGTTGCTCGACGAGGAACATCCTCGCCCGGGGCGTTATCGTCGACTCGTCGAACGCGTCGCCTGCGATCACCATGGCGTCAGCGTGCTCGGACGCCACGAGATCGACTATCCTCGAGAATGACTCGCTTATGGACTCCGTCAGCTCCCTGGCGCGCCGCGGATCGTCCTCCGATACGCCCCTGAACCTGGACCCCAGGTGCAGATCGGCACAATGGATGAACCTGAAATGCGATACCATGCCCACCTTTCGACTTCCATCGTATTAATAGAAGTACGGAAAGGTTCCGTAACGTGTTGATACCTTAACTGCGCATCTCGAACAGGGCCTGTCGGCATCACGGCTTTATGCCAGTACCCGGATTCGAATTCCGACGCTCATGGAATGCATAAAGAAGATGGTGAACGAGGAACTGGAAAGGGGCTGGATCGGCAGCAACACATCCTGCCCCTACTACCCGTGCCATTTCCAGGGACAGGACTGCACGTTCTGCTACTGCCCATTCTACCCGTGCAACGACGAGGACCTCGGCAACATGCTGACCGGAAAGCGCGGGAACCAGGTGTGGGCCTGCTCGGACTGCCTACTGATCCACACCGGACCAGTGTGCAGATACATCATGGACAGGGCCAGAGAACTCGGTATAGAGAAGGCGGGGGACGAGCGCTTCAAGGACATCTTCAAGGAGGTCAAGGAGAGGTTCTACCGCCCCGGCAGAGCCCTCATGGTCGTCGGCGCCACATCCGATGCCGGCAAGTCCACCATCGTCGCCGGGATCTGCAGGATCCTCCACAGGAGAGGGTACGTGGTAGCCCCGTTCAAGAGCCAGAACATGAGCCTCAACGCCAAGGCGACCCGCATGGGCACGGAGATCGCCATGGCCCAGACCGTGCAGGCCGCCGCCTGCGGGCTGAAGAACCCCGACAGCCATATGAACCCCATACTGCTGAAGCCCATGAGGGACACCAGGTCGCAGGTCATAGTCTGCGGTAAGCCGTACAGGGACTACGACGTGGGGGGCTACTACGGCGAGTTCGTCCCCGGACCCGGCAGGGATATCGTCCGCGAGAACGTGGAATTCCTCAAGAGACACTACCAGTACGTGATAATGGAGGGCGCGGGATCCCCGGCGGAGATCAACATCTACGATAGGGACATAGCCAACATGGGCGCCGCAGTGATCGCGGATGCGGACGTCCTCCTGGTCGTCAACGTGGAGTGGGGAGGAGCCTTCGCCTACGCCCTTGGAACCGTTGAGCTCATCCCGGAGCCCGACCGCTCCAGGATCAAGGGAGTCATATTCAACAACATAAGAGGGGACCTGGACCGCTTCAAGGAGGGCGTACCGGAATTTGAGAGGCTGTGCGGCCTCCCCGTGGTGGGCTGCATCCCCCATGCGGACCTCACCCTCCCGTCCGAGGACTCCGAGGCGCTCAGGGGCACCAGGAGGATGGGCAGCGGGAGCTGCCTCATTGGCGTGGTCAAATACCCCAGGATAGCCAACTTCACCGACCTGGACCCCCTGTACCTGGAGGACGTGTCCGTCGTCTTCGTCGAGGAGGCCGGCGACCTTGACGGGGTGGACGCGGTGATCCTGCCGGGGACCAAGAACTCCGTCAGCGACATGCTTTGGATGGAGGAGCGGGGGATAGCGGACCGCGTGAGGAGCCTCAGGGGCAGGATCCCCATAGCCGGGGTCTGCGGCGGGTTCCAGATGATGGGGAGGACGCTGGACGACTCCGAGGGCATCGAGAGCGGTGCGCCCAGGGTGCTCGACGGCCTCGGATTCTTCGACATGACGACCCGGTTCGGAGAGTACAGCAAGCGGATGGTGAACAGCACCGGCCGCCTCCTGGCAGGGGACGGGGGGGACATCACCGGATACGAGCTCCACATGGGGCAGTCCGACATCCGCGAGAAGCCGCTTTTCGAGATAGAGAACAACATCGACAAGGGTCCGACGGAGGAGGGCGCGTACCGCGAGGACGAGATGCTCTACGGGACGTACCTCCACGGGATCTTCGACAAGAAGCCCTTCAGGTCGTTCCTCCTGTCGCACATCAGGCACGAGGGCAGGAGCTACGACACCTCGAAGGTGCAGGACTACGACGACGTCCTCGAGGCCAACATCAAGAAGCTGGCGGACGTCTGCGAGGAGAACATGGACGTCGGCTTCCTCATGGATCTGCTGGGGGCGGGGAGATGAAGGTGCTCATCCTGGGCACGTCCTCGGATGCAGGGAAGACCGTCACATGCGCCATGATCTGCAGATACCTCTCGAGACGCGGCATGGATCCGGCGCCGTTCAAGGCGTCCAACCTGTCCCTCAACTCATACGCCACCGTCGACGGAGGAGAGATCGGGATAGGGCAGGCTTTCCAGGCCTGGGCCTGCGGCATAGAGCCCGGATCCGACATGAACCCCGTGCTGCTCAAGCCGTCGGGGGACGGCAGGCTGCAGGTCGTCCTGGGAGGAAGGCCGTACGCCGACGTCGGATGCGGCGAGCGCCTCGACAGGGACGTCGCCAGGAGGCAGATCGCCGAATCCTACGCCAGGCTGTCGGAGGAGCACGGGGCCGTCGTATGCGAGGGATCCGGATCCCCCGCGGAGCTGAACCTGATGTCGAGGGACCTGGCGAACACCGGCCTGATGAGACAGCTAGGCGTGCCGGCGGTGCTCGTAGGGGACATCGAAAGAGGAGGGGTGTTCGCGGCGCTGTACGGCACATGGAGGCTCGTCCCGGACGATGTCCGTCCGCTGCTGAAGGGGTTCGTGATCAACCGCTTCAGAGGAGACCCGTCCATACTCGGCGACGGCATCGAGGAGATCGAAAGGCGCACCGGGATGAAGTGCCTGGGCGTCCTGCCCTACATGGACCTGCGGTTCCCGGAGGAGGACTCGCTGTCCAGATCCGAGGGCGCCCTGGAGGGCGACGATCCCCGCGAGGCGTTCCTGTCCAATGTGGACAGGCTGCTGGATGCCGCCGAGGAGGCCGGGTTCGACTTCGAGGCCCTGATCGGCATCGCCAGCAGGCGATCGTCCGCCCGAAGCGACCCTGACGGCCCTGACCTCGTCGGAATCAGCGGGCACGGCATCCATCGGAACGGGCCGACCGCCGACGATGAAGAGATACGACCCGGGGATCAGTCCGGCGGACCTGGCGGCGGCCTCGATTGTCGAACCCGCAGGGACCTCGATGTCCGCATCCGGCGTATGGATCACTGCCATTGTATCGTGGCGGCCATCGCGTCGCCGCCGATTAATCTTGCGATGATGCGGTCTAGCACTGCTAGTCCAGCACGAAATTATAACTACGGTCGGCACTTGCAAGGGATGCCGAGAGGCCGCCTGGAAGAGGAGGGGGAAGATGAACAGCGAGTACAAAAGATTCATAGAGGACAAGGCCCGGCTCTGCGAGTCCATAGATCAATTCCCTCCTGAGATGTATACCAAGTACGATGTCAAGAAGGGCCTGCGCGACAGCCGCGGGAACGGCGTGGTCGTAGGACTCACCAGCATCTCCCAGGTCGACGGCACCCGCATGGATGACGGCGTAAAGGTCCCCTGCGAGGGGATGCTGCGCTACCGCGGATACAGCATACAGGACCTGACCGACGGATTCCTGAACAGGCGCTTCGGCTTCGAGGAATGCACATACCTGCTCCTCTTCGGACAGCTCCCGTCGGAGGCCGAGCTGGAGGAGTTCAGGAAGCACATCTCCGAGGAGAGGGTCCTCCCGATAACGTTCACCAGGGACGTCATAATGAAGGCCGCGAGCAAGGACATCATGAACTCCATCTCCAGATGCATCCTGTTCCTCTCGTCCTATGACAAGAAGGCGCTGAACAACTCCGTGGACAACGTCCTCAGACAGTGCATCTACCTGATCAGCGTGTTCCCGATGCTGGCCGTGTACAGCTACCACTCCTACAACCACTACATCAACGATGAGAGCATGTACATCCACCGCCCGGACCCTAGGCTGTCCACCGCGGAGAACATCCTGCGCATGCTCAGGCCGGACAAGTCGTACACCAGGCTGGAGGCCGTCGTCCTGGACCTGGCCCTCGTGCTGCACATGGAGCACGGAGGCGGGAACAACTCGACGTTCACCACCAGGGTCACCACGTCCTCCGGATCGGACACATACGCCGTCATAGCGGCCGCGATGTCGTCCCTCAAGGGCCCGAAGCACGGCGGGGCCAACCTGAAGGTCATGGACATGATGGCCGACCTGAAGCGCCACGTCAAGCATCCCGACAACGATCACGAGGTTTCGAGGTATCTGAGCGCCGTCCTGGACAAGAAGGCCTTCGACCACCAGGGCCTGGTGTACGGGATGGGGCACGCGGTCTACACCGTATCCGACCCCAGGGCCGAGATCTTCAAGCACTTCGTCAGGCAGCTGGCCGAGGAGAAGGGCAGACTGGACGACTACCGCATGTACGCCGCCGTCGAGAGGATCGCCCCGGACCTGATCCTCTCCAAGCGCTCCAACGCGACCAGCGTTTGCGCCAACGTCGACTTCTACAGCGGGTTCGTCTACGACATGCTCGGCATACCCAAGGAGCTCTACACCCCGCTCTTCGCCACCGCCAGGATAGTCGGGTGGAGCGCTCACAGGATGGAGGAGCTCATCACGTCCAACAAGATCCTCAGGCCCGCCTACGTCAACATCTCCGAGCCCCGCGAGTACACCCGGCTCGAGGACAGGATCCGATGAGATCCGCATCGGACAGGACGATGGCGAGAGTCCGCAGGGCGCTCGAATCGATGGACCTGAGATACGAGATGCACGACGGGGTCGCGGTGCTGAGGGTGAACGGGAACGACCTGCCCATAGGCATGATGGTCTACTCCGACGAGGAGAACCGCAGCCTGAACATCTACACGGTCATGATGGTCGACATCCCGGAGGACGCCAAGACGCGTTTGATCCTGGAGCTCAACCTCCTGAACAACACGATCAACAACGGATCGTTCTCGATGGACCCCGATCGCGGGAAGATATTCTTCAAAATCGTCCAGAGCATCCACGGCGGCATCCCGTCGGTGGAGACGGTCGTGCATCTGATCCGGCTCGCGTTCAAGACGATGGACATGAACGACGGCAACCTAATGGGCCTCATTCCCAGGGAGGCCGTCAGGACCGTCGACCTGATGTACGGGCGATCGGCGGACCCCTATCGCCGCCACCCACCCGTCGTCGCCGCGGTGCGTCTCGACCTCCGAGAACCCGGCCTCCAGTATCATGCCCTCCAGATCGTCCAGGGTGTAGACGGTGAGCCCTTCGATCGAGCCGGCCCATCCGACACCGGGATCGTCCGTCTCGTTCGCTATCATGAACATCCCGCCGTCTCTCAGGACCCTGCGCATCTCGCGGAAGCACCCGACGGGGTCCGACCAGTAGTACACGGTCTCCTCGGCGGTGACGAAGTCGAAGGACCCGTCCGGGAACGGAAGGGCGCCGGCGCCGGCCCGGACAATCTCGCACCTGCCCTCTCTGACCGCTCTGCGGTTCGCCCTCCTGGACTGCGACACGCTGACGGCCGAGATGTCCGCCCCGCAGACCCTTCCCCAGGGACAGGCCTCCAGCATGCGGCGGACGTTCATGCCGCCGCCGCAGCCGACGTCCAGGCAGTCCGACCCATCCTCCAGCGGCAGATGGGAGAAGGCCCATCTTGCGCCCTGCTCGTGGTGCCGGTTCATGCGTCTGACGAACAGGTATCCCCCCAGGCCCTTCGGCTCCGCGGCGTTCTGGATGTACGGCATGAGCAGGGGCATGCGCCACACCGATAAATCGGGATGCATCGACGGATCCAAAGGACAGTTATATCACACCCTCATGGACCGCATCATGAGCGAGAGGGAGGACCGCGCCGCGGGGATGTTCGCATGCAGCGACAGGGACAGGGCACTGTTCGAGGCGGGCATCAAGATGGGCACGATATACCACCAGTTCGTCGGGACGCCCGTGAACACGGGCTCCGTCGACAGGCTCGAGAGGGCCATGTCCGAGGCGATCCGCGTGCAGCCGTTCGTAGAGAGCGCGGAGGTGGCCGTGGACAGGAGCCGCATCCCGGAGAAGGGCGATACGTACTCCTACGCGTCCCTCACGGGGGACATGATCGATGCGGTGGTCACGGTGCGCGTCGGGGATTCCGCGGTCGTTGCCGAGATGCGCTTCGACGCCGATCTCGGGTATCCGCTCATGTACGTGTCGAGAGCGGATCGAGATATGGCCTGTTAGGAGGGCTTAAATACCATTACGTGACACGCTGGACTCGACCATAGTTTATATAATACGTGATAGTTACGGGTGTTGCGGTTCTATCGCCGGCGGATAGACATGATCTCTGACATCAAGATTGGGATAACCGGACTCCCTGGATCCGGAAAGACGTATGCGCTCCTCCGCGTCATCGAGATGCTGAAGGACGAGGACGTGAGGATCGGAGGCATGATCGACGAGCCCGTCGGTGACGGTAGGCACAAGACGGGATTCACCTGCCGCGACCTCATGACTGGAGAGACGCAGGTGTTCGCCAGCACCGAGATAGAGAGTCGCATCATGGTAGGCAAGATCGGCGTCGACCTCGCCAAGCTGGAGAGCGTCGGCGTGAAGGCGATCAGGGAGGCGTGCGCCGCGTGCGACATCATCGTCATCGACGAAATCGGAAAGATGGAGGTCGAATCCCAGGCGTTCGTCGATGCCGTTAAGGAGGCCCTTGACGTCGACAAGCCCATGATCATCACGCTCCACAAGAAATCCAGGAACCCTCTGCTCCAGGACATCAGGAGGAGGGACGACGTCCGCATACTGGAGGTCACTCCCACCAACCGCAACCTGCTGCCCTACAAGATCGTCCGTCTGATGAGCGGTGAAAACATTTGAGCCTCGAAGGAACGGTGGTCCGCGAGGGATCCACCGACATAGTCGTCCCCGAACAGCATTCCACCCACGGCCCTGGTAAGAAGATCGGGCCCGTGTTCTTCAATGAGCAGATGTCGTTCAACCGCGACGTCAGCGTCATGCTCCTCCGCGCCCTCGGCCGCGACCGCCTGACCGTGGTCGACGCCATGGCCGCCACCGGGTCGCGGTCCGTCCGCATCGCCAACGAGGTGCCCGGATCCGAGGTCGTGGCCAACGACATATCCCCCGACGCCATCCCCTGGATAGAGCGCAACATAGCTGCGAACGGCCTGGACAACTGCACCGCCTCCAACATGGATATGAACGTCCTCCTGGCGGAGCGCACGTTCGACTACGTGGACCTGGACCCGTTCGGATCCCCCATGACCTATATCCAGTCCGCCGTCCGCGGAGCTGGGAAGAGGGGGATCATGGCGATCACCGCGACCGACATGGCCCCTCTGGCCGGCGCCCACGCCGTGAAGTGCAGGAGGAGGTACCAGTGCGAGCCGGTCCGCGGCTACATGTGCCATGAGGGGGCCGTGAGGATCCTCATGTGCAACGTCGCCCGGGAGCTCGCGAAGTTCGACCGCGGGATGAGACCTCTTCTGTCGTTCTATGCCGACCACTACTACCGCACGTACGTGCAGGTGGAGCCGGGAGCGGACGCCGCCGACAGGACGCTGGCGCAGCTCGGATACATGAGCTACACCCCCGGGTCGCTGGAGCGCTCCGCGTCCGCCGAAATCGACGACGCCCACCGCCTCGGACCGTTCTGGCTCGGACCGCTCCACGACCAGGCGTTCCTGAGGACGTTCGAGCCGTCCGGCACCGCCGACGAGAAGCGGTGCAGGAAGTACCTCGACCTGTGGATCAACGAACTGGACGACCAGCCGTTCGTGTACGACGTCAGCGAGCTGTCGTCCGCCACCAGGATGTCCCCTCCGAAGATCGCGGACCTCGTCGCCGCTCTGCGGGAGCGCGGTCGCGCATCGCCCACCCATTTCTCCCCCACGGAGTTCATGACCGACCTCCCTCTGGATGATATCCTGGAGGTCTACAGGTCCGTCAGCCCCGACGCCATCGGCAAGCATTAAGAGGGCGTCGGGCATGGGAAGCCCGGAGTCATACAAATGCCCGGGCTAGCCATCATCGGATCGCAGTGGGGAGACGAAGGCAAAGGGAAGATCACGGACTATCTGGCCGAGGATGCGGACGCCATCGTCCGCTTCCAGGGAGGGAACAACGCCGGACACACCATAGTCGTGGACGGCAAGGTGTTCAAGCTCCATGGCCTGCCGTCCGGAGTGGTCCGCGAGGGCAAGCTCGCCGTGATCGGCAACGGCACAGTCGTCAACCTCGAGGAGCTGGCCGAGGAGATAGGCCAGGTCACCGAGGCGGGCGGGAGCGTGGACGGCCTGCGCATCTCGGACCGCGCACACCTCATCATGAACTATCACAAGAAGCTCGACGGCGCCGAGGAGAAGTACCGCGGAAAGAACGTCGTGGGCACCACCAAGAAGGGCATCGGGCCCGCCTACCAGGACAAGATCGCCAGAATCGGCTTCCGTGCAGGGGACCTTCTGGAGGACGACGTCCTCATGGACAAGATCCGCTTCCTGCTGCCGTACAAGAAGGACATGCTGGACATGATGGGCGCGGAGCAGTGCGGATGCACCCCCGAGTCCATCCATGCCAAGATGGCCGGATGGAGGGACCTCGTCGGGAAGTACATATGCGACACTTCCGTGCTCGTCAACGACGAGCTGGACGCCGGCAGGAACGTGATATTCGAAGGCGCCCAGGGAGCCATGCTGGACATCGACCACGGGACGTACCCGTACGTCACCTCGTCCGCCACCTGCGGCGGCGGCGTGTGCACCGGGGCCGGTGTCGCCCCCAACAGGATCGACAGGATGCTCGGAGTCGTGAAGGCGTACACCACCCGCGTCGGCGAGGGGCCCTTCGTGACCGAGCTCCAGGGCGAGGACGAGAAAAGGCTGCAGGCCAAGGGCGGCGAGTTCGGGGTGACCACCGGGCGCGGAAGGCGCTGCGGATGGCTGGACCTCGTCGTCGTCGAGCACGCGAAGAGGATGTGCGGATTCACAGCCCTGGTAGTCACCAAGATCGACGTCCTGAACGACGTCCCCGAGCTCCCCGTCTGTGTGGCCTACGAGATCGACGGGGAGGAGGTCAGGCACTTCCCCGCATCCATCGCGAAGCTCGAGAGGGCCAAGCCCGTCTACGAGACGATGAAAGGCTGGAAGGGCTGGGACGATACCGCCGCCGTCGTGAAGGGAGGATACGACAATCTCCCCGGCGAGATGAGGGAGTACATCGAGTTCATGGAGAGGTACCTCAAGACCCCCGCGGACATCGTATCCGTCGGCCCCGGCAGGGACCAGACCATCGACCGCCGCAACGGCGACTGGTGGTCCTGAAACCCTTCGGCCCCCGGAAAGGGGGCCGCCCCAGTCATCTTCTACATCGATAGCCGCTGATCCAAGGAGGGCTGGATCGCCCCCTCCCTTGGCGGCTCCGCTGCCCCGGTCGTCATCGCGAAGGAGGATGCGGACGGATCCATGGTTTGAGCGGGGGCCGTCGTGCCGTTCAACCGGATGGACCGGCCGCGGGCACCCCGTCCATTATAAGAACCCGCATCCCGATGAGGCCGTCGATAGATATGTTCAACAAACAGGATCCGGCCAGGGAGCAGTGCATGCTCACCGGCAAATTCAGGAAGCAGGGGTACGACTGGTGGTGGCACTCCCTCACGGCGATCAACCACGAGACCGGGGAGGAGCGCCCGTTCTTCATCGAGTTCTTCCTCATCAACCCCGCCCTGGCCGAGGACCAGCCGACTCTGGGCCAGCTCCCGGCCAACAAGGCCGCCGGCAAGAGACCCTCCTACCTGATGGTCAAATGCGGATCGTGGCTCGAGGACGGCGCCCAGCTCCACCGCTTCTTCTCCTGGAAGGACATCGAGGTCAGGATGGGCGTCCCGTTCAGCGTGAAGGCCGACGACTGCTACTGCGATACGGGCACGCTGAAGGGGAGCGTCGTGATCTCCCCGGAGGACGCGGCCGAGCACCCCGAATGGATGTGCGACTCCGGATCCATGCAGTTCGACCTGAAGGTCGACAAGAAGATCGCCTACAACGTCGGCTACGGAGCCAGCGCGTTCTTCCGTGCCACCAAGGCGTACGAGATGTTCTGGCACGCGGCAGGCATCAAGACCCTCTACTCGGGCACCATCGTGTTCAACGGGGTGCAGTACGACGTCGTTCCCGAGAGGTGCAACGGCTACGCCGATAAGAACTGGGGCAGCAACTTCACCTCCCCCTGGGTCTGGCTGTCGTCCAACGATATGGTCAGCAAGAAGACCGGGAAGAGGCTGGAGAACAGCGCGTTCGAGATCGGCGGAGGAAGGCCCAAGGTCTACGGCATCGCCCTGAACAGGAAGCTACTCGGCGGCATCTACTACGAGGGCGAATGCTATGAATTCAACTTCTCCAAGTTCTGGACCGGGTCCAAGACCGAATTCGGATACCAGGAGACGGAGGATGAGATCGTGTGGCACGTTGACCAGTCCACCAGGAAGGCCAGACTGGTGACCGACATCCGTTGCAAGAAAAAGGACATGCTCAACGTGAGCTACGAATCCCCCGACGGCATGAAGAGATACACGCAGCTCTGGAACGGCGGCAACGGATACGGCACCCTGAAGCTCTATGATTCCAAAGGCGGCCTCATCGATGAGATAGAGGTCAAGCGCATCGGATGCGAATACGGCGAGTACGACCCGAACGTCAAGTGATCCGGGACGGGGGCCGCACGGCCCCTTCCATCCTGTGGCGGAGGCCTCCCGGTCGCGACGAGCCGGCACCTCCGCCAAGGTTTATAGCCATCCTTCTGAATCCAGCGGACCGATCGTTATGAGAACGAAGATCAAGGCATCCAGAAGGTCGATGGGAATGAACTACGCGATACGCGAGGTCACCGTCCCTGCCGCCGCCGCCCGCAAGGCCGGGGTGAGGACCCTTGATCTCAACATCGGCGATCCCAACAAATGGGACTTCGAGACCCCCGAATACTTCAAGGCCACGCTGAGAGCAGCGGTCGACGAGACCGACAACGGATACGGGGACTCGCAAGGGAACCTGGATCTCCGTGAGGCCATCGTCGACAGGGAGTTCGAAAAGCACGGGGCGAGGATAACATCGAACGACGTCTATGTCACCGCAGGCGTCAGCGAGGCCATCAACATGATGATGGGGACGCTGGTCGAGCCCGGCGACGAGGTCCTTGTTCCGGGTCCGGGATACCCCTCCTACGCCCAGTACATTAACTACTACGAGGGCCGCACAGTCCCGTACAGGCAGATCGAGGACGAGGACTGGCGCCTCGACACCGACATGGTCAGGAAGAGGATCACCAACCGCACCAAGGCGATGATCATCATCAATCCCAACAATCCGACCGGCGCGGTGTACGACGAGAGGACCATACGCGAGATGGGCGACATCGCCGCAGAGTACGACATCCCTCTGATATCCGACGAGATCTACGACAAGATCATCATGGAGGGGACGCACTTCTCCGCATCCCAGCTCGCGGACGATATCCCCCGCGTCATATTCAACGGATTCTCCAAAGTCAACCTGATGCCTGGCTGGAGGGTCGGATACATGTACTTCATGGATCAGAACGGCCTCATGGACGAGGTGCGTGAGGGACTTATGAAGCAGTTCCGCGCCAGGATATGCCCAAACGTCCCCTGCCAGGCGGCCGCCAGGGCATCCCTGCAGGGCCCCCAGGACTACATCATAGACCTCAACAGGAAGCTGAAGGAGAGGGCGGACTTCACCTACAGGAGGCTCAACGAGATCGACGGCATCTCCACCAGGAGGGCCAAGGGGGCGTTCTACATGTTCCCCCGCATCGAGCTCCGCGGCACCCCGTGGAGGACGGACAAGGACTTCCTGCTCGACCTCATCAGGGAGGAGGGCGTGGTCATGGTGCACGGATCCGGATTCTGCCAGGAGTTCGGACAGGACCACTTCAGGACCATCACCCTCCCGCCGCTCCCCGTGCTCGAGGAGGCCTATGACAGGCTCGAGAGGTTCATGAAGAGGCACGTGGCCCGATCGCATCATCGCGAAGCGGGTATATGCCCACGGCATGGACCCTCCCATGCAGGAGATAGACCTGGACAAGCTCGGTCAGCATGTGGATGCTGTAAACGACATCCAGAGCAACTGGATGCTGGTGACCTCTCAGAAGGACGGGAGGGTCAACACCCTCACGGCCTCCTGGGGAGCGCTCGGATCGCTCTGGAGGAAGAAGGTCGCATTCATATTCATCAGGCCTAGCCGCTACACCAACGAGTTCCTGGAGGCCAACCCGGAATTCACGCTCACGTTCTTCGACGGCAGGAAGGACGAGATGGGGTATCTCGGCAAGACATCCGGAAGGGATGTGCCCGACAAGATCGAGAAGGCGGGCCTGACGACCGTCATGATGGACGGACAGCCCACATTCGCGGAAGGGAGGCTCGTGCTGCTATGCAGGACCCTGTACGCCGACCCTATAAGAAGAGAGGGATTCCTCGACGCATCGCTCGACGATGCCATGAATCCGGACGGGAACCGCAGCATCGTCTACATCGCGGAGATAGAGAAGGCTTACCTCCTCTGAATCTCGGGAGGGGCACCCCTCATCTCGGAGAACGCCGGATCCGGCAGCCGTCTGTGCATCAACATCCGATGGCGACGCGTTCGACGGATATGTCCGCAAGGGATGCCCCGACATTGCCCCTTATCGGACGGCTGCGTGACCGAGGAGCCGGCTCATCATGAGCCGCTCCTCGCGAACAGGACGTCCAGCTCCCCGGAGAATGTCGTCTATTGGAGCGTTTCCGATAATACGCGGCAACGGACCCCGTGTCAATAGGCCACAACATAGAAGATGCTCGCGAAGAGGAACTCGACTGCATTCCTGCATCGGAGGACGGGGACGACCCCGGTCAGATGTATCCACAGAGGAGCGAACCTGCGAATTGTGTCCTGCATCCAGAATGCCTAGGGTGCGATTGCGGGACCTAGCCGCCCGTACTGGCCTACACCCGGACACGACCGAAACAATGTTAATATGTTGGATGTATATTCCAATCGATTTGCATGAGCTCCAGCCAATCCAACATCAAGACATGCGGTCGCTGCGGACACAGATGGACGAGCTACACCGAGAATCCTGTCAGATGCCCCGGCTGCGGCACGTACCATTGGAACGAGATACCGACCACATACAACTGCGCCGTGTGCGGGCACAAATGGTTCTCCCGCACCGACAACATACCCGTAAGATGCCCTCACTGCAAGACCCGCTCATGGCGCGGCGGACACGATACGGGATCATCCGGATCGGCCCGCAAGGTCGAAGCGTCGTACGAGAGCGAGGAGCTAGTGGAGAGATACCGCAAGGGCGAGGGCTGCGTGGCGCTCGCCATAAGCACGGGGATCTCGATCGAAAGGATAATCGAGATCATCCGTGCCGACACCGACGACGGACTGCGCCTGCGGATGCGACGGCGGAAAGAATGGAGGGTCGCCCCTCCGGTTTCCTCATTCCAGCCTCTGGAGCATCTTGACAACAGCGTCGACGACGTCGCGTCCCTTCTCTATCCTGTCCATGGCCTGAAGCTCGGTCATCCCGGGACCGGTGATGCCGAACCCGACGGGCTTGTCGTACTCAAGCCCGAGGTCCATGACCTTACGGGACGCCTGGGCGACGACGACCTCGTCGTGCTTGGTCTCGCCGGTTATGACGGCCCCGATGGTTATGACCGCATCGACGTCGTCCTTCTCCAGCATGCGCTTCACGGCCAGAGGGATCTCGAAGACGCCGGGGACCTTGATCTCCTTGACGATCCTGACCCCGAGGAAGTCGGCCTCGGCCTTGGCGCGCTCGATCATGAGCATGGTGACCTCGTAGTTGAACTCGGCCGCCACCATTCCAATCCTGTACTCCTTCATTGATATCACCTGTATCTGACGGGGCCCTTGTCGGCGAACCCCTGCCGGAGACCCGTCCCTGCGCGCCGGGTCAGCGACTCGGGGCGGAAGAGGAGGTCGTAAGCGTTTACCGCATGCTCCCTGGCCCTCGCATCCGCGAGGAAGGCGAGCTCGTCATCGTCCTTGGCCTCGTCCTCATGGACGAAGACCTCTATGATGTGTCTGTTGGTCATCAGCTGCGCCCTTATCAGCCCCGTCGAGGCCTCGTGGGCGCACATCTTGTCCTTCTGCATCGGACCGGGCATCCCCAGCGCGATGACGATGTCGCAGCCCTGCTCCTCTATGAGCTTCTTGGCCGCCACCGGGAGGTCCTTGACACCAGGCACCGTGTAGCGGACCACCTTGAATCCCGTGCCCGTCCTCTGGAGCTCGTCTATGGCCGAGCGTCCCATATCGTATCTCGCGAACGTGGTGTCCGCTATGCCGATAGTCTTCACTGCTCATCCCCCATCGCCCTTATGCGGGCTATGATTCTCCGGGTGGCGTTGAGGTCCTCGGCACACTCCGTGGCCCTGACCACCCTGACGCCGCCCATGCCGTGCTCCCCCAGGTCCTTCTGCAGCTCGGCCGCATCGAACCCCTGGTCGTAGCCCAGCACTATGACGTCCGGCTTGACGTAGCGCACCGTGTCGAACAGGTCGCCGTCTCCGCCTATGATGACCCGGTCAACCGGCTTCAGCGCGCCGACCACCCTGGCCCTCATGGCCTCCGGTGTGATGGGATCGTGCTTCCTCCGCCTGACGGTGGCATCGCACGCCACCACGACCACCAGCTCGTCGCCGTACGAACGGGCCTGCTCCAGGTAGGATATATGGCCGGGATGTATCAGGTCGAAGACCCCGGAGGCCATCACACGGATCAATTCCCGCCTCCCTCTCCCCTGAACGCGGACCAGCGCTCGAGGACCTCCGATCCCGTGACGAACGGTATGCCGTTCTCCTCTGCGAAGGCCTCGACATCGGGACGCGACATCGAACCCCCGTCGTCGCCCATCATCTCGCAGATCGTGGCGGACGGCAGGACGCCGGCCATGTACATCATGGCGGTGCAGAGCTCCGTATGGCCCTTGCGGCTCTCCAGTATCTTGTCGGTGGTGTTCAGGAGATGGACGTGGCCTGGCGCCCTGAACCTCTCTCCGAGCTCGATGCGGACGGCCTCCGTCGGCTCTCCGGAGAACAACGTCCTGACGAACTCCGTTATCGTGAGCGCGCGGTCGCGGTCGGTTATCCCCGTGTACGTGTCGCGGTGATTGATCGTGATCCCGAACGACGACTTGGTGCGATCGTACGGGATATCGGACGGCGCCATGGCCTTCAGGAGCGGATAGCGCTCCGAATCGTCCCAGAACACGTCCGAGAGGAACGGCAGGCCGATCTCGGCGGCGAAAGGGCCCGGCATCGTGGTGCAGACCAGGCCTCCGGCGCTCCGTCTCATCATGCGCAGGACATCGGGCGTCACGAACTGCGAGGCGACGGTGAGATCGGACTCGCGCTCGCGGTCGTCGAAGTCGTAGACGAGGATCGGGCGTCCCGACCTCACAGCTTCCAGTGCCTTCTCGAAATCCACGATTGCACCTCTCGGTAGAGAATCCGTGCATCCAACTTAAGCCGCCTGAATATACTCGAAAAATGGTAGATATGATGTAGCTAATATCCGGCTTGGGGGGGGGGTCTGATCGACTGCAGAAGGTGATTGGTGCCCCTCCGGCCACGCCGGATAATATGGCCGGAGAGGGGATCCGGCGACCGATCGCGGCCGCCGGCATGTTCGGTTTTCGGAGCTCAGAAGCTCTTCATGGTGAAGCCGCACTCGTTCTCGAGGGTGGCGACAGCCTTGTCGTAGATCTCGAGGTACTCCTTGGTCGGCCTGACGGTCGTAGTGTCGTAGCACTCCGCGAAGGTCTTGCCGGCAGGAGCGTCGGTGTAGTGGGCCTCGTACAGCGGAATGAGCTTGTTCAGGACCTCGTTCACATCGGAGATCTTCATCCCCGCGGCCGAGTTCGCCGCGTTGCCCATCATCCTGGCCTCCATTCCAGTGGTCTTGTCCATGACAACACCCTTGGCGGCGGCGGATCCAGACAGGAGCTCCCTTCCGGACGCGGTATCGGTGATGGCCTGGGCGGCGGTCTCCAGCAGGCACATCTCTGTGCACGGGCCGGCGATTGGGTAGTACTGGTTGGCCAGCAGGAGATCGGTGTTGGCGTCGATCGCGGCTGCGGCGTGGGCGGCGACCTGGAGGGTGCCGCGGGCCATAGTGGTTCCCCACCTGATGTGGATGGGTCCGTCCAGGTGGAAGTTACCGCTGAAGCAGGCGAACGAACCGAGGGTCGTGGCGACATCGCAGATGGCGGTCTCCTCGACGCCTCCGGTGTATCCTCCCAGGATGGGCATCTGCTCGATCATGATGGTGTCCCCGGAGGTGGTCCAGCCGGCCAGCATGTTCAGGCCGGTCATGTCCATCTTCAGCTCGTTGAGCTGGGAGCACTCGTGGGGATCGGTGATCCTGTGCCCTGCGTTGGGGGCGTCGGCCACCAGCCTTGCCGCCTCGGACAGCGGCGTCTCCGGTCCCTAAACACCGAGGCCGGGCCTTCCGGCCCTGATCCTGGCCTCCTTGGTCGCCCTGAGCTCCGCCATGGTGGCGCGGACCTCGTAGGGGGTCTTGGACTTCGCGGGCTTGCCCTCGATGGTGGTCATGACTCCGTTGACCAGGTTGTCCACGATGCCCTCCTGGGCGTAGGACTGCATGATCTTCATGAAGTACTCCTCGGACAGAGGAGATCCTGTGGGTCCGCCCTGGATGATGGGCTTGACGGGAGAGTTGCCGTGCCTCGGGTAGAACCTGGCGATGTCCCTGCCCTCTCCGAGGATCAGCTTCTTGGGGGTCTTCTTGATGCCCTCGAAGACCTCCTCCTCGGTCACGTGCATTACCCTGCCGAGATCCTGGCAGTAGTATCCGGTGGTGACGAGCATCTCCAGTCCGGCGAGGAACAGGTTGTTGATGAGCTCCTTGTCCTCGGGGATGATGGAATCCTGCTCGATCTTGATGTTGTACTTCTCCTTCAGAGCGGTGAGGTTCTGGGGGATGACCTGGTAGTCCCAGTCCTCGACCTTGACCTTCTTGCCCTTTACGAACCTCTCGTAGACGTCGGTGATTGTGAGGGGTCTTGTGGATGCCATTTCAGTTTCCTCCTTGGGTCCTGGTGCCTCGCACCTCAGAACTCGGCCTCGAGCTTGTCGCAGAGTCCGACGATCTCGTTCGCGGTCTCGGAATACCCGTCGGCACCGATCTCGTCGCACCACTCCTGACTGCAGGGGGCGCCTCCGAAGATACACTTGTAGGGTCCCTCGACCTCCTTGACTGCCTCGACCAGCTCGCGCTGGGCCTCGAGCGTGGTGGTCATGAGAGCGGATCCTCCGAGGATCTGGGCCTCGTTCTCGTCGGCGGCGTCCAGGAAGTCCTGGGCGGATGCATCGGGTCCGAGGTCGATGACCTTGTATCCGGCTCCGCGGAGCATGGCGCAGCAGACGTTCTTTCCGATCTCGTGGATGTCGCCCTCGACAGTTCCCATGATGACGGTTCCCTTGAGACCGTCGGATCCGCCGGCTCCCATGAGAGGCTCGAGAATCTTGAGCGCGAGCTCCATGGTCTTCGATGCGGCGACGACCTGGGGCAGGAAGATCTCGGCCTTGTCAAACCTGACGCCGACAACCTCCATTCCCTTTCCGAGCCCGTCGCCGATGATCTCTGCAACGGGGATGTTGGCATCAATCGCCTGCTGTGCGGCAGTCTTCACAAGATTGATGTCCCATGTCTCGACGGACTTCTTCAGGTCCGCCAGAATCTCGTCCTTGGACGGCATTTTGTTTTCCTCCTTTTGCTGGATGCCGGTTCGACATCTCAACATATCAATCATCCGATGTATAATATTTAATATTTTCTATAATTATTGGCATTCTGAATGATATTTTATTTAAATCTTATTATCAATTGCTATCATGGGTTTGATTTTCATATTTAATATTATCTATAATCAATCAAATCAAAAAAGTTGTTTTTTCATACTATATAAAAATATAGGATAATTTATTATATAAATTGCCATAATATGATGATTAATGACAGGTAACATTATATAATATTAACTAAGAAACACTGCATCATGAGCCCCATCCGACGCGGATACAACAAATCTGCGGACCATGCCGGCCGCCTCACGCCCCATCTGCTGGACACGACCCTTTTTACGCTCGCACCACATAACCGCGGATCAGATCAAATGACTCTGGAAGATGCCAAATTCATCAGACAAAAAGTGATGGATCACAACAAATGGTTCGAGGAATGCATCCCCATGATCGCCTCTGAGAACCTGATGAGCCCTCTCGCCAAGGAGATGCTCATATCCGACTTCGCCGACAGATACGCTGAGGGACTCCCCGGCAAGCGCTACTACCAGGGCAACATATACGTCGACCAGGTCGAGCTCAAGGCCATCGAGCTGGCGAAGAAGGTCTTCGACGCCGACTTCGCCGACGTCAGACCGATCTCCGGAACCGTGGCCAACATGGCCGTCCTCTTCGCTTTTGCGCAGCCCGGCGACACGATCACCACGTGCGCACTCGCACAGGGCGCCCACATCTCCACCTGCGAGTTCGGAGCATTCGGACAGAGAGGCGTCAACTCCGTCAACTACCCCTTCAACGAGGAAGACATGAACATCGATGTCGACGGAACCATCAAGCTCCTCAAGGAGGTCCGGCCCAAGGTCGCCCAGTTCGGACTGTCCGTCTTCCTGTTCCCCCCGCCCCTCAAGGAGCTGCAGGACACATTCCAGGAAATCGGATGCCTGGTCTGGGAGGACTGCGCGCACGTACTCGGACTCGTCGCGGGCAAGCAGTTCCACGACCCCCTCAGAGAAAGCGTGAACATCGTCTCCTCGTCCACCCACAAGACATTCCCCGGACCCAACCACGGCCTTCTCCTCGGAGCGAATCTGACCGAGGAGCAGGAGAAGAAGCTGCTGCACGCCGTGTTCCCCGGCGTGACCTCGAGCCACCACCTCCACGCCATGGCCGCCCTGGGCGTGACCCTCGCGGAGATGGATGTGTTCGCCAAGGACTATGCCGCACAGGCGTGCAAGAACGCCAGGGCCCTGGGGCAGTCGCTGTACGGGCGCGGCGTCCCCGTGCTCTGCCCGGACCTCGGATTCACCAGATCCCACGCCATCGCCCTCGATGTCGCCCAGTTCGGAGGCGGCAAGGACTGCGCGAAGGCCCTCGAGGATGCCAACATCATCTGCAACAAGAACATGCTCCCCCGGGACACCAGTTCGGTCAGGCCGTCCGGGCTCAGGCTCGGAGCGCAGGAGATGACCAGGCTCGGCATGAAGGAGTCCGAGATGGACGAGGTCGCCGATTTCATCGCCCGCGTCGTGGTCAAGAAGGAGGATCCGAGCAAGGTTAAAGAGGATGTGAAGGAATTCAAAAAGCAGTTCGCGACCATCCGGTACTGCTTCAACGCGGGCGAGCCCGCGTACGGGTACCACAGGCTGGTCGAGTGAGAACAGGAGCGATAACCATGGGATTCATGGACAAGGTCAAGACCGCCGCCAAGATCGCCGACACCAAGATCGGGAACAGCATCGACAGAGAGAAGCTGGATTCCAAGATCAGGGACGAGGAGAAGGTCATCAGGGAAGCCACGAACGACATCGGCAAAAAGGTCGTCGAGGCGCTGAAGGCCGGCAAGACCGCCGCCGACGCGGATATCGCCGAACTCTACGAGAGGATCAAGACCTCCGATGCCAAGATCGCCGACCTCAGAAAGCAGAAGGACGCGATCGGAAAGGAGGATGCGGATCCGGAGGAGAAGACCTCCGAAGAAACGAAGGAATGAACATCCAGGGCGGGGTTCGCCCCGCCCGTTTCAGAAATACCTTACATCTGGAGGAGGAACAGATGGATGAGAAGCGCATCCTGAAGGGGCTGGAGGATTCCATCGCCACCTGGAACATAGAGAAGAGCAGGTCGTACGCTAGACTCGCCATGGACTCCGGCATATGTCCGGACCAAGCGATCAACGAAGGGCTGGCCAAGGGCATGGACCGCATAAGCCGCGACTTCGACAATGCCAAGGTGTATCTGCCCCAGATCGTCATGGCGTCCAAGGCCATGGAGGCTACGCTCGATGTCATCGAGCCGTACATGGACAAGGGCTCCGCGAAGCTGAAGGGCGTCGTGGTCATGGGCTCCGTCAAGGGCGACATCCATTCCATAGGGAAGAACGTCTGCTGCGCCATGCTCCGCGGGGCCGGATTCAAAGTGATCGATCTCGGCGCCGATGTTGATCCGCGCGAGTTCCTCAAGGCGGCCGAAGAGACGGGGGCGGAAGTAGTAGGAGGCTCCGCGCTCATGACGGTCAGCCTGCCGCAGCAGAAGGAGATGGTCCGCATCTTCAAGGAGGAAGGGCGCTCCGTCATGACGATCTTCGGAGGCGCGCCGTGCAGCCAGGAGTGGGTCAGGCAGATCGGAGGGGACGGATACTCCTCCAACGGAGGGGAGATCGTCGATCTCGTCAAGCGCCTCGTGTCCGCAGAGAGGAACGACGACGGGCCGTCGGACCGTTCCCATTAAGAACCCAATCGGCAATCCGCCATCCAGCCATGACTGCGAAGAGGTACGTCGATATCTTCGAGGCATACGACCGCTTCCTCGCAGGGGAGAGGGTCCCCGAAGACCAATGGGACTACGTTGTGGTTCCCGGCAACGCCACACGGATGAAGGAGAAGTACAAGATCAGGTTCGGGAAGGACATCATACCGACCGATCCGGACCTCAACGAGAGGCTCTTCCTCGCCGGGGTCGACATGCTCCTCACCACCGGATTCTACAACTCCGACCTCGGACGCGTCATGAGGATTGGGGAGGACGAGCTGTTCGAAGGCCTCAAGATGGCCCCGCAGTCGCTCCGCCTCGGATCGGGGAAGGACGAGCACGAGTGCGTGGCCCGTCGCGGCAACGATACCCGCAAGCCCGTCATCCAGGGAGGCCCCACGGGGTCCCCGGTCAGCGAGGACGTCTTCGTCCCTCTGATAAGATCGTACGCACAGGAGCCCGTGGTGGACAGCATAGTCAGCGGCGTGCTGAACACTGTGAACGACCACACGGCCGCATCCGAGACGCCCTGGGAGATCAGAGCCACTATGGCCGAGATCAGGGAGGTCCGCGAGGCCTGCCTGCTCGCGCAGCGCCCCGGCATGTGCATATAGGGCCCCCAGACCCCGCTCACCGCGGCAGGGAGGCTCGTGTCCGATCAGACGCCGTACGGCATGAAGCAGTGCGATCTGCACGAGTGCTCCCAGCTCAACGAGCTGAAGATCAACATGGCCAGCCTCAACATGCTCGCGGGCTGGGGTGCATCGGGGGACGCCATCCTCATCGAGCAGATGCCCATGTTCGGAGGGTACGTCGGCGGAGCGGAGGAGACCGCCATCTGCGACGTGGCCGCCACCATCGCATCGTTCGCCATCCTGGATTCGGACATCCACCTGGACGGACCGATCCACATACGCTGGGGCACGACCACCACCAGGGAGACCCTGCAGGTCGCTGCCCATGCGGCGGCGGCGCTGGATCAGAGCACGGACTTCATACTGGCCAACCAATACTACACCTTGGCCGGTCCGTGCACCGAGATGTGCCTGCTGGAGATAGCCGCACAGGCCATGACGGACACCGCGTCCGGAAGGGAGCTCCTGTCCGGCGTCGCATCCGCAAAGGGCGTCGCCCAGAACAGGACCACCGGCCTCGAGGCCAGGATGATGGGCGAGGTGTCCCTCGCCACCTGCGGTATGGACGTCGCCGACGTCAATGCCGTCGTGAACCGCGTGCTCGGCCTTTATGAGAACGACCTGGGCCGGGCCCCCGAGGGCAAGACTTTCCAGGAATGCTACGACCTCAGGAGCCTGGAGCCCAGCGACGAGTACATCGACATCTACGACGATGTCATAGACATCCTGGGCCGCTGCGGCCTGGGGATGTGAGTCCCTTAGGGATTCTCCGACGGCGCCTCGTCCTTATCGGACAGATTCATCCCGACGACCCCGGCCACGATCATGGCCACGAACACCCAGCCGGCCGCCGATACGACGTCTCCGAACAGGGCTATGCCGACCACCACCGATATCACGGCCCCTGTGCCCACCCACACTGCGTAGCACGGCCCCGTGGGCAGTCCCGCTTTGAACCCCTTGTTGAGCATCAGTATGCTCAGGGCGGTGAACACCAGGAACAGCACGTCGTAATGGATTATCGTGAATCCGTCGGACAACTTCATGAACGACGCCCATGCGGCCTCCATGAAGCCGCCGCATATCACCCAGAGCCATGCGGCCTTCACGACGATCCCCCCGTGACGAGCTCGAGGCCGACCACTCCTGCGAGGATCAGCCCCACGCAGACGAGCTTCACGGCATTCACCTTGTCCTTGTAGAGCACGTACCCCACCACCATGGTACAGACCGCCCCGATGCCTGTCCATACGGCGTACGCCACACCCATCGGCACGGCATCCATCCCGAGACCCATGAACGCAGGACTCAGGATGCAGAAGAACACCGTCGCGACCAGCCACGCCGGATGGCGGGTGTCGTTGAACTTCTTGAGCGCGATCACCCACACTGGCTCCAGCAAGCCGCCGATGACTATCAGCATCATGGATAGGTCCATGATAACAAATGTCAAGGTCTGATATTTGTATTTGGGCTAGGAGACCAGCGTGTTGGTGATCTCTTCATAACAAACATTACACAC
>CAYUPU010000020.1:0-24710 GCA_964445265.1 uncultured Methanomassiliicoccales archaeon
ATTATCTCATCGGTGTTGATAAGAGGGCACCAACACGCTGGTCTCCTAGCCCATTCCGTTATCCTTCAGGAGACGGAGGTTGTACGAGGTGAGGGCTTGGGATTCGCCAAGCAGCTCCGATATCCTGCGCACGTTCGATGGTGATGCCAGCAGTATCCGGAGTATCGCTACGCGATTCCTGTTGGAAAGGACTGAGAAGATCCTCTCCTCCATGGTGCAGCTGTCGCCTATCACGTCGATCGCGATGTTCTCGCCCCGTTCGTCGATGTTCGAGGGTTGATCCGGTATCTTGAACGGCTTCCTTGCCGAGATAAGGTACGACAGCGCCACGCTCGTTCTGCCGGTCGGAGTGATTCTGATATAGTCCTCTGTATCCGTCGTATCTATGTGCAGATCCTCGAGCCCCATATCCAGAAAGTTCCATACTTCCCAGCCCGGGTGAATGACGCGCGATACATAGAGGGGTTTCACAGTGCGTTCCAGCTCCTCGTAGTTCAGATCGGAGAATTCCGGCCGGATCTGCATCTCGGTCGTACCGTACTTCATCTTGAAGTAGTCCTTGCGTGCCTGGTATCTCTCTATCTTCTGATCCTGGAAGTAGTTGCCGTCCATGATGAGCAGTCTCCCTCCGGGGCGAAGGATGCGGACAGCCTCGGTTATGGCGGACGACACATCCACTATGGTGAACAAGGTCTCGTAGAACACGACGAGGTCGAAGGAGCTGTCGGGCATCTTCGATCTCTGTATGTCGTCGAGGATGTAGTCGACACGGACATCGAACGCACCCGCGTTCCTCTTCGCGGATTCGATCATATCCGGGGAGATGTCGATGGATGTTACGTGATGCCCCTGCCGCGCCAGCGAGATGGATGAGAATTCTCCTCCGGAACCTATATCCAGTACATCCAGGCCCCTGGTGTTGGGGAATAGGGAGTCCACCGCATCCAGGATCAGTGTGTCCTTTCCAACCAGCCGACGGGTCGATTTCTCACAGTGCTCTGCCTGCGACGACCAGAACTCCAGCACGGTCGCCTGTTGATCGCGGCGGTCGTTGTCCATGTTCTCCCTCTTGGATATCATCCGCTCCCGTGGATTCGATGAGCTCACCATCATCGAACAGAAGCGCACCGTGCGCTCGCCGGCATCGGATCCTCATGCGGTCGAAGTCCTCTAGGATGGCTCTGGCGTCCATGCCCCCGCCTCTCTCGACCAGTCTGTCGCGGATGCTCCTTTCGCCCTCCTGGAGGGTGTAGGACGTGATCCCGTATCTCCTGGAGAGGAACGCCTCCATGTACGCGCCCATCAGGTCGCAGCCCTTCAGGTCGTAGCCGTTCCTCCTTCCGAAGACGGGGTCGTCGATGTCGGAGAACGGGTCGTACACCATCCTTCTGAAATCCGGTCTCCACTCCTCCTTCAGCAGGGGCATTATCTCGGATTCGACCATATCGTGCTCGATATCCTCCAGCAGGGATGCCAGGCCGTCCACTCTGGTCTTGATGGGGGTGATGACGTCCTTGGTCAGCACCTCCGGAAGATCGTGGAAGAGGCCGGTGTAGAAGTCGTTGTACACGGTGCGGTCGTCAGCGCCCGCATCCAGGTCGTGGAGGTACATCATGTCGGCCACGAGGAGAGAATGGCCCAGGACCGTGGTCCTCGGGATGCGGGGGGTCCTAGCCCAGCGCTGCTGGAATCTGAGCTGCCCTACGAGGTCGATGAAGTTGAACGCCCCTCCTGTGGCCATCACCTCTCTCACGCCGATGAGGTCCATATGCTGTCCAATCTCGCGGTCGATCTCCTCCTTGGTGCGGTCTATGCCGTACAGGGAGCGGTTGGAGTCGTAGATGAGGTTGAACTCCCATCTGGTGGCGAGGTAGTGGGCGGCACGGACGACGGCATCCTCTCTCGAGTCCTTCGGGGATTCCAGATACGCGGCCATCCTGTCGACGAAGGCCGGGTCGGCGTTCGGGACCAGACGCCCGAACTCCTCCATGACGTATTCGTTGACCTGCCTGCTGCGTTCGGCGGTGATCCTGTGGAAGACCTGGGGTTTCAGATCCGTGAGCACGGACCTCTGGACGAACGAGAACAGGGTGTGCTCGATGATGCTCCTCCAGTCCATCTTGTGGCCGCCGGACTCCTCGAACATGCCGAGGACCCAGGCTATGGCCGCCTTGTGCGCCTGCTTGTCCAGCTCGGTGAGGTCGACCGGCTTCATGTGGTCGTTCCACCGGTTCATATTGGCCGAGTTGAACAGAAGATAGAGCAGGTCGGCGTCGAGGGCGCTCATGGGCGCCTCGTGAGGTCCGTGATGGTGGCTTCCATGGGCGAAGGCCCTCCGTCCATGTAGCAGATGTATCCGAGCGCCGATGCCGCCCTCCTGGGACCGACAGCCATCATCGTGAGGTCCGTGATGGTGGCTTCCATGGGCGAGGGCTCGCCGTCCATATAGTAGACGTAGCCGTTCATCGCGTCCTCTTCGTAGATGGAGTTGAGGGCCGCGTTCGCTCTCCTGGAGCAGAACGCTATCAGGATGTAGGATGCGACGAGCACCGCCGCTCCGGCCGCAAACAGCCACGTGTACGGATCGGAGTCGTCGGAGAGGTATCCGAGGAATCCTGCGGCCATCAGGACGAATCCCGCCGCTGCTGATACTACAGGCGCCGTGCACCTCTGCATGGCGAAGGGGAGCGCGTGCTCGTAGATGAACATGCGCCTTTAGTCACGCTCCGTGTGGGCGTCCTTCGGAACGGCGCCGTGCAGGAGCACGGTCCTTCTGCCCGTCCGGGAATCGGAGGAGAGCTCGGCGTCGACGCTGAAGACCAGCCTCATGTTGGCGGGGGTCAGGACCTCCTCCGGGGTGCCGACGCACATGACCCTCCTGTCGTGGATCATGGCGAGACGGTCGCAGTAGCGGGCGGCCATCGGGAGGTCGTGGGACACGATCACCACGGTGATGCCCCTATCGCGGGACAGCCTCTCGACCAGGTCAAGGACCTCGAACTGCATATTGATGTCCAGATGGTTCGTCGGTTCGTCCATCAGGAGTATCCGTGGGGTCTGGGCGAGGGCCCTGGCTATGATGGCCCTCTGCCTCTCTCCTCCGCTGAGCTCGCTTATCGGGCGGTCCTTCTTCCCGAGGATGCCGACATCGGCCATGGCCTCGCGGGCGATCTCCAGATCCTTCGAGGACGATCCCTCGAACCTCCCCTGGAAGGGCATCCTGCCCATGGCGACGATCTCCTCGACCGTGAACGAGAACCTGATCTCGTTCCCCTGTGGGACCGCGGCCACCGTCCGGGCTATGTTCCTCTTGGCCATGCCGGCGATATCCTCCCCGTCGAGGAGGATGCATCCGGATTCCGGCGACAGGTTGCGGTTCAGATTCTTCAGCAGCGTCGTCTTCCCGCATCCGTTGGGGCCGAGGATGCCGATGATCTCCCCTTCGCGGATCTCCAGGGACGCTCCGTCCAGGACGGGGGCGTCCCTATAGGTGTAGACCAGATCCCTGATCTCGAAGCTCACGACCAGCCCACCTCGTTCCTCCTCCTTCTAAGGAGATATATGAAGTACGGCGCTCCGACGAGGGCGGTGAGGACGCCGATGGGCAGGACGCCGAATTCGGGAGCGACCGTGCGGGTGAGCCAGTCGCACAGGATCAGGAACGCGGCGCCTCCGAACGCGCTCACGGGTATCAGCACGCGGTTGTCCGGGCCCAGGAGGATGCGGAAGATGTGCGGTATTATCAGGCCGACGAATCCGATGGCTCCGACGAACGCCACGGCCGCGGCGGTCACCAGGGTGGATGCGGCCAGTATGCGGAACCTGGTCCTCCCCACCTCTATGCCAAGGTCCATGGCGTGGGCGTCGCCGAGCATCATGGCGTTGAGGTCCTTCCCGTAGGAGAATATAATCAGGATCCCCACCAGCACGAGCGGGGCCACGACGGATATCTCGTTCCATCCGGCCCTGCTGAGGCTCCCCATGCTCCAGAAGACTATGTCCTCGGTCTTCTCCCCGGCGATGAACGTCAGGAACGACACAACCGCGGACATCATCGAGGATACCGCGATCCCGGTGAGCAGGAGGGTCTCCGTGCGGGTGGATCCGCCGACGCGGGAGACGCCCCACACCAGGAGCATGGTCAGGAAGCACGTGACGAACGCCAGGAGAGGAGTGGCTATGGCCGCCGGGACGAGCGGTATCGTGAACAGCAGACCTATCGAGGCCCCGAGGGACGCTCCGGACGAGAGCCCGAGGAGGTACGGGGATGCCATCGGGTTGCGGAACACGGCCTGCATGGCGCAGCCGCATACCGCCAGTCCGGCACCGACGAATCCGCCTATGACCACGCGCTGCGCGTTGTCCTCGACGAGTATGCTCTTCGCCCACGTCCCATTTCCGAGCGCGACGTCGATGACGTCGGACACGGTCACCTTGAACGTGGCCCAGGTGAGGTCCAGCAGCACGCCTGCCGCAAGCATCGCCGCCAGGACGGCGACAACGGCCGCCGCCCTCAACCTCCTACTGGACGCACCCTTCATCATGCGGACTTCCTGGAACGGATGACTAGGAACGCTGCCAGGGCTATAACGATCACGGCCGCTGCGATGCCGACGGCCATCGTGCCGTCGCCGGACGCGTTCCCGCCGGAACCGCCGAAGACCTCGTAGCTTCCGTCCACGGCCTCGGGGTGGAGGATGTGCGCTATCTCAACCAGGCCCTCCGCGGACTCCGGATCGTAGTTGTTCCAGGTCTTCAGCATCTTCACCAGCTTCAGATCGCCCTGGCTGCCGTGGAGGACGTCCTCCACGAAGCTCTCGAACGTACCGCCGTACGTGTCGAAGTACGGGCTGTCCAGGAATACCACGGCGTCGGGATGGGAGTCCAGTATCTCGATTATCTTCGTCTGGTTGTACAGGGTGGAGAGCGCACCGGTCCCGGCGCCCAGGTCGTTGCCGCCCGCTTCCTTGATGAGCATGCCGCCTATGGATCCGGAGACCCCGATCCCCCAGCCCTTGCTGCCGCTGTACCTCAGGAACAGGGCGTCCGTCCTCTCCAGGCCGGAGACGGCTCCGGACACGTACTCCAGGGCGTCCTCCATGTCCTCCGTCAGTCCGGCGTCGCTGCCGGAGATGGATTCGAGGTCGCGCACGATGCCCACTATGTCCTCGTACTCGTAGACGGATCCGTAGAAGAGGACATGGGCGAATCCCGCATCCAGGAGCTCCGCGCGCAGGCCGGACTTACCGTCGGAGCCTATGAACTGCGTGGTGTATGTGGTGAGGAATACAGTATCCCGCTCCTTGTCGAACCCGTCGTCGACGGATCCGATGATATCGGACTTCAGCATGGAGTTGTCGCCGAAGGTGAAGGTGAACGTCCTCGGGGCTTCCAGGCCCTTGTCCTCGAACGCATCCCTGCCGTACTGATCGGTGGCGTAGATCCTGGATGCGGATCCAGCGTCGATGAGCGTGAGGGTCGCGGCGTACCCTGTTACGATGATGTTCTCGGACGGTCCCGAGTATTCAGAGACAGTTCCTGTGGAATCGGTGATTGCGAACGGCTGCGGCGTGTCCGCATCGGTCGCGGGCACGGTCGCGATCGTCATCAGCGCTATCGCGACGACTGCCAGGATCGCAGCTGTTTTGGATGTTCCAGTGATCATGGTGCTACGAATCGGTCCAAGGATAATACCCGTATTTAACAGTATACGATTGGACACATTCGTGTTACTGACGTCATGTTCCCAGCACTCTGCCCGGACCTCTCCTGCGCAATCGTTTATAGGTCGTGCCAATTCGGGTCTAGACAGCAGCAGGGTGCGAGGATCGCACGCCTGCGGATCACCGCCCCGTCCCTACGGACCAGGGGCCCAAGAGGTGCGAGAATTGATCACTGACGCCGATGAGCTCCTTGCCTCCGTCTCCGACAGGTCCGTCGTTGGGATAGGCAGGGCGACATGCAGAGGATACGTGGAGCGCAGCGCCAGGGAGTCCGGAGGGGACGTCAGGATATACGACGATGCCCAGGAGATGGTCGACGATCTCGTCTCCGGGAGGATAGACGCCGCCGTGCGCGGGGACCTCCCATCGGACGAGGTGATGCCCATGCTCAGGAAGGCGTTCGGGCTGAGGAAGCTCGAGAGGATCGTGATCCTCCAGCCCGCCGGCGGCAGGCTCCTCATCCTCGCCCCGGTAGGCATCGACGAGGGATGGACGGAGGACCAGAGGTTCGACATCGCCGCCAACGCCGCGCGCTTCGCGAAGAGACTGGGGATGGAGTCCCGCATAGCCGTCATGTCCGGCGGAAGGTGCGAGGACCGCGGCCGCTGCGCGGCGGTGGACAGGAGCATCGACAACGCCATCTCGCTCGTCGACCGTCTGATCGACGCGGGATACGACGCGTACCACTGCCAGATCCTGGTGGAGGACGCCGTCCGGGAGGCGGGCATCATAATCGCGCCCGAGGGCATAACGGGCAACATAATGTTCAGGACTCTGCACTTCGTCGGCGGGGTGCAGGCGCTCGGGGCGCCCGTCGTGAACGCCGACAGGGTGTTCATCGACACGTCCAGGGCCAAAACGGATTACAGGGACTCCATCGCGCTGGCGAGGAGGCTCTCGGAGGGATCGCAATGATACTCGAGATCGACGGAGGCTATTCAGGATTGAGGTACTCGGCATGCCATTTCATACCGAGGCACGAGAAGTGCTCCAGGCTGCACGGGCACTCCTACATCGTCAGGCTCAGGCTGGAGGGGGACATAGGGCCGGAGGGGATGATCATGGACTTCGTGGTGCTCAAGAGGGAGCTCAGGGCCATGATCGAGGAGCTGGACCACAGGGTCCTGCTGCCCACCAGGTCCCCCGATGCGAAGCTGGATGTGGGAGAGGACTCGGTCGAGGTGGAGTGCCTCGGGAAGAGGTACGTCTTCCCGAGGATGGACGTCGTCCTGCTGGACATCCCCACCACGACGGCGGAGGAGATGTCGAGGATGATGACGCTCAGGATGATCTCCGACATCGACTTCCCGGACAACGTCAGGTCCGTGTCCGTCGGACTGGACGAGGAGAGGGGCCAGACGGCATGGTACACCGAGGTGCTCCGATGCCGAGGGCCGTCGTGCTGCTGTCCGGCGGGCTCGATTCCACGACGACCCTCGCACAGGCGCTGGCGGACGGGTGCGAGGTCACGGCGATCAGCTTCAGGTACGGCCAGAGGCACACCAGGGAGCTCGTCTCCGCCGAGGACGTCTGCAGGCACTACGGGGTGGAGCACGTCGTGATAGACCTCGACCTGAGCTCCTACCGCTCCGCGCTCACACGGGAAGACATGGACGTCCCGCTCGACAGGGAGGGCGAGCTCGATGCGCAGATCCCGGTGACCTATGTCCCGGCCAGGAACATCGTCTTCCTGAGCATCGCGGCCGGCCTGTGCGAGTCCATAGACGCGGACAGGATCTACATCGGGGCGAACTCCGTGGACTACTCCGGATACCCGGACTGCCGTCCGGAGTTCTTCGAGCAGTTCCAGAGGATGCTGGCGGTCGGCACCAAGGCCGGCGTCGAGGGGCATCCCATATCGGTCGAGACCCCGATCCTGCACGATTCCAAGGCCGACATCGTCCGCAGGGGCGAGAGGCTCGGAGCCCCGCTGGAGCTGACCTGGTCCTGCTACAACGGCGGGGACAGGGCCTGCGGGCACTGCGACTCCTGCCGCCTCAGGCTCAAGGGGTTCAAGGAGGCCGGGTACGTGGACCGCATCCCCTACGAGCACGACGAGAACCTCTCATGAGGATCTGCGAGATATTCCGGTCGCTGCAGGGCGAAGGGCTCACTATGGGCCTCCCCACGGTGTTCGTTCGCACCGTCGGCTGCAATCTGAGGTGCAGGTGGTGCGACACGACGTACGCCCTCGAGGGCGGGACGGAGATGACGATCGACGAGATCGTGGAGGCCGTGGGGGACTGCCCCAGGGTCTGCCTGACCGGCGGCGAGCCCATGCTGCAGGCGGATGCGGTGGAACTGATGTCCAGGCTGACGGCGATGGGCAGGCAGGTGGACCTGGAGACCGACGGCGCGGTGGATCTCTCCTCCGTTCCGGACGACCCGCTGATCCTGATATCCATGGATGTCAAGTGCCCCTCGTCGGGCATGACCGACAGGATGATCTGGTCCAACCTCGATCTGCTGGGGCCGAAGGACCAGCTGAAGTTCGTCATAGACACCGAGGAGGATCTGGACTTCGCGGTGGACGTCGTCAGGACCAGGAGGCCTCGGACCAATGTGATCTTCGGGCCCGTCGGAGGGACCGGCAAGCTGGAGCGGCTGGCCGAAAGGGTCCTCGCAGAGGGGATCGACGTCAGAGTGCTTCCGCAGCTCCATAAGATCATATGGGGGAGCAGGCAGGGCGTGCGATTATCTATTGGGTAACAGATAGATTGTTCCCTAGGCACAAGATCGTCTCGATGGAGGATAAATAATTTCATTCGAGAGCTACTGTATGCAGTTACATAGTGTGATGATCCTCGGTGAATAGGAATCAGGAGTTTGAGCGTCTTTCATTTCTGTTTATTTGGGACTGTTTATTTTTAGATACATATATTTATTTATGATTAGTTGGATTATTCATCCAACTGGTGTTATGAACAAGAAAATAATGGCAGTTGTGATTGTGGTCATCCTAATCATTGCGGCGATCGGCGTAGTGGTGGCCACACAAGATAGCAACGATAAGGACTCAAACAAAAAGACTACTGATATCGGAACCGCAGCCGTATTCGGAAATGTCAATAACGATAACTATCTGGATTATGACGATATCGAAACGTTAAATGAAATCATAAAGTCCGGATATTGGGACGAAGAAATGTATCCCTATGCGGATGCCAATCAGGATGAGAAAGTCGACGGCGATGACATCCAGTATATACAGAATTTCTTGAATTCGAAGAAGCAACAGATGTATTACATCGGTAGCGATGGAGGTACCTATTATTTCAACTATCCCTCCACAGGGAAAGCTATCGCGGCGAGTTCCGATTACGGACTCATGTTGCTTCAGGTCCTCGGAATTTATGACAGGGTGACGTATGCAGCGCAGGACAGGGTCATTGATAGGCTGGATGAAATCCGTTATCCTGGATGCACCAGCTTCAAGACTCTCGGGAACTATACGAGTTCAGACTATGATACGTTTGTGGAGAACTTTCTCCAGAGCGGGTGTCAGATTCTTGTGGGACAGGTTACGAATAAGGTTTACAACATGATTCACGATTCTGGAAAAGAGGCAGATCTTATTCTGCTTTCCTCTTCTGCTGAGATTCAGTCTGGTGGAATCGATGTGGTATCCTGTATTCTTACCGCCGGCATCCTCTTGGACTGTGGAGAGAAGGCTAGAGCGTATGCGGATTATTTTGAGGAAATCACCAACTATCTCGATGGAGCCACTAACGGTGTACCAGAGAAGGACTATTTATTGATCTATAACCCCAGCAATGCGGTCACGTGTACAATTCATACATCTGATGGCAAGGGGGGATGGAAGGGCGATGCATGGAACATGCAGTACCTTCCTCTTATGACAGATTTCAAGTGGAATGGCACAGCTGCGAATGGAAAGAGCAATGGTGTAGAGATTGAGACTGTGCTTGGTATGGATCCTGAGGTTCTGGTATTTAGTATATGGAATAAGACCAAGGATGCGTCCAACCCCGCTGATGTCCAGAAAATCGTTGATGATATGGCGGAGTATTTCAAAGAGTCATCCGCCTATAAGAACGGTAAGATCTATGCAGTAGAGTACGAGACGTATGGTACATATGTAGGTGTTGCAGGACTGTACCTTCTCGCGTCTTATATCTGGCCCGATCATTTTGATACGGACAAGGGGTGGGAGCTTTTCGAGTACGGAATTAAGAACTTCACATTGATAGACACGGAGAAGGTAGATATCACGACGCTCGGCGGAATGATCCCCTACCACGTCAATACGTCTTCTTAAGAACAAACGCGGCCGAAAGGCCGCTCTATTTGTAACACGAGGCATCTCTGTGATAGAGGAGTTAGAATCCAATGAGTGCGGGCTCAGCAGGGGTGTTGTAGAAGCCGTTCACAGATGGACACGCGAGGAAGTAAATGAACAGGCATTCAACAGCACTGTTGAGACGTATCATAGAAGTATATTCAAAAAATGGATCTTTATGGCAGTATGCGCACTGGTGATTATTTTTGTCGCAGGCTATGCCATAACCCTTGGCGCATACAACATCGGATATCTGGAGTCCTATGAGATTCTCTGGAATCACCTCATGGGAAATATCGGCGATACGACGAAGGACTACATCGTTGTGGATCTACGTACCCCGCGTATCGCAGTTGCTATCATAGGTGGAGCAGGACTCGCTGTGGCCGGTGTCGTGATGCAGAGCACATTGCTAAATCCTCTTGCTGATTCCTACACCACAGGTATCTCGTCGGGAGCATCATTTGGCGCTTCGGTCGCGTTAGTCGGCGGGATAACGATTTTGGACAATCAGTATGGTCTGATAGTTAACGCATTCATATTTGCGCTGATTCCGATGTTCGCAATTATAGCGGTGTCCAAAATCAAGAACACATCCCCTACAGTTATGATTATGGCTGGAATAGCCATAATGTACATTTTCAATGCCTGTACAACGGTACTGAAGCTATGGGCGAATCCGAACGATCTCCAGGAACTCTATGAGTGGCAAGTGGGGTCTGTTTCTCGCACAGGATGGGATGGTGTCCCATTGATGTTTATTGTAGTGTTTGCAGGTATTGTATTTATGCAGATAACCTCCCGTAAACTCAACGTTCTTGCAACAGGGGAGGACAGTGCTAATGCGCTGGGTGTGGATGCCAGTAAGCTTAGGACAATTAACCTCTTGGTGGTATCATTAGTAGCTGCCGCTGTGGTGGCATTTACAGGATTGATAGGATTCGTTGGATTGGTGGCTCCTCACATCGCCAGGATCTTCGTCGGTTCCGATAACAGATATCTGATACCGTGTTCGGCGTTCCTTGGAGCTGCACTGCTGGTTTTGAGTGATCTTGTTGGGCGTGTGGTAATTTATCCTTCTACAATCCAGGCGGGTGTCATTATGGCGTTCCTTGGCGGTCCGATGTTTTTGTGGCTGGTTATGAGGCGCAAATCGCAGGTATGGGCGTGATACCGTGAGGATAGAGATAAGCGGTCTTTCTTGCGGATACGGGGTTCAGCAGGTTCTTCATGATATTAGCCTCATCATAGATGGGCCGGGGTTGGTTTGCATCATTGGGCCGAATGGCGTAGGGAAGTCCACCTTCGTGAAGTGCATAGATGGTCTTTTGAAGCCTACAGAGGGAAGCATCAAGGTTGACGGTATTGATATTTTAACGATGAGCAAGGAAGATATCGCTGATAGGATAAGCTATGTTCCAGCTTCAGGTTTCGATTGCTTCTCAATGCCCGTCATCGATGCCATTCTGGTTGGCAGGCACAATAAACAGAAGTGGAATACCACAGACCATGATCTCCGTATTGTGTACAATGCTATGGACCTCCTTGGGATAAGCGATCTCGCTATGCATGGGAGTAATGAGCTGTCCGCAGGACAGCACCAGAAGGTTGCTTTGGCCAGAGGTATAGTTCAGGATACGGACATTATGATTCTTGATGAACCTACTGCCAATCTCGATGTTCATCATCAGATTTATGTAACTCAGCTGTTGCGTGCTTTCGCGGATGTACAGAAGAAGCTGGTAATAATGATATGTCATGATTTGAATATAGCTGCCAGGTATGCATCTGAGATTGTGATCATGGCGCCACCGGGTATTATAGATTCAGTCGGAACGCCAGAAGAGGTCATAACGAAGGATGTAATCGAGCGGATTTACAGCGTATCGTGCGATATTCTGACTTATGAGAACAAACCTTTGGTGATTCTTAAGTCAACATTTGGTGCCGAGGATGAGTTGGTGGATGTCTTCGGAGAATGCGCAGTGGATAAGCGATATTCCCTGTATGATGGCGTGTAAATGATTTTAGGAGTGGCGGGGGCTTTCCGGCCCCTCCCCACTCACTCCTTTCCGGCGGTCCTCTCGGCCGCCTCCTTCTCGAACCTCTCCTTCCTCTCCCTTCTGCGCAGATAGTCCCTTATGCAGTCCTCGACTATCCCGTCCTCGTCGGGGGAGACGTCGATGCCCGCATCCTTCAGGACCTGGATCCCGTGCATGCCGATGCCGTCCACCAGGACGGCGTCGACGCATCCGAGGCCCACGATCGCCCTGGCGACGGCCATGCCGGCCCCCTGCTCGGAGTCCTTGAACTCGTTGACGACGACCCTGTAGTCCAGGGTGTCCGACTCCACGAGCAGGAAGAAGGGGGCATGGCCGAAGTCGTCGGCCATGGGGGAGTCGAGGGACTCCCCGTCGGAGCAGACGAGGATCCTCAATCACTCCACCGTCTTGATGATCCTGTCCACGATGCCCTTGAAGGCCTTCGCGGATGCGGACTCGGGGTGCTTGAGTACCACGGGCATGCCGGAGTCGCCCGCCTCGACGACGCCGGGCTCGATCGGGACCCTGCCGAGGAACTGGACGTCCAGCTCCCTGGCGGCCGCCTCTCCGCCTCCGGACTTGAATATGTCCGTGACCTCGCCGCAGTGCGGGCAGACGAATCCGCTCATGTTCTCGACGATGCCGATGATGGGGATCCCGGTCTCGGCCCCGAACCTCAGGGACTTCCTGCTGTCGAGGAGGGCCACGTCCTGCGGGGTGGTGACGATGACCATCCCGTCCGCCTTGGGCATGAGCTGAACGATGGACAGGGCCTCGTCGCCGGTGCCGGGCGGCATGTCGATCACGAGGTAGTCCAGGTCGCCCCAGTTGACGTCCTCGATGAACTGCTTGATGGCGCCCATCTTCACGGGCCCCCTCCACATGACGGGGGAGTCCTTCTCGGGGAGCAGGAACGCCATGCTCATCAGCTTCAGGGACGGGGGCACAGTGACGGGGATGAGCTTCTCATCCAGGACGGTCAGCTTCTCGTCCTCCACGCCGAACATCTTGGGGATGTTGGGTCCGGTGATGTCCACATCCATGATCCCGGTCTCGTATCCGAGGTTGGAGAGCGCGGCGGCCAGATTGGAGGACACCGTGCTCTTGCCGACCCCGCCCTTTCCGCTCATAACTATGATGATGTGCTTGATCCTCCCGAGAGCGTCCTGGAGCTTGGTCTCCTCCTCGATCGCCTCGGCCGTCATGACAGGTCCAGCCATTTCTGTTGCCTCTGGAAGGGGCTGATGGCGGAGGACGATAAATAGTAGGGCGTCCGGCCTACAGTGTTCGGCAATTCCGATCGCGGGGGGAGCGGACGGGGCGATGCCGACGGTACGCGATCGACGTACAAGCGGGCTTATACCATCATTTCATAAAATTTTATATATTATGATTTTTCGGCTATAAATTTCTATCGAAATGTTTTTCTATTAGATTACAGAATGGAACGTCGATGCCGGAACCGGTCGACGGGATCGGCGGAAGAACAGGGATGCTCCCCCCGCGGTTCGATGCTCCGGGGGAGGCCACCCGGGACACGTGATCCGGATGACAGGAAGGAGCAGTGCACGGAAGTACTTGAAGGGAACGCGCAGGATGACGCCGTACGACGTACGCGCAGCGGGAACGTTCGCCGAGACGCGGCCGCCGGAGCGGCCGCCTGCGAGGGGGCCGACCCCGGAGGAGCGGCATGCGGACAACTACGCGAAGGTCGAGCTCGGGAGGAGGATCGGCAGGGTCCGCGAGCTGGTTCCGGCGTTCGAGGAGGAGCTGGCGGAGATGAACCGGGGCAAGGTCGGACGGCCGTTCGAGTTCGCCGACGGCCTGATCCTCTGGATGATGTCGCTCATGACCGTGGTGAACGGCGACTGCCGCCTCATAGCCGGCCTGGCGGAGTCGGTGCTGGGGGCGTTCGGGGTGGCGGCCCCGTCGTACACGAGGTTCCTGGAGAGGTGCCACATGCTCTGCGAGGACCATCTCCTCGCGGAGGATTCCCGGATCAGGAGGACGTACGGCGGCGGCGTCCTGTCGCTCCGCGTGTACCCGGACGTCATCGACAGGGTCAGGAGGGCGGGCGTGGACTCCACCGCCCTGAACCTGTCCTGCGCCAACCTCTGGCGCAGGACCAAGTGGGGGTCGTCGACGAGGAACCGCGGATGGCTGCACTTCCACGTCCTGGCGGACCTGGACACCGGCGAGGTCATCGCGTACGCCGTGACCGACGAGTCGGTGGGCGACGCGCCGATGCTCAGGCTCCTGGTGGACGAGGCCGCGGAGGCCGGCCACAGGATCGGGAGGATATACGCCGACGGCGCCTACAGCACCGACGCGAACCGGATCCACCTCACGAGGGAGAACGGCTACGAGTTCGTGACCGGCTTCAGGTCGAACACGGTCCCCAAGAAGAAGGGCTGCGAGGCCCGCGGCCTCGCGGCGGAGCTGTGGTGCGGCACCCCGTACCATGTCTGGACGCGCATGACCGGCTACCATTTCAGATGGAAGAGCAAGACCGTCTTCAGCGATTTCAAGGAGATGTTCCTGGAGACGGTGTCGGCGACATCCGTCCAAGGGATGATGGGCGAGGCGGGAGCCGAGGTGAGGGCGTTCAACGACTACAAGAAGGGGAGGGCGGAGCTGCTGAAGGTCACCGGCAACGGCGTGACCGTCGCGCGATCGCGGGGATTTGCTCGGGCGCGACGGGCCCGGGCGGATCCTCTCACGCTTCGCGAATTATCGAACACTGTACGTCCGGCCGCCGTCCGGGCTCCCGATTCCTACATATCCGATCATGCCATAATCCGCACCATATGCCCGAAGCCACCGTCGGAGAGTACATGGTCCGCAACGTCCACACTGTAGGGCCGGACATGACCGTAGAGCAGGTCAGGCAGGAGATCATAGACTCGCCGTTCCACGGGTTCCCGGTGACGGAGAAGGGCTATCTCCTGGGATTCATCACGGCGAAGGAGCTCCTGCGCTTCGTGGACGCCCCCGGGGCCAAGATCCGCTCGGTGATGAAGAGGGGGACCCTCTGCGCCATCCCGTCGATGAGGATCGACGACGCCACCCGCATCCTGTTCAGGTACGGGCTCCGCAACCTGCCCGTGGTGGACGAGGACAGGAAGCTCGTGGGCATAATCTCGAACATAGACATAGTCCGTTCGCAGATCGAGAAGTCCCGTCCCGGGAAGGTGATGTCCGTCAAGAACTTCATGGAGAAGCAGAACGGGATCCACATGAAGGTCGTGAACCGGGAGATCCCGGTCGACCGCATCATACCCACCCAGAAGGAGGTCTACATGGACGAGCTCATCGGCCGCCAGTACGAGCTCAAGAGGGGCCTCAACGAGCCGCTCATAGTGATCGAGCGCCGCAACGGGTATCTCCTGGTGGACGGCCATCACCGGATAATGGCCGCCAAGAAGCTGGGGATGAAGACGTTCAAGGCGATCGTCCTGACTCCCAACGACTTCGACGTGAGGATCGGCCTGGAGAAGACCGCGGAGAGGTGGGGCCTCCACTCGCTGGACGATGTCAAGATCATCGAGGGCTCCAAGCATCCGTTCATGGAGATCACGACCATGCTCCTCCCCACGGAGGAGGCCGACGGCATCAATCAGAGGCTGGTGGACAGCGTCGAGGGAGAGAGCGAGCCGAAGCCGACGAGGCGACGGCCGCGGATGCATCCGGCAGGGTCTCTGCGGCTCATTCTGTACAGGATCCTCGCCCATGCGCACCCGTTTGCGGATGGTGTGTCGGATTCGGATTATATTCAGTTCCAAGGAGTTCACACGGTAGTTCCGAATGGGATATTTCGCATCGAAAACACGACAATCACAGGGTAACCATACCGATTGGGGGTATGTTTTTGTTTTTATGGACATAGTGTCATCTTCATTTCGTTAATTATAGCTACTGTATGTTTAAATCAAGTTGGATGTTTAATCCAATATGGCGAATAAAAAAGTCATAGCGATCACGGCGATACTAGTGATCGTGATCGCAGCGGGAGCGGCGCTCCTGATAACTAATCAGGATGACGGTCCTGAGAAATACGAGGTCAACGAGACGGGTCGTCTCATGATCCTCGGGAATGCGGACAACAACGATGTCCTCGATCAGAATGATGTTGACACTCTGAAGGAGATTATAGCTTTCGGTGCGTGGGACCGCGAGAAGTATCCGTATGCGGATGCGGACAACAGCGGAAGCATAGACCAGGCCGACGTGGAGACGGTCGAGAAGATCCTTGACAAGACCGTCGGAAAGGTCAACTACGTGGACATCGACGGCATAGTGAAGGCATCCAACTACCCCATCGACAAGTACGTCAGCATAGGGACCTTCGCGATCAATACCATGATCGTCCTCGGAGAGGACAAGTGCGTCGGAGTGAGTGGATCCAAGACGTATAAGGACGAGGTCTATTGGACCGGGATCCAGGACCTGCCCAAGGTCAGCAACAGCGCCAAGAAGGCAGACTACGAGCTCGTCACCCAGATCGACGGGGTCCAGGCCATATTCTATAGCGGGAACATCGGCGATGGGATAGCCAACGAGAGTGATTTCGTCAAGGCCGGGATAGATGTCGTCAGGCTCGAGTTCAACGGCCCCAATGAGATCGCAGCCATAATGATAATGGGATTCCTCATCGATGAGGTCGAGAGGTCCCTGGCGATCGCCGCGTACTATGATACCGTGGCCCAGAAGGCGGATGAGGTCGTATCCAATCACCCCGAGCTCGAGGGGAAGACGGCCCTGACGTTCTATAACAAGCTCTTCGTCTTCAGCGATGCGGGCGAACAGGGCTGGATGCCGTACAAGATCGGCCTCAAGAACGCATGGATCTACGATCCCGCCAAGGATGCGCAGTCCTCAATGAGCGCCAGGACCGGGGATTCGGAGTGGTATCTCAACGAGCGCTTCAGAGCCGACTACATAATCGGACTCGTCAACCTCAACTACGACAAGGATGCGAACTCCGAGGAGACCCTGTCCCTGATGAACGAGTACTTCATCAAGCTGGGCGCCTACCCGGACAACTCAGTCGTCATCAATTCCAGCGTGCCGCTCTTCGCCAAGGTGGCATATCTGCTCGAGGGCCTGTTCCCCGAGGATGTAGGTGTCGGGTACGGGAACGAGATCTTCCAGAAGTATCTGGAGGAGTTCAATCCCGCATTCACCGCCACCGGATACGACGTCAGCAAGGACGGCCTGTTCCTGGTGACGCCCGAGGAGATCAGGGCCTACGCGGACGCCCACAAGAGCTGAGCGGGGGCGAGAGGACGGAGCTCAGGATAGACGGCGTCACGTTTGGATACTCGAATCTGGATGTCCTCAGGGATATCTGGGTCGATATGGACGGCCCTCAGCTGGTCTCCATCCTCGGACCCAACGGCGTCGGCAAATCGACGCTGATCGCATGCCTCTGCAAGATCCTGAAGCCCAAAACGGGCAGGGTCGTCCTGGACGGCCGGGATGTCGAGCAGATAAACATAAAGGAGCTCGCGAAGGAGGTCGGGTACGTTCCGGTCGCCTCCTCCGACTCCTTTCCCATGAACGTGGTTGATGCCGTGCTCATGGGGCGCCAGCCCTACAGCAAATGGCGCACGGACGACGAGGACCTGGAGAAGGTCTACGATGTGCTGAACCGTCTGGAGATCACGGATCTGGCCATGCGCCAGTTCAACGAGCTCTCCGCCGGCCAGCATCAGAAGGTCGTCCTCGCCCGCGGGCTGGTCCAGGAGCCGCGCGTTCTTCTGCTGGACGAGCCCACATCCAATCTGGATATAAGGCACCAGATCGAGGTGACGCGCCTTCTCAGGGATTTGAGCCGCGAGAAGGGGATGCTGGTCGTCATGATCAGCCACGATATCAACATCGCCGCCCGCTACTCCGACAATGTCATAATGATGTACAAGGGCGGCATCTTCTCTGCGGGGACGCCGTGGGAGGTCATAACGGAGGACAACGTCCGCACAGTGTACGGCGTCAACTGCAAGGTCATAGATTTCAACGGTAGCCCGCACGTGATCCTCGATGATACGACCCTGATAGAAGAGAGCGACGACTGGTCGTCCCGCTTCTCGGAGGAGAGCCGCCCGACCCTCAGGCCCGGGTCCGACGGGAGCTGATCCCGTGGATCAGCCGTCTGTATCGGGTACGTCCGACCGTGACGCATTCATAAAGGACTATCGCGGGTACCTTCTACTCAAGATATTGATAGTGGCGGCGCTCCTCGTGATCCTGTTCGCTGTGACAGGGTACGCGGTCGCCATAGGATCCAAGGATATCGGCTTCTTCGAGACGTACAGGTATCTCTGGAACCATCTGATAGGGACGTCCTACGAGTACAAGTCCGAGGACTGGTTCAACGACTATATCATCTGCGAGATCCGCAGCCCGCGCGTCCTGGGCGCCATCCTCGCGGGATTCGGCCTGGCGGTGTGCGGATGTGCCATGCAGGCCGTGACCAGGAACCCCCTGGCCGACCCGTACACGACGGGGATGTCATCTGGTTCCGTGTTCGGGATATCCATAGGGCTGGTATTCGGATTCACACTGGGTTCGTCCTACGACGATATCGGTCTGATGTTCAACGCGTTCATCTTCGGGCTGATCCCTGCGGTATTCATAATCGCGGTATCCAACGGGCGTACGCGCTCTCCTGCGACGATCGTTCTGGGCGGGATCGCGATAATGTACTTCTTCAATTCGCTCAGCACGCTGGTGATGATGTTCGCGACGGAATCCACCATAATGAGCGCATATCTCTGGCAGCTCGGGACGATGGAGAGGATAAAGATCGACATGCTCCCGTACATGGCTTTGGGCATCATCGCGTGCTCCGCTGTGATATACGCGTTCTCCAGGCAGCTCAATCTTCTCAATCTCGGGAACGGCAGCGCATCCACTCTGGGATTGGACGTATCCACGTTCCGTACGATAATAATCATCATTTGCGCCCTGATGACGGCCACGATAGTCAGCTTCACCGGAATCATCGGATTCGTCGGCCTTGTGGCTCCTCACATAATGAGGCAGGCGATCAGCTCCGACAACCGTTACCTGATCCCGTCCGCCGGACTGCTGGGAGCGGTGTTCCTGCTGGTGTGCGATACGCTCGGCAGGTCGTCCTTGATATCCGCGGACGTTCCCGTAGGGGTCATCATGTCCTTCATAGGGGCTCCGGTGTTCCTCTACATCATCCTTCGTTCCAGGAGGAACACGATATGACAGTTCCGTACGAGGAGTTCAGGGCCCGTTACTCCAGGTACCTGTCCCGGAAGCGCATTTTCATTATAGCGTGTCTGGCGGTCACAGTCCTCGCGGTGCTCGTCGAGATAGGCACAGGGAAGTACGAGATTTCGTTCTCCCGCTCCATATCCCTGTTCATAGATCACATCATGGGTGTGGCACCGCCAGATGTCCAGACGGCGTTCGACGAGAGCGTGGTGTGGGACCGTATCCCGTCCGCCATAGGCGGAATCGGTATAGGCGCGATGCTCGGCGCATGCGGATGCGCCATGCAGAGCTCCATGAAGAACCCCCTGGCCGATCCGTATCTCACGGGGATATCGTCCGGGGCGTCCCTGGGTGTGACGATCGCGGGCGTCCTGGGGGTCACCCTGGTCAGCGGAGCGGCCTACGAGACCATCGTGGCGGTCAATGCGTTCGTGTTCGCGCTCATCCCTGCGGCCGTGATGATCTTCTTCACGCTGTTCAGGAGGGACATGAGCACCAGCGGGGTCCTGCTGATAGGGATAGCCGTAATGTTCCTGTTCAATGCGCTGACGACTCTGCTGAAATACTATGCTCCCGAATCCACCCTGGCGGACCTGTACTACTGGAACGTGGGATCCATCAATCCGATCGGGTGGGACAACTACCTCCTGGTCATAGCGGCCGCGATCGTCTGCGTCGTCGTCCTGCAGCTGTTCTCCAAGAAGCTGAACGTGCTGACGCTGAACGACGCCAACGTGCAGACCCTGGGCGTGGATCCGCGCAGGGTGCGCACATGGCTCCTGGCCCTGGTGTCCCTGTTCACCGCCCTGGCGGTCTGCTTCACAGGCACCATAGGGTTCATAGGACTGGTCGCTCCGCACGTCTGCAGGATGTTCCTCGGATCCGACAACAGATATCTCCTGCCCGCATCGGCGATGGCCGGAGCCATGATCCTCCTGGTCTCCGACTGCGTGGCGAAGAACCTGACCACCGGCGGTCTGCCGTCCGGCGTGATAACCGCGCTCATCGGAGGCCCTGTCTTCATGCTCCTGCTCTACAAGCAGAGGAAGAGCGACTGGTGATCCAATGGCGGATCCTCTGCGCGCGGTCTTCCTGATGGTCCGGAGCTTCGATCCGGCGATATTCGAGGACGCGTGCCGTGACCTCTCCGGGGTCGGCGTGGATATCGCGCCCTATGCGGTCAGGTCCGATCTGGCGGACGATGACCCCCTGGTTTTCGACGAGCTCTGCCGCAGGGCGGAGGAGGCGGACATGGTGATCGTCCACTGCAGCGGCAGGATGGAGAGCTTCCGCCGCTTCGACAGGTTCAGGAAGGTGCTCGAGGAGTGCCGGGCGCTCACCCTGCTGTACTCCAGGCTGACCGACGAGACGCTCCTGTACAGGGGCATGTTCGACGGCACCGACGAGGAGTTCAGGGACGTCGTCGGATACCTCTCGAACAGAGGCCCGGAGAACGATCGGAACCTCCTCCTGTGGTTCGCCCGCAGGCTGGGGGCCTCGGACGCCGTTCCTGGGGCGCCGGTCATGCCGCGCTCGGACGGGGTCTACCATCCCGCTCATCCCCGCGACATACAGCCGGAGGACTACCTGGAGTCGCTGGACCCGTCGAAGCCGTGCGTCGGCATAACGATCGCGAGCAACTACTGGATCTACGACAACCTGGACTTCATCGACGCGATGATCGCCGGTCTGGAGTCCAGAGGGCTGAACGTGCTCCCCGTGTTCTTCTCGGAGGCATCGTTCGACGAGAGGAAGGGCGGGGACACGGACCTCGTGAGGGACTACTTCGTCCGCGACGGGAAGGTCCTGATAGACGCCCTCGTCACATTCGGATCGTCGATAGTATCGCACACGCGCAGCTCCAAGGGGATCCGCTACAGCGACGACGAGAACGTCTTCCACACGGTGCTGGACGTCCCCGTCTTCCTGGCCATCAAGCTCCGCGGGGAGTACCGCGACTACGAGCAGGACCGCCGCGGCCTGGACAAGCACGAGATCCGCCTGAACTCGGTCGGCGCGGAGCTGGAGGGGGAGATCATCACGGTGCCGGTGGCGTACACGCCGTTCGGGGATGCGAAGAGGGCGATGCCCATCCCGGACAGGATGGAGCATCTCTGCGAGACGGTCGCCGGATGGATCCGCCTGAGGCGCAAGCCGCCGTCGGAGAGGCGGGTCGCCATCCTGATGCTCCAGCCGCGCCCTGACCAGGGGTGCATAGGGAAGGCCGCCGGTCTGGACGGCGCAGGGAGCGTGGCATCGCTCCTGGGGCGCATGAGGGAGGCCGGGTACTCCCTGTACGATCCTCCCGGGGACGGGGAGGAGCTGATCGCGCGTCTTCTGGGACGCATCACGAACGATATCGACGGGTGCACGGATGCGGCCGTCAGGGAGCGGGCGGCGGACATAGTGCCCCTGGGCCGCTATCTGGAGCTCTACAGGGACATACCGGAATGGGACCGCATGATGATAGAGGACGCCTGGGGCCCTCCGGAGGAAGGGATGCCGTCCGGGGTCGGCGGATTCCCGATCCCGGGGATCGTGGACGGCAACGTGTACATCGGCGTCCAGCCCGTCCGCGGCATGGCGGATAAGATGGAGGCCGACATACACGATCCGCTCCTCTTCACGCCCCACCAGTACATATGCTTCTACCGCTGGCTGAAGCACATCTTCAGGGCGGATGCCGTGGTGCACATGGGGACGCACGGCTCGCTGGAATGGCTGCCCGGGAAGAACATGGGGCTGTCGGACAAGTGCAATCCGGATGCGGTGCTGTCGTCCGTCCCGAACCTCTATCCGTTCGCGATAGACGATCCCGGAGAGGGCATGCAGCCGAAGAGGCGCACGGAGTCCGTGGTCATCGGCCATATGCCGCCCACGCTCGCGCGCGCCGGCTCCTACGACGCTCTGGACGAGGTGGACACCGCCGTACAGGACTATCTCCGCCTGCGTTCGACGTGCTCGGACGAGCAGCGCGCCGTCATGGTCGAGCAGATATACGCGGCCGCCGAGCGCAACGACTTCCTCAACGATCTGGGGGTCGGGGACGACGGGTTCGAGGACCGCATCGTGCAGCTGCACGAACTGGTCGAGGATCTGAAGGACTCCCTGATACCCACGGACCTGCACATCCTGGGCAGGGTGCCGGAAGGGAGGCACATGGACGAGACCGTGTACTCCCTCATGAGGTACGACAACGGCGGGATCAGATCGCTGAGGGACACGTTCTTCCTCAATGCGGGGTACGATGCGGACGTCCTTCTGGACGATCCGTCCGGATCAGCATACGGGGCGGAGGTCAACTCGGTCGTCCTGGACCGCGTCGAGGGCGAGCTGATGCGCTTCATAGAGGATATCCGCACGGCCGGCTATTCGAGGGACGGCGCCCTCGGCATCCTCCGGGAGAGGTACGGACGCGTCATCCCGGAGCTAGAGGCGACGGTCTCGTACATCACGGACACGCTGGTCCCGAACATCCGCAGGATGACCGAGGAGATAGGGAACACCATGCTGGGGCTGGAGGGGAGGTACGTCCTCCCAGGACCGTCGGGCGTCCCGGTCAGAGGGGGAGCCGACCTACTCCCCATGGGCAGGAACTTCTACTCCCTCGATCCGGCGACGCTTCCGAAGAGGTCCGCATGGGAGATCGGGAGGCGCATGGCCGACCAGATGATCGAACGGTACCTCCGGGACAAGGGCGCCTATCCGCGCGAGATCGGATTCATAATATGGGCGACCGACACGATCAAGACGGGAGGGGACGACCTGTCGTACATCCTATGGCTGATGGGCGTCCGTCCGGTGTGGTCCCGGGCGGACGGAGAGGTGACCGGCCTGGAGGTCGTTCCTCTGGAGGAGCTCGGGCGCCCCCGCATCGACGTCACCATCAACATCACGGGCATGTTCCGCGACTCCTTCCCGAACCTCATCGATCTGATCGACGACGCATTCCACATGGTCGCCGAGCTGGACGAGTCCGAGGAGAGCAATGCTATCGCCGCGGATTACCGCAGGGAGGTCGCCGAGCTCATCTCCGCGGGAGTTCCGGAGGACGAGGCCAGGTACCGCGGGTCCCTGAGGATGTTCGGGGCACCGCCGGGCGGATACGGTACGGGCGTCAACGTCGCCGTCTCCGCGGGATCATGGGGCACCGTGAAGGATCTGGCCGACATATACATGGACTGGTGCTCGCACGCGTATTCGCGCGGGGTGTACGGGAGGCCGATGAAGGAGGACTTCGTCAAACGTTTCTCCTCCGTCGATGCGACCGTCAAGAACACACCGGACCGTGATTACGACGTCCTCAACTGCGACGACTACTACGGGTTCCTGGGCGGCATGAACGCGTTCGTGAGGGCCTACGGCACGAAGGGGGAGGTCCCTTCGATCATGGGCGACTCCTCCGACACCGGCCGCACGAAGGTGCGCGATGCCCGGGAGGAGCTGAGGCACGTGTTCCGCAGCAAGATCATGAACCCGAGGTACCTGGACGGCCTGAAGGAGCACGGGTACCGCGGGGCGGCGGAGCTCTCCGCCAATGCGGAGCTCCTCCTGGGATGGGGGGCGACATCGGGATTCGCCGAGGACTGGATGTACAGGGAGATGGCCCGGAGATTCGTTCTCGACGACGAGAACCGCGAATGGATGGACGATGTGAACCCCTATGCACTCAGATCATTGGCGGAGCGTCTCATAGAGGCCGCCGAGCGGGAGCTGTGGGATGCGGACGAGGACGTGTTGGACCGTCTGAGACAGGTGTACCTGGACGTGGAGGGTCGCATCGAGGATCTGGCCGATCGCCGATGCGGCTGGATGGGGAGAAGATGAAGGGGGCCCGAGGCCCCCGGTAACTTGTTTACGGCCTCTGCCTGAGCGCCCTCAGATCCCTGAGGAGGACCCTCTGCTCGGCGGAGGCGATTATCATCTTCGTCTTGTTGAAGGTGTCCGGGTTGAGGGAGATGGCATCGATGCCCTCCTCGACGAGGAACTCGGTGAACTCGGGGTAGACCGACGGGGCCTGCCCGCAGATGCTCACGTGCTTGCCGTTCTCGTGGGCGACCCTGATGAGGTGGGAGATGGCCCTCTTGACGGCCTCCTGCCTCTCGTCGAAGTACCCCATGTGGCCCAGGATGTCGGAGTCCCTGTCGCATCCCATGACGAGCTGCGTCAGGTCGTTGGATCCGATGGAGAACCAGTCGCAGTACTTGCAGAACTCGTCCGCCAGGAATATGTTGGCGGGGATCTCGGCCATGAAGTAGAGCTTGAAGTCGCGCCCCCTCCTGAGGCCGACCTGGGCCATCATGGCGGTGATGTCCTGGACCTCCTCGACGGTCCTGACGAACGGGAGCATCATGTTGAGGTTCCTGAAGCCCATCTCGTCCCTGACCTTCTTGATGGCCC
>CAYUPU010000021.1:0-22814 GCA_964445265.1 uncultured Methanomassiliicoccales archaeon
AGGCCCACCAGAAGCTCAGGCCCGTCGACTTCGCAACCGAGGGAGTCTACGTCGCCGGAGCTGCGCACTGGCCCAAGTTCATGGACGAGTGCATCGCCCAGGCGTCCGGTGCAGCCTCCAGGATGCTGACCGTCATCTCCAAGAACAAACTTATCTCCGAAGGTATCACGGCCATCGCCAACCCCGCTCGTTGCGACGGTTGCGGCGTGTGCGTCGGATGCTGCGACTACAACGCGGTGTCCCTCGTCGAGCAGGCCGACGGATCCTACAAGAGCTACGTCAACCCCGGACTGTGCAAGGGATGCGGATGCTGTGTCGCCTCCTGTCCCGCTGGTGCGATGGAGCAGAGAGGATTCAGGTCCAAGCAGATCATCGCCGAGATAGACGCGTGCCTCGACTACCCCGTAGGAGGAGAGTGATCCCCCATGGCAGACGAATTTGAGCCTAGAATCGTGACATTCTGCTGCAATTGGTGCTCCTACGCCGGTGCCGACGGCGCCGGTGTGGCCAGGCTGCAGATGCCAACCAACTTCCGCATCATCAGGACCATGTGCTCCGCCCGTGTGGACCCCGAGTTCGTGCTCAGGGCCTTCTCCAAGGGCGCCGACGGCGTCATGGTCCTCGGATGCCACCCCGCCGACTGCCACTACATCGGCGGAAACTACAGGGCCAGGAGGAGGATCGCACTCCTCAGGCTGGTCCTCGAGCAGTACGGATTCGATCCGAAGAGGCTGAAGCTCGAGTGGGTGTCCGCCTCCGAGGGTGAGAAGTTCCAGACGACCGTCGTCAACTTCGTGAACACCATCAAGGAGCTCGGTCCGACCCCTCTCGTCAAGGAGGCGCAGTGATATGGGATTCTTCGACAAGCTGTTCAAGAAGGAAGAGAGAAAGATCGAGGAGCGCAAGGAGGCCAAGGTCGAGAAGAAGGCCGAGGTCGCTCCCAAGGCTGAGCAGCCCAAGGCGGCCCCCAAGGCGGCTCCCGCACCATCGGGCGCTAATCCCGGGCCGTACGATTTCATCGTCCCCCCGGTCACCAACCCCAACGACGACAAGATCCCTGCGGACGCCATCCTGTCCGCGGCGGACCTCGGTCCCCTCCTCCCCGGAGCGCCCTCCGGCGGCAAGATCAAGCTCGCCGTCTACTGGTGCGCCGGATGCGGCGGATGCGACGTGTCCATCCTGGACACCCACGAGAGGATCCTGACAGTCGGCGACATGGTCGACATCGTCATGTGGCCCATCGCCGCGGACGGTAAGGAGAAGGACATCGAGGCCATGCAGGACGGGGAGATCACCGTCGCGCTCATCAACGGGGCCATCAGGAGCTCCGAGAACGAGCACATGGCCAAGCTGCTCAGGAAGAAGTCCACAATCGTCGTCAGCTACGGCAGCTGCGCCTGCTTCGGAGGCAGCCCCGCCCTGGCCAACCTGGTCCCCGGCGGAGCCAAGGAGATCAAGGACTACGTCTACACCAAGACGCCCTCCTCCGCCAATTTCCAGAACGAGTACAGCAAGGATGCCCCGACGATGCCCCAGGAGTCCTTCGACGCCCCCGAGGGCACGCTCACGCTGCCGACACTGTACGACACCGTGAAAACCCTCGACCAGGTCATCGACGTCGACTACTCCATCCCCGGGTGCCCGCCCCTCCCCGAGTCCATCAGCCAGCTGCTGAAGGCCGTCGAGGACTTCGTCTACAACGGGGTTCCCCTCCCTCCCAAGGGAACCGAGATCGGCATCACCACCAAGACCCTGTGCGAGGAGTGCCCCAGGCAGAAGCAGGGGTCCAGGATCACAGAGCTCAAGGAGCCCTTCCAGATCGACGATGACACGTCCCGCTGCTTGATGGAGCAGGGTGTCCTGTGCCTCGGGCCCGCCACCATGGGCGGGTGCGGAGCCAGGTGCACCCGTGCCGGCCAGCCGTGCCGCGGATGCTACGGGCCGTCCCCCGATGTGGAGGAGCAGGGAGCATCCATCTTCACAGCCGTCGCATCCCTCTTCCCCATCCTGGACGAGGACCCGACCTGCGGAGAGGACGAGATCATCAAGATCATGAGCACGATCAAGGACCCGCTCGGGTACTTCTACGCGTACACGCTCGGGAAGTCCCTGATCAAGAGGGCCGTGATCGAGAACGAGAACAGGGCGTGATATCAATGGCAGGACCTGTAATTTGGGATGAGAAGCAGAAGGCCACATCCAACCGCATAACGATCGACCCGATCACGCGCCTCGAGGGCCACGGGAAGATCGAGATCTTCCTCGATGACAAGGGAGACGTCGAGAACGCATACTGGCAGGTGCCCGAGCTGAGGGGATTCGAGAGATTCTGCATCGGCAGGAGGGTCACCGAGCTCAACCAGATCACCGCCAGGCTCTGCGGCGTGTGCCCGGGTGCCCACCACCTGGCCGCCACCCAGGCCATCGACGGATGCTACAACGCCGAGCCCACTCCGACCGCGTACCTCATCAGGGACGCGTTCTACAACGCCCACTTCGTCCACAGCCACATCGCGCACTTCTATGCGCTGGCCGCCCCGGACTTCGTGTGCGGGCCCGCCGCCCCGGCCTCCGAGAGGAACGTTCTGGGCGTCGTCGGCCGCGTCGGTCTCGAGCTCGGCGGAGCCGTGCTCAAGGCCAGGAGGGAGGCCCAGCAGATCCAGGCCCTCATCGGAGGAAAGCCCACGCACCCCCTCGTCGGAGTCCCCGGAGGAGTCTCCAAGGGCGTCTCCAAGGAGGAGCAGGCCATCATGATCTCCAACGCGGAGGACATGCTGAACTTCGCGAGGACCTCCATGAAGGTCTTCAAGGATGTCGTGCTCGGCAACAAGGAATACATGGACATCGTCCTCAACAAGGATCTGTACTACCACGAGACCTACCACATGGGCCTCGTGAACGACAAGAACCAGTTCGAGATCCACCACGGGAAGGTCCGCGTGATCAACCAGAAGGGCGAGGAGCATGACAAGTACGACCCGAACGACTATCTCGACCACATCGCCGAGGCGTCGCTCCCCTGGTCCTACGAGAAGTTCCCGTACCTCAAGAACCCCGGCTGGAAGGGCCTCGTCGACGGACCCGACTCCGGACTGTACAGGGCCAGCCCCCTGTCCAGGCTGAACGTCGCCGAGTCCATGCCCACCCCCGAGGCGCAGGACGCGCTCGTGGAGTACCGCGGCATCCTCAAGGACGCCGGCATCGACGGACCCTGCCAGTTCACGCTGTGCACCCACTGGGCGAGGATCATCGAGATGCTCTGCTGCGCCGAGAAGTGCCTGCAGGACGTCCAGAACCCGGACATCCTGAACGGCGACATCAAGCAGCACGACCTCGTTCCCGGCGGAAGGGGCGTCGGCTGCGTCGAGGCTCCCAGAGGGACCCTCACCCACGACTACACCTGTGACGAGAACGGTATCGTTACCGCTTGCAACCTGGTCGTCGGTACCACTAACAACAACGGACCCATCTGCATGGACGTCGCCAAGGCGGCCAAGGGACTCATCCACAACTACGATGTCTCCCCCGGTCTGCTCAACATGGTCGAGATGGCGTTCAGGGCGTACGACCCCTGCAACTCCTGCGCGACCCACGCCCTGCCCGGTCAGATGCCGATCACCGCGGTCATCAGGAACTCCGACGGATCTGTCTACGACACGATCTCCAGGAACTGATCGCGCCGAGGGGGCCACGGCCCCCTCCAAACCCTTTGCCTCTCCATTCCTGGCATATTCTTTTTAGGTGTGACCTTGATACGTATCGCATGGATGGGTATGTTGGCCGTGCGAAGGAGCTCGAGCTCCTGACCGAGCTGTGGGAGAAGGTCCCGATGTCTTGCGCTGTAAGCGGCCGTCGCCATCTGGGCAAGACGTCCCTCCTGAGGGAGTTCTCCCAGGGCAAGGACTGCATCTACATCTCGGGCGAGAAGGGCCTCCGCTCCTCCAATCTGGACTCCATCAGCGCAGAACTCAGCCGCTTCAGCGGCAAGAGGGAGAGGCTCACCGATGCCATCGACATCTTCCCCAAGATCAAGCAGATCTGCGGGAAGAGGAAGATTCTGGTAATCATAGACAACTTCAGCGATCTAGTGGCCAACTTTGAGGAGATGAACGCGTATCTCCGCGGATTCATGAACAGGGACATCGCCGGCACAAGGATACTCCTGGTGGTCTGCGACAGCGACAGCTCCCTGTTCGGACGGTTCTACTACACCATCGAGCTCAAATCCATGGGGTACCGCGAGTGCGTCGGATTCCATCCCGGATACACGCCCCTGCAGCAGCTGAAGGCCTTCGCGATGGTGGGGGGCACCCCAGCGTACCATAAGGTCATAGGGGACAGGGATCCAGACGAGGTGATCCTCAGTGATGCGTTCGACCATATGTCGGTCCTCACTCTGGAAGCGGAGGGCATGGTATTCACCGAGGCGATGGCCTACGAGGGCTGCTACAGGGTCCTGTCGGCCATGGCCAAGGGTGCGGAGAGCGTGCGCGAGATATCCGCACGCGCGGACATGGCGAACTCGTTCTGCACAAGGCTCCTGGACGATCTGGAGCACAAGGGCATGGTCTCCAAGGAGGTCTCCTCGGGCCTGTCCCGCAGGGCCGTCTACTCCATAGGCAGCAACATATTGAGATTCTACCATCAGATCGTGTTCCCACGTACCGGCAAGGCCGAGTTCGAGGGGCGCCAGGCCGCCTACGACGATGCGAAGGCGGAGATCGACGCGTACATGGAGGCCGTGTTCAAGACCATTTGCATGGACCATGTAGCCATGACGAGGGATTTCAAGTTCGTCGGACGGCTCAGGCGCAAGGACGACACGGTGGACGACGTCATAGATTTCCTGGCGATGCTCAACAAGGGCTCCAAGGCCAGGGTCGCCGTCGCCGCCTGCAGGCTCTACGGCGAGCCTGTAGGGATGAACGATCTGACGGCGCTCAGGGACCGCGCCCGCAAGGTCGAGGGATCCGGGAAGCTGTTCATGCTCTTCTCCGGCTGCGGTTTCTCCCCCGAACTGAAGACCGAGGTCGCCAAGGGCGCGGACATCGAGTTGTACACTCTCGAAGACCTCTACCTATGACAGGCAGGTTCGTGCTCTCCATCGATGCGGGGACGACGAGCGTCCGCGCTATGCTGGTGGCTCGCGACGGCCGCATAGTCCGCACGGCCCAGAGGGGGCTCCGCCAGATATATCCGGGTCCCGGCCTGGTGGAGCACGACGCCTCCGAGATCTGGTCCCTCTGCAGGAGCACCGTCGCGGAAGCCGTCGCAGGGCTGCCGCCCTCGGACATAGACTCCGTGGCCGTGGCCAACCAGCGCGAGACCGCGCTCCTGTGGGACCGTATCACCGGGGCACCGCTGTGCAACGCCATCGTCTGGCAGGACCGCAGGACGTCCGGTCTCTGCGACTCCCTCAGGAGGGACGGCTTCGATGAGGCCGTGTTCGGATGCACAGGGCTCCATATAGATCCGTACTTCTCCGGCACCAAGATCAGATGGATGATGGACCACGTTCCGGGGGCGAGGGACGCTGTGGCGGACGGGCGGGCGATCGCAGGAACGATCGACTCCTGGATCGTATGGAACCTCACCGGCGGCAGGGTCCATGCCACGGATCACACCAACGCATCCCGCACGATGCTGTTCGACATCAGAAGGCTGGAATGGAGCCGCGATATGCTGGATCTCCTCGGTGTGCCGGAGAGCATCCTCCCTGTGCCGTGTCCCACCGGGCACGTGTTCGGATCCACCGATCCGGTGGCAGTGGGCTTCGAGGCGCCGATAGCGGCATCCATGGGCGATCAGCAGGCTGCTCTGCTCGGACAGCAGTGCCTCAGAGAGGGGGACGTCAAGATAACATTCGGAACGGGCGGATTCCTCCTGATGAACATCGGAGATGAGCCCAGACTTTCCAGGAACGGTCTGCTCACCACGGTGGCGAGGACCGCCGGCGGCAGGACCTCCTATGCGATAGAGGGCTCGATATACATCGCCGGTGCCGCCGTCCAGTGGCTGAGGGACGAGCTCCAGATAGTGGAGGAGGCTAAGGAGACGGAGGAGATGGCCGAGAGCGTCCCGGACGCCGGCGGATGCACGATCGTTCCTGCCTTCACGGGCCTCGGAGCGCCTCATTGGGACCAGGGCGCCAGAGGGATGATACTAGGGCTTACCAGAGGTACGAACCGGTGCCATCTGGCCCGTGCGGCGCTGGAGTCCATCGCGTTTCAGGCCTGCGAGGTCATCCGCGCCATGGGTGCCGATTCCGGGAAGCGCACCGCGGAGATCCGCGTCGACGGAGGGGCAAGCGCCAACAATTTCCTATGCAAGTTCCTAGCCGACATATCCGGTGTACGCGTGGCCCGTCCGAAGGTCATAGAGTCCACGGCTCTCGGAGCGGCATTAGAGGCGGGCATCACAACGGGGCTCTGGAGCGGCACGGAGGATCTGGCCGGGCTGTGGGGCCTCGATCGCGAGTTCGTGCCGTACATGGATCAGGACGACCGCGACCGCCGCATGGAGGAGTGGTCCGAGGCGGTCGAGTGCGCCAAGGCATGGTCGAGGATCCACGGCCCGCGCCGATGTCCTGCGGATCACGCCGTCCAGCCGCGTCGGCTTTCTCTACTGGCGCTGTGTCTAATGCGAGCATACGGCTCATGTGATCCGGATGTCGGAGACGGGGATGTTCTGCTTCTAACGCGAGCAGACCGGCGGCGGAAGAGGCTGCACAGGGGGGGGGGGCCGACGCCCTCGGATGCGGCTCAACGATCCTCCTTTAACCATAGTGCTGTCGTGGTACGAGCAGAAGGCGGTACGCGTCCTGCTCAGCCTCCTCTCGCTGGGCGTGAGGGACATCCGTTTCGGTCCGACCATCCTGGCGTTCGTATCATCAAAGGTGCTGGGATGCTGGCCTACATGTACAATCTGATGCGGATCGGTACACCGGACGAGGATCTTAGATCCGTATCGGAGCGATCGAGGAGGAGTTCCGGCACCCCCCAGTGCTACGATTACAGCAGTAGGATGTTCGGAATACGTAGTACAATCCCGGATACGATTCATCATCCGTAGGATGCTGATCATTTCGGACACAATCATTAATACGCCTTCCGGCCGTCAGCCGCATCATGCGCATAACGATCGTGGGCTGCGGTTCCATCGGGACGAAACTGGCCCGTGCCGCCGACGAGATGACCGAAGTGAAGAGGATCTACCTTATGGACCGCAGGCGTGAGAAGGCCGAAGAGCTCGCGGATCAGCTGAAGAAGGCAATCGTCGTCGAGAACGTTGAGGAGGAGCTGTACCATTGCGACCTCGTGATAGAGGCAGCATCCCAGTCCGCCGCCCGCGACATAGCGCCCAAGATCGTCGCCCGCGGCGTCGATATAATGATAATGTCCGTCGGCGCGCTCGTCGACGACGACTTCCGTGCGATGGTGAGGGACAGGGCGCGCACGTCCGAGGCCAAGATCTTCATCCCGTCCGGAGCGATATGCGGGACGGATGGCCTCCGCTCGTCCGCCGTCGGCAGGCTGGACGAAGTCGAGATCATAACCACCATGGGCCCGAAGAGCCTCGAGGGCGTTCCCTACATCATAGATCACGGCATAGACGTGTCCAAGGTCAAGGAGCCGACGATCATATTCACCGGATCGGCCAGGGACGCAGTCAGGCTGTTCCCCAAGAACGTGAACGTCGCGGCCACCGTGGCCCTGCTAGGGGTGGGGTTCGACAGGACCAAGGTGAAGATCGTCCTGGATCCGGTGAGCCACAGCAATTCCCATGAGCTCAGGATCAAGGGTGAGTTCGGGGAGATGTCTTGCCACACGTACAACGTACCCTCGCCGGACAACCCGAAGACCTCGTATCTGGCGTCCCTGTCGTCGATATCCGCTCTGAAGAGGGTGGTGGGCAACGAGTGGATCGGCATCTGACGGCCGGTCTAGATACAACTTAACTACGTCTCCTCCGATACGGAGGGCATGCAGAGAAGCAGGGCCGAGAGGCTTCTGGAGAACGCCGAGGGCATGGACGCCGTCGTCATCGCGAACGACGGCGAGCCCTTCCTCGATTCCACATTCTGGTATCTGACCGAGCAGAGATCGGGCACGTTCGAGGGCAGCTTCGCCATCGCAGGACCTAACGGGCTGGATGTCATAGTCAGCATCCTCGAGGAGGAGGGCGCTCGCGAGGGCAAGGGCAACATCCATGTGTACCATGACCGCAAGGAGCGCGACCAGTTCATACGGGATGCGCTGAAGGGGTGCACCAGGGTCGGCTTCAATGTCAACTGCGTAACGTACGCGGTCGCGGAGTACGTCAGGAAGACCGCGGAGGTGGAGATCGTGAACGCATCCGATGCCATCGGGAGCACGGTCTCCGTGAAGGATGAGAAGGAGATAGAGGCCACCCGGAGGGCGTGCGCGATATCATCGCAGGTGGCGGGAGAGATCCCGGATATGCTGTCGGAGGGGGTCTCCGAGAAGGAGGTCGCCGCCAGGATGGATTCGAGGATGAGGGAGCTCGGGGGCACAGGGAACGCGTTCGATACCATAGCCGCTTTCGGCCCCTGGTCCTCGCAGCCGCATCACATGCCGTGCGAATACCGCCTCGCGAGCGGGGATGCAGCGCTGTTCGACTTCGGAACCAAGTACGACCGGTACTGTTCCGATATGACCCGGACGGTATTCCTTGGGAGGCCGCCGGAGATCATGGAGAGGGCCTACGAGGTTGTCCTGGAGGCGCAGCAGGCCGGCATCGCCGAGTACAGGGCCGGGGCGGAGGCCAGGGCGGCCGATCTCGCCGCCAGGAAGGTCATCGATGATTCGGAGTTCAAGGGCAGATTCATACACTCGTTCGGCCACGGAATAGGACAGGACGTGCATCAGCACATCTCCGTGTCGCCCAGGTCCGAGCATGTGCTGCAGGCCGGGAACGTGGTCTCCGCCGAGCCCGGAGTGTATATTCCCGGGGTCGGAGGGATAAGGATAGAGGACACAGTCCTCATCACGGAGAGCGGGTGCGAGCTCCTCACATCGTTCGACCATTCCTTCACGGTGGTCCGATGGAGGCCGTCGTGTTGAGGGCGGACCAGGCCCAGGACGAGCTCCATGCCGCGGTGGAGAGGATGAGGGATCTCGGTGCGGAGTTCGCCGATGCCCGTTCGCAGACCGTTAGGGTGGCGGGCGTGAGCACGATCAACGGCCAGCTCAGGCAGCTGGTCCAGCGCAGCTCCGGAGGGGTCTGCCTGAGGGCATGGAGCGGCGGACGCTGGGGATACGGGACGACGACATCCTTCGACAGGGACGCGGTCCTCCGTGCGGCGACGGAGGCGGTCGCGAACGCGAAAGGGGACTCCCCGGGGATGCTGGAGCTGGAGCCGGCCGTGGAGACCGGGGACCACAGGGCCAGGGTGAGGATCCATCCGGATTCCGTCGACATGTCTGAGAAGATCCAGGCTGCCATCGATCTGGATGACGCGCAGGCCGTTGACGATTGCATAATCAACAGGTCCGGCGCGTATTCGGAGGAGATCAAGACGAACTCGCTGGTCAACTCCGCCGGTTCGGATCTGAGCTGGGAGGAGGTGCGCACCATCTGCCGCGCCATGTCCGTAGCATCGGACGGCCAGAGGATGGAGCAGTACTATGACGGACCCGACAGCTCGAAGGGGTTCGAGGTCGTGAGGGATGCCGACCTCGAGGCGATAGGGAGGACCGCCGCTGGAGAGGCGGCGGCAACTCTCGCGGCAGAGAGGGCGCCGTCGGGGAACCTCTCCGTGATATCGGATCCGATGGTCTCCGGGCTCCTTGCCCACGAGGCTATGGGCCACGCCTCCGAGGGGGACGAGATAACGAAGGGGCGCTCATTCCTCACCGGGGCCGTGTGCAGGAGGGTCGCATCCGATCTGATCACCATGTACGACGACGGCACGCTAGACGGGGCCCATGGATCCATACCATTCGATGATGAGGGGACGCCGTCGTCCAAGGTCACGATAATCGATCACGGGGTGTACCGGGGATACATGCACAGCCTGGAGACGGCATCCCGCCTGGGTGCCCGCCCCACAGGCAACGGCAGGGCGGAGAGCGCCGGGAAGAGGACGTGGGTCAGAATGACCAATACGTTCTTCGGTCCCGGTGAATGGGACAGGGACGAGTTGGTCGCAGATACGAGGGACGGCATCCTGTGCGACAAGATGCTGAACGGCATGGAGGATCCTGTCGGCGGGTGCTTCGAGGCCAAATGCCTCCGCGGATTCCTGATCCGGAACGGGGAGATCGTCAAGCCTCTCCGCTCATTCACGCTGACCGGCAGGTCGGTGGACATACTTTCGTCCGTGGACGCCCTGTCCAAGGAGGTCGTCCTCGACGGCGGGATGTGCGGCAAGGGCATAGAGGACTGGGTGAGGGTATCCACCGGAGGTCCGTACATGCGCGCCCGCATGATCGTGGGGGGAGGACAGTGATAGGCAGCTATGTCGAGAAGGCGCTGTCCGCAGCTGACGGGTATGCGCAGGCCGAGGCCTATGCCTCGGATTCCGTCATCCATACGGTGTATGTCGACGGCACGAGGATCAGCAACATCGAGACCAAGCGCGAATCGGGGCTCATGGTCAGGATAGCCGACGGCGGCCGTCAGGGGAAGGCATCGGCCGTCCTGAACGGCGGCATGTCTGTCGCGGAATGCGTCAGGATGGCAGAGGCTGTTCTGAGGTATTCGCCTGTCGGCGAGGAGATGCTCTTCGCGCAGCCGGGTCGGGCCAGAATCAAATGCCCCGATGTATGGGATCGGAGGGTGGAGGATGTGACTCCGGACCAGCTCAGGGAGCTGGCCGGAAGGCTCATAGACTCCTGCGATGTGGAGATCCCGCGGGCGCAGATACGCGTATCCTCCAACGAGTACCACGTCATGAACTCCAACGGAGTGGATTCCGTGCACAGGAGCACGTTGGTCTACGGACACTTCACCTCGATGTTCAGGGGCGAGCATCCCGGGGAGGGCGCCGAGAAGTTCCACGGGACCCACCTGAATATCCCGATGGAGGAGATTGGGGCATCTCTGGCCAGACAGGCGAGGGATTCCGCCTCCGCGCACGGGTTCGAGGGGCACGAGGGCCTTTCCATGATCCTTCCGCCCGGTCAGCTGGGGGAGATGATGCTCACATCGGTCGGAGCCGCTGTGAACGGTGAGAATGTGAAGTTCGGAAGGAGCATGTGGAAGGACTCGCTCGGACAGGAGGTCGCATCACCTGTTCTGACGATGGTCGACGACCCGACCGTTCCCGCGCCGCTGTCCTGCGCATTCGACGATGAGGGTGCTCCGACAGAGCGCAGGAGCGTGATCGAGGGCGGCGTGCTGAGGTCGTTCCTCCGGGATTCCTTCTGCGGAGAGAGCACGGGCAACGGCATGCGCAGATCCAGCGAGGAGGCCATGGGAGCGTTCGAGAGGACGCCGTCGGTGAAGCCTCTGAACCTCGCCGTATCGCCGGGTCGTCTCGACAGGGACGGCATCATCGGGGAGACCGACAACGGGATCCTGGTCGAGAGGTTCGCCAACCCGGAGGCCGACGAGCTGTCCGGGAGCTTCGGCCTCAATGTCCGCTGCGGATATCTGATCAGGCGCGGTGAGGTCGCGGGCATAGTGAACAACGCGCTCCTGATGGGCAACATGCTCGACGCGCTGAAGTGCATCGAGCACATCGGCAGGGATTCCGTCCAGACGGGCGTGATGACCGTTCCGACGATGTCGTTCTCGGGTGCGGAGCTGGTCGGGAACCGATGATGCCGGCGGGGCCCTCCGGGGTCCCGCTTCCATGCACGGCCCCGATCGGAAACCGTATTCCAGGACGATTCTCTGGCGGTCGCCCATGTCCGCCATGGCCGAGTACTCGTCCAGGATCCTCCCTATCCTGATGACGGGATAGGGTGACACGGGTCTGCCGTTCTCGCCGCTCAGCGGTGTCGGGCCGAAGAAGAAGCACAGCGCACCAGGTCCGGGCCAGTACGCTATGTCGCCCCTGTCGAGTTCGACTGTCCTCCCCTCCTTGGGGAGCACGGCGTCGACGGGGCACTCGCAGTAGGCCATCCCCCCGAGCATATTGGTGGACAGCTCGAGGGGAAGGGAGAGCCATACGGCGTTGGAGATGTCGGAACCGTCGAGCTCGGCGCGGAACACGCCCGCCCTGGTCCTGATGCTCAGGCCGCTCATTGCGCCGCAGGCCCCCTGAAGGGTTTCAGTTCTTCCTCTCGAAGAGCCGCCTGATCTCCTTTCCGGTGATCTCGAGCTGCAGCTTCTTCTCGTCGGATTCCATCTGGTGGAGGTTGGCGAGGCCGTTCTCGTACTCCGCCCTGAATTCGTTCTTGAAGGTGCCGTCGTGGATGTCGCTGAGGATGGATTCCATGCCCTTCGCGGACTCGGCGGTGATGACCCTATCGCGCCTGGTCAGTCCGCCGTACTCGGCGGTGTTGGACACGACGTGCCACATGAGCTCGAAGCCGCCCTGGTAGAGCAGGTCGTCGATGAGCTTGGTCTCGTGGAAAACCTCGAAGTACGCCATCTCGGGAGGGTAGCCCGCATCGGTCAGGGTCTTGAATCCGGCCTTGATCATGGCGGTCATGCCTCCGCACAGGACGGCCTGCTCGCCGAACAGGTCGGTGTAGGTCTCGTTGTCGAACGTGGTCTCGAAGACGCCGGCGCGGGTGGAGCCTAGGCCCTTGGCGAGGGCCAGGGCAATCTTCCTGGCGTTGCCGGTGACGTCCTGGTGGACGCAGATGAGGGCGGGGACGCCGAATCCTGCGACGAACTCGTCCCTCTCCTTGTCGCCGGGGGCCTTGGGAGCCATCATGATGACATCGACGTTCTCGGGGGGCTGGATGAGCTTGTAGGTGATGTTGAACCCGTGGGCGAACTCGAGTGCTGCGCCGGCCTTGAGGTTGGGCTCGACGTACTTCGCGTAGATCTCGGGCTGGATCTCATCGGGGAGCAGCATCATGACGACATCGGCGCCTTTGACGGCGTCGGCGAACTCCTGGACCTTCAGGCCGTCCTCCTTGGCCTTGTTCCAGGACTTTCCGTCCTTTCTGGCTCCGACGGTCACATCGATGCCGGAGTCGTGGAAGCACAGTGCCTGGGCCCTGCCCTGCGCGCCGTATCCGAGAACGCTGACCTTCTTTCCGTCGAGCACGTGGATGTCCACATCCTCGTCATGGTATAGTTCCAATGCCATGTGATGTACACCTCTTACTGTCTCGCCCATCCCCGACTTCGTTCATATAATTTGTCGGGCGGGCGTCTTTTACACGCGCGCATCCGCGCGCCAGCGGCCGGAGCGGGGCCTCAGCGTGCATCCGATGGATTCATATCGTCGCGTCGGATGGCTTACGGCGAGGCGGTTGCATGAATGCGGACGATGCCAAGCGCAAGGAGCTGGCGGATCTGATGATGGTCCTTCCGAGGAAGATGATCGCTGTCAGCCGCGCCGTGGTATCTAAGTACTTCAAGGACACCCGCATCAAGCCGTACCATCTGATGCTGGTCAAGGGGATAGGCTCCTGCGACGGCATATCCCAGAAGGAGCTCGGGACTATGGTCCCGTTCGACAAGTCGTACATCTCCATAGGTGTGCGCGAGCTCATAGACATGGGCTTCGTTCGCAACAGCAGCGAGGGAAAGGTCCACAGCCTCGGCCTCACGGATTCGGGGAGGGACCTCATGGCCATGGCGGACATGATGTTCGATCTGACGGGCACTACCGTGATGGGCGTGTTCTCGCAGGATGAGCTCGACGAGTTCACCCGTCTGATGAAGAAGATCGATGTGCACATCGATGAGGTTCTTCTGAAGTACACTCAGGATAATAGTTGATTATACAACTGTTATTTTTCATATGTATGCAGGGGACCGAAGGCCCTTATCCTCTATTATCAGGCGTTCTTATGCGCGATTCATATACATTCTGTATTCACTTTTGTTGTCTCCCCAATTTTCATATATGATGCTATTTTCATCACGTTCCGTTAGATAACTCCACGGGGGAACGACAACGGTTGAGCAGATAACATACAAGAACATCGACCCGAGGACCCGCAACCTGATCATGATCGGGTTGTGCGTGGCCATGCTGGCGGCGTGCTTCGACGGCACGATCGTCGGAACCATCGGGACCATAGTGGCGGAGGATCTTGGCGGCCTCAGTCTCTATTCATGGATGGCCACGGCCTATATGCTGTGCGAGACCATCATGATCCCCATATCGGGGAAGCTGTCGGACATCTACGGCAGGAAGCCCCTGTTCCTGATAGGACTCGGGCTCTTCACATCAGGATCCGTCCTGGCCGGTTTATCGGAGAGCATGGAGTTCTTCATCGTGTGCCGCGCGGTGCAGGGTCTCGGTGGAGGGGTACTGATCCCGGTGGCGACGGCCGCCGTGGCGGACCTGTACTCCCCTCGCGAGAGGGCGAGGATGCAGGGCATTCTTGGTGCCATATTCGGGGTTGGCAGCGGCATCGGACCTCTTCTGGGCGGATACATCGAGGGTGCGGCCTCCTGGCACTGGTGCTTCTACATCAACGTCCCGCTGGCCGCCATCGCCTGCATACTGACGTTGAAGAAGTTCCCGACACCCGTGGACGACAGCGAGAAGCACGTGGATCTGGGCGGAATCGTCCTGCTGTCCGTGTTCCTCGCGGACCTCATCCTGCTGATAGAGTTCGGAGGCAGCAGATTCGACTGGATCAGCGCGACCTCCGTCGCGATGGTCGCGGCGGCAGTCCTCCTCCTCGTGCTGTTCGTCAGGCAGGAGCATAAGGCGGCGGAGCCCATACTGGCTCCTCATCTGGTACACAACCGCACCGTGATCATGGCGGGCGTGTTCATGCTCGTGTTCGGTATAGGCATGATCGGGGCGATGATGTATACGAACCTGTTCGTCATCTCCGTCATGGGCCTGAGCACCCTCGACGCAGGGATATGGTCCCTGGCGATGATCGCGGGTATGATGATAACTTCCATGGCGTCGGGTGCTCTTGTGGATCGGACAGGGTACAGGGCATGGCTGGTCGCGGGTCCGATACTGTGCTTCATCGGCCTCTACATCCTGTCGGGGATGGAGGTAGATTCCGCCATGGTATATGCCAGAACGGCCCGCGACACGTACATGTGGCGCTATATCGAGGGCATATTCATACTCGGACTGGGCCTGGGATGCATGATGGCGGTGGTCATGACCGCGGTGCAGAACAGTTCAAAGCCGTCCGAGATAGGCATGACCACATCGTCCGTCAACCTCCTCAGGTCCATAGGCAGCACCATGGGTACGGCCGTGTTCTCCATGATCATCAACGCCAGGATCGGAGGGGAGCTGAGGGACAGGCTGGATGCCGGCACGTACGATGCGCTGCTGGATCTGAACGGCGGCAAGATCGACACGGGGGTCCTGAACTTCATAGGCGAGGGCCGGTTCGAGGGAAGCATAGGCGACATCGTATCAGCGTTCGCGGATAGCGTAGACTTCTCCTTCATAGCAGGCGGAATCATTCTCCTTCTGCTGGTCTTCGTCGGCATCATATTCAAGCCCGCCCCTCCAGAGGAGGACGAGGAGTTCGAGGCCGCGAAGAGGAGAGTGGAGAGCGGGGAGCGATCCCGACGATCCAGGAGGGTCCGCCCTCCTCCCCCAAACGTTTTCCACCCGTTTCTCCATCCTCTCGCATGGGTTTCATAGACCGGGCCCGTTCGGGGACTCCGACATCCTCCGCCGATCCCGACATCCGCGAGCTGTACGACGCCATCGAGAGGGCGACCATTCTGTGCGACCGCTTCAATGCCGGCGGATGCGACCGCCGCGCGGTACTGTCGGAGCTCTTCGGATGTGATCTCGACCCGGGAACCGTCGTGAGACCGACCTTCAGATGCGATGTGGGCACCAATATCCGCCTGGGTCGCGCGGTCATGGTGAACAGCGGGTGCATCTTCCAGGATACCGCGGCGATCTCCGTAGGGGACCATTCCATGATCGCGCCTGGGACGGTCATCGCAACATCATCTCACGACTTTCCGGTCGAGGACAGGCGCTCCGTGAGGACGGTGTCGCTCCCGGTGTCCATCGGACGGGACGTCTGGATCGGTGCCGCGGCCGTCGTCCTTCCCGGACGGACCGTAGGGGACGGAGCCATCGTGGGAGCGGGCGCCGTGGTCACCCGCGATATACCTCCGGGAGAGGTATGGGCGGGGAACCCGGCCAGGAGGATCCGCCGATGATGCCGATGAGGATATGCATGGTGCCGATGCCTTCGACGGTCGGAGACATCGACGGCAATCTTGGAAGGATTCTCGATCGCTGCGATACAGCTCAGGACGGCGGGGCGGACCTGGTGTGCTTCCCGGAGCTCTCGCTGACCGGATACTCCATGCCGGCCAGCCGCGATCTGGCGATGGATGCGTCCCATCCGGCCGTGCGCGCCGTGCTGGAGCGGTCCGCATCGGGCCTGACGATATGCTTCGGGTATGTGGACGAGCACGGGTGCATAGCACAGGCCGTGGCCGAGGACGGCGACATCGCAGGTGTGTACCGCAAGACCCATCTGGGTGAGATGGAGGCAGGGGTGATGACGCCGGGCGAGGAGCTCCCCGTCATCCGCCTGAAACGGGCCGTCGTCGGTATATCGATATGCTGGGAGGCGCACTTCCCGGAGGTCTGCGGGGCATTCGCCTTGGAAGGAGCGGATCTCGTCCTGATGCCGTTCGCATCCGGGCTCGGAGGGGACAGGCGGCAGTCATCGTGGGACAGGGTTCTTCCGGCCAGGGCGTACGACAATACGATCTTCGTGGCCGCATGCAACGCATCCGGGGACAACGGGCGTGGGGCGGTCCTGGGTGGAGGCGCGTGCGCATACGATGTCCGCGGCATGGATCTGGGACGCACCGCCGGCAGTGCTCTGCTGTTCGCGGACCTGGGTCCGGAGCAGATGGATCGGATACGCGGCGGCCACAGTCAGTCCATGAGGGACGTGTACTTTCTGGATAAGAGGCGTCCGGAGCTGTATCCGGAGCTACTGAGCAGGAAATGACGGATGACGGAGGCGCCCGGCCGGATACCATGGTTCTTTTTCCTAGCCGGGCTGAAGATGACTCGAGGTTCCGAGGCCCTTCAGGAGGCGAGCTTCGCGCCAAGGTCCCTGCACTGCTGGGACGCATCATCGTCGGGGTACTCGTTGGCCATGAGGTCCTGGACGAGATTTATCCCGTCCGCCTTGGCCCTGTCGACCCAGTCCCTCATCCATTGTCCGTCCCCCCATCCGTAGGATCCAAACAGGGCGACCTTCGTGTTTCCGAGGGACTTCTCGACGGAGGCGAACATGGGCTCGAAGACATCCTCTTCGAGGATCTCGTCGCCCATCGCAGGGCATCCGAACGCTATGGCGGAGTAGTTACCAATCTGGTCGGTCGAGAAGTCGGCCGCCTGGATGAGGTCCGCGGTCTTTCCGGCGGATTCGACGCCTTCGACGATGAGCTTCGCCATGGCTTCGGTGTTACCCGTGTCGCTCCAGTAGACAACTGCAACATCTGACATGTAGAGTTAGGCATTCCTGAATCCTATTTAAATATTAGGATATCTTAAATTAATTTAGTTGCAACAAAAATCGTTCGCGCCCGGCATGTCCCGGAGCGGTCCCGCGCGCCCGTCTTCTCGGCGGTCTCTCCATATCCACCATCAGGTCCGCCCGCCGCCCCAGATCCACTCCGTCTAGCAGGTAGATCCGGGCCTCGTCCAGATCGACCAGCCCGCTGTTGAGCACGGGCCCGAGGAGCTCCTCCCCTGACACGTTGACCGGCGATCCACCCAGCATCCTGTTGAACGCGGGTACGACTATGAGCTCCTGCGGCAGAACGGGGTACCTTTCGGAGCAGGCCTCCTTGAACCTCCCCCTCAACCAGCACGGTTCCGTGGTCCGTCTCCCCACACCGTCCCTGAACATCACGGATGGATGGTCGTGGGCCATGACCAGCGTCCCGCAGGCCATGACCTCGGCCGATGGCCAGGTGTGGCCGTGGACGAATCCGGTGCCGTCCAGGACCATGCCTGCAGCGGGCGCTATGACAACGCGTCCCGGAAGGAACTCCTCGATCTCCGTATCGTGGTTGCCGCGTACCACATACACCTCGTCGAACAGGTCGCAGAGGCTGTCGAAGAACACGGGTATCTCCGCGTACTCCTGCTTGGTGGATCCGGGCACGGAATCCTTCACGTCGCCCAGGACGATCAGCCGGTCGGCATCCTCCGCCGCGGCTTCGATCCTTTCGAGCATGTCCTCTGTACGGGATACGATGTTGAACCCTTTTCTGCGCAGATGGGATTCGAGGCCTATGTGCAGGTCCCCTATGACGAGAGCGTCCCCTGCCATGAGGGCCGTCTCTCCGTACACGGGTTGGACGGACATCACCTCAAGCACTTCCTGAGGACGGCCGGGATGCGATCGATGACGTCGGTGGCGATCATGCCGTACGACATCTCGGCGAACGCCTCCTCTCCGGCCCTTCCGCAGATGTACGCACCGAGACAGGCGGCGTCAAACGGCGACATCCCTTTCGAGAGGAGGCCTGCGACGCATCCCGCGAGGACATCGCCAGTGCCGGCACCGGTCATCGCAGGCGTGCCGGTGCGGTTCGACCGGGTGGTCGTTCCGTCGGTCACGGTGTCAGAGGGCCCCTTGAGGAGCACTACGGCGTTCATGGCGCGGGACACGTCCTGGGGGTTGCCGCCGCCCAGCCTCTCGAACTCCCTTCTGTGGGGGGTGAGGACGGCCGGGGCGTTGAAGCGGAGGTCCCGGACGGCCGAGAGTCCGTCGGCATCGACGACCATGGGGACGTTGCAGCGGGAGGCGAAGCACCTGGCGGCCTCTAGCGTGTCCTCCGAGGTGCCGATCCCGGGGCCCAGGAGGACGGCGTCGTACCCCTCGGATTCATCCAGCAGCATATCCACCGAGTCCGGTGTCAGACGGTCGCCCGGCAACCCCGTCACCATCAGGACGGGGGTCGACGCGGATACGAGGCCCGCGACGCTCTCCGGGCAGAAGACCCGGACGATGTCGGTTCCCGTGCGGAGAGCGGAGACCGCAGCCAGTGCCGGGGCCCCGAAGTACGGGCCTCCGGCGATCACCATGAGCCGGCCGTTCTGCCCCTTATGGCTGGACGGCGACGGCACAGGGTATCTGAGCATATCGCCCGGCCCCACCGTGCTGTACGCCTCGTAAGGGATCCCGATGTCCTCAATCACGATCTCTCCGCTGTTGCCGCTGTCCATGCCCGTCTTGGCGTCCATGAACGTCACCGTGATATCGGGCCGCATCGCGATCGCAGTGCCCAGGCCCGACGGCACATCGACCGAGACGATGGGCTTTTTGCAGGATGCGGCATCCTCTATGAACGCCCTGTACGGTCCGCGGGCGATGCCGGATGCGCCTGTGCCGAGGGCGCAGTCCACTACGACATCCGCATCGTCCAGGGATTTCCTGGCGTATCCGGATACATCGCATTCTAGCAGCGAGTAGAAGTAACGGGATTCGTCGGAGCGTATCCCGGACGGTTCACAGAGGAGGGCCACCCGCACTTCGGACGGCTCCATCCTCAGCGCCGCTGCGAATCCATCGCCCCCGTTGTTACCCGATCCGCAGACGAACAGCATCCTCTTCCCAGGGAACCTATCCTGCAGGATCCTGGCGACGGCGGCACCCGCGTTCCCCATAAGGTCCCTGATGCTCACACCGAGGGCCTCGGCGTTGGCATCGGACACGCGCGCATCCATCGGGGTCAGCACGGCGATCGCCTGTTCTGGTTCTTGACGAGGATCTCGCCTATGCGCGGAAGGATTTCGGTCTTGGTCATCTTGCCCTTCTCGACCTTGACGCATCCGTGTCCGGCACGGGGCGCCTGCGGGTAGGACATGTCCTCGCTGACTTCGTATTCCAGGTCGAGGAGCATGGCGCCTTTCGCGATGATGTCGAGACTCGGGTTCGCGACGCAGAGACTCTTCGGGAGTCTCCTCCCTTCGGCCCTTGTGCGATTGATGTCGAAGTATTCGGGCCAGAGTGTGATCGCCACATCCGGATCGTATGCCATGGACGCTGCTATCGCCGAAGCGGTATTAACAGTATCGAGAGAAGATGAGGGATATAGGGAAGGCGACCGGGTCCTGGAAGTTCGTGGGACCCGGATTGATTTGTGATCACTCAAGCAGCACTGCGTTGATGGCGCCGTCCTGGCCGGGCCTGGACGTGATGATGGCGTCTCCGATCTCGGTGGAGATGGTGGCGCCCTTGTTCATAATGTTGCGCTGAACGTAGTTGGGGTCGGACGGATTGGACTTCACAGTGAGGATCTTGACTTTCTTCACGGTGTTAGTCTTCTTGTCGACAACGTTAGCGTACTTGGCGCTGAGCATTCCGACCTTGACACTTCCGCCGGCTCCGCGATACTGCTTCAGGGTCTGCTCACCAAGTCTGGTGAACTGCTTCTCCCTGCCGATCTCGAACTTCCTCTTCCCGTGGCTGGCGACAAGCCTGCCGCCAGTGGGCTTCTTTTTGGATTCACCCTGCCAAAGTGCCATTGTAATCGAGCCACGGCTATCAGGATACTCTATTTAAACCTTCTCGGATGGGCAGGTATCGTCGCGGTAATCAGAGCACTGCATGTTGGTGCGCATGCGTTCAGACACCCTAAAGAACGCATCCAGGTCCTCCGGGGATACCCCCTCCAGCGCGACCGACTCCATGTCGCGCAGCTCGGAGGACGCTCTCTCACATTCGTCGCCACCCTTGGCGGTGAGTACCACGGTCCTTCTGCGACGGTCTTCGTCCGGTGTCGTCCGCTCGATCATGCCGTTGCGCTCCATCGTATCGAGGATGCTGGACAGCGTGGATTTGCGCACGACCATCCTGCACTCCAGTTCCTTCTGTCCCATGCTGCCTCCGTTCCTGGATAGTAGGAGGAGGGCCTCGCATTGCAGGGGACATATGGAGTCCGAATGCGTTCTGCGTAGATATCCGATGCCGAATCTGGTTGCCAGCACCTCTAGCTTCTTGATCTCCAGCAGAACGGGGGCGTCATCCGCACGAATCATTATCGTCAGTTATGCCGTGCACACTGATTAGGTTATGCCGTCTCCGATGTATGCTTGTATCAAATTAGTTAGGTATCGAACGTTTTATATCTTCAATTCGACGTGACATCTGATGGATAGGGTCCGTCTCGGATCCGGAGGTGGTTCATGACCGTAGGTGTGCTGGGGATAATCATATGCCCCATGAACGACGACCAGATGCTGTATAGCCTGGAGAAGGACGGGGAAATCAGTCGCATAGTTTTGCTGGATAACCCTCATTCCGAGATGATATGCAAGAAACTGGAGTCCAAGGGACTGGCTTTCGAGCACATGGGTGAGAAGGAGTTCCTGCACGGGGATCTGGTCGCAGATCAGCGTTCGTTCACGGTCGTCATACGCACGAACGATCTGGCCCTGCACGGGGATCCAAAATATCTCCGCACGTATGTGGAGGACCAGGTGCGCGAGATGCAGCCGTTCGTCGATTCCCTCGGGGTGTACTACGGTCTGTGCGGCAACTACGGCTGGGATCTGGAGGCATGGGCCGTCGAGAACGGGTTCAAGCCGCTGGCGGTATTCAAGGGCGATGATGGCAGGGTCTGTGACGATTGCGTGGCTATCGCCGTCGGTAGCTCAACCCGCTACCTCCAACTCGAGAAGACCTACACGGGCATGTTCTATGTCACTCCCGCAATAGCGGACAATTGGGTAAAGTTCATCTCTGCAGGAGGTGTCGAAGGGGCCGGCGAAGGCGATTTGGAATCCCAGATCAGAAGGATGCCGAAGGAGGTGCTGGAAGTGTTCGGGATAACGGATGCCACCAGCTACATGAGATGGATGTTCGAGATAGGGAATTATACGAACCTCTTGAAGCTCTATACGGGCCTCTCCGACCGTGCCGTCTTCGATTGTAAAGTGGATGGAATCGGACGGGACCTGAATCTCAAGCCCATCGATATCGGTCCAGGCTGGGTTACACTGGATCCCGCAGATGCCCTCTATAACCGCGCCAAGTCCGCAATCGGCAGCTGAATCATATAAGGGTGCAACACGGGCATAGGCGTTTGGATCAGAAGGCGTGGGGGCGCATCGTCTTTTTTCCTTAGGGCTTCAGCATGTCCAGTATATCGTGCTCTCTGTTCCGATCCATCGGTTACTAGGGTAGGTTCCATTCAGCATCATGTAGGGGTCATGGTTTTCCGCTTTCGACGTTTTGAGTAATCATTAGGAGCGATCGAAGACCTAATCGATGTAAAAATGGCGTGGAGAGGGGGATTCGAACCCCCGGGTTGCTTAGCAACATCAGATTAGCAGTCTGACGCCTTGCCAGGCTGGGCCACCTCCACAATATCTGGGAATGGACATTGGGGGACCGTAGATAAACTTATGGTTGGGCGTATCGAATAATATACTGTATTATATTATAAGAAAGGGAGCCTGGTCCGTTCCGGAACCGTGTCTCTCTAGCATGAGTCATTCAGTATCGGTCAAGATTTTGCGATGAAAACCGCTAATTAGTAAATTTTAAATATGAGTGTTAGGTAAGGGGGTTTGCGCGATGAGCAGAGAACCCTGGAAAAACCAGGATTCATCTGGGCGAGTCGCTTCGTGGATTTCGAGGTGTACGGGGCTGAAACAAAAGCCTTATATACCACCCCGATATACACGGGAATGCGCGACCTGCAAGGACGGGTTGCGTTGATGGAGAACCATG
>CAYUPU010000022.1:0-22548 GCA_964445265.1 uncultured Methanomassiliicoccales archaeon
GGCCCCCGAGCTCCGGGACAAGCTCCAGGGCACCGCCCCCGGCATCAGGGCCAACCACCGCCTGGTCGCCGGGGACACGCCCTCCGCGCAGATCTACACCCAGGAGCTGGCCCTCTGCGACGAGGGCATGCCCATGGAGATGTACAACAGGAACAACGTCGCGGCGGGCCTGCAGGAGCTCCCGAAGCCCAAGGGATTCCCGAACATCCACAAGATGGTGAAGAGGGACATCCCCGATCTGGGAGAGCGCGGGCTGACCATCGTGCACGACATCGGCACCGAGCTCACCGGATACATGGAGGGCTGCACCGGATGCAGGAAGTGCGAGAAGGAGTGCCCCGAGCACGCCCTGACCGTCATGCCCGACAAGCAGATCGTCGTCAAGACCAAGAACTGCCTCGGAACGGCATGCTACCGCTGCCAGTTCTCCTGCCCGGGCAAGGTCTACAAGTACGACACGCTGAAGCTCACGTTCTGAGCAGGAAACCGTTCAGGGAGGGGACTCCCCTCCCTTTCCGCCGCCTATGACGTGAAGCCTGGGATGCGATCAGCATCCGGCGACCGGATGGATGAACTGCGGTGCGGTCGCAGATGCGACCGCACCGTGATGGGAGGACCTCAGTCCTCCATGACGTTCTGAGCCTCGAGATATGTGAGAATCCTCTTCCTCATGGCGGCAAAATCGACGTCCGCCCTGTCGCGGGGCCTGTCCCACGGGACATCTATGACCTTGTAGATGCTCGAGGGCCTCTTTGTCAGTATCACCACCCTGTCGGAGAGGAACAAGGCCTCGTCGACTGAATGGGTCACGAATATGATGGTCCTGGAGCTATGCTGGAGTATGCGGGTCAGCTGCTCCTGCATGATGTTCCTCGTCTGAGCGTCCAGGGCACCGAAGGGCTCATCCATGAGGATGACCGCCGGATGCATCACCATTGCGCGAGCGATCCCCACGCGCTGCTTCATCCCTCCGGAGAGCTCATGGATGCGCGCATCGGCGAACTTCTCGAGACCGACGGCCTTGAGATACCTCATGGCACGCTCCTCGCGCTCGGACTTGGGAACGCCTGCGATCTCCATGCCGAACTCCACGTTCTGCTTGACGGACCTCCAGGGGAACAGCGCGAAATCCTGGAACACCATGCCACGGTCGGATCCGGGCGATGTGCACTCCTTGTCCCCGATGGTGATCCTGCCTGTGGTCGGCTGCAGGAGCCCGGCGATGCACCTCAATATCGTGGTCTTGCCGCATCCCGATGGCCCTACTATCGAAATTAACTCGCCCTTCTTCACATCGAGCGAGAAGTTCTCCACGGCCACGACCTCCGTATCGTCAGTCTGATAGACTACACTGAGGTCCTTTATGCTCATGAGGGTCTCCCCTTCGGGGATGTCCTTGTAGAGCTCGTCGGTGCGGTCAGCCCTGACGCGCTCCTTCTTGTCGTACCTCTCGCCCACGATCTTTATCTTGCCTTCTTCGGACATCAGACATCAATCCCCATTCTCTTAGAGACGACATTGGATATGTAGCCGGCCAGACCAGTGGTAATCAGGCCCAGGAACGCAATCACTATGATTCCAGCGAAAGCATAGTCGTACGAATTGTTGTCTATCATGAACTTCAGGAAGTACCCTATGCCGCTCAACGTGGTGTTGTAGAGCTCAGCGGCGACTATGCACATCCATCCCACCCCGAGACCGACCTTGATCCCGTTCATCATGTACGGGACGGTGGAAGGGAGCAGGACCTTCGAGAAGATCTGGGCATCGGAGGCACCGAGCGTCTTCGCGGCGTCCGCCAGAGCCTTGTCGATCTTCTGCACCCCGAAGATTATGTTGGTCAGCAGGGGGAAGAAGATGCCCATGAAGACGACGAGTATAGACCCGTTGTCCGCCTTGAAGATCAGGACGAAGATGGGAGCCCATGCAATGGGCGCGATGGGTCTGAGGATCTCGATCCACGGGTTGAAGAACTCCCTGACGGTCTTGAACGCGCCCATCAGGACTCCGAGAGGGAGGGCGATCGCGAGGGCCAGCACGAACCCTTTGATGAACTTGGACAGGCTGGACCACACCCATTCGGACAGGGGGCGGTGCTCCATCGGATCGCCGTGTTGGATCAGGTCGACAAGCGCAGCGAACGTATCGGACGGCGAAGCCAGGTAGGACATGTTGATGTCCAACATGTTCTTCACCAGCTGCGAGGCGAACCACCACACTATGATCAGCACGACGAGCGATATCGCCGTGATGATGCAGGTCCTCGCGAACCTGTGGTATTTGTTGTGCTTGTCATACCTGATTTTCATGGGCTACGCACCTGATTATCAGTAGGTAATATGCCCGGGGTTAATAGTATTGATAGTCGCAGGGGGCGCGCCGAGGAATCCGGCCTGAGCATCTCCGCTGAGGAGCAGGGTCGCGATGTCGCCGCCGGCGGAACCGGTGACGATGTCGACCTTGAGCCCGTAGTTGTTGAAGAAGCCCTTCTCGGAAGCCACGTGGATGGCGATCTGGTGGATGTCCCCAGAGATGACCGCGACGGTGATCTTGTCGTCGCCGGTCTTGCTCGCTTCGCCTGCGACGGCCTTCTTGAGGTAGGTGTCGTCTACGAACTTCTCGGCGAAGGAGCTGGCCTTCTCATCGGTGAAGTTCGGGTTCGTGATGAATCCGAGGTCCTTGAGCGAGACGGACAGGTCCGCGACGTCCCCGACCAGCTTGTCCAGCGATCCGCTGGCGTTGTCGGCGTAGAGATAATCGATGTTCTCGAGCGCGGACTCGACCTCGGCCGTGGAGAGCTGACCTGCCGCCACGGTCCTCTGGGCGTATTCCACGAGCCAGGCGTAGTCGGTACCGGACTTGTCCGCGATGGCGCCGGTGACATAGTTGACCGCGTCAATGTATCCGGCGAGGAATTTGACTACTGTGTCGGAGTGGTCCTGGGCCCAGTTGTGGTTGGCCGCGATGATGCAGCAGGTGTGAGCGGGGAAGAGGTCGTTGGTGAGCGCGAGCTCGGTGTACTTCTTGTCCTCCTGGACGACCCTCTGGTACTGGGGCTCCCAGATGATGCCTCCGTCGATGTCGTTGTCGGCGGAGATGGTGCCGAAGTTGCTGAGGTTGGTGACGTAGTACAGCGTGTCGGCGTTCTTGGAGGTGCTGGTGGTCAGCTGCTTGAACTCGAGACCGACGGCGGATGCGATGGACGCGATCTGGGTGTGCTGGATGGACGTCGCACCGGGAGTTCCGATGACGAGGCCGCCCCACGCGGCCTTGTTGGCCTCGGAGAACTTGTAGTCGGAGGTGAAGAAGGGAACGCCGTTGTCGGCCCTGGTGGGAACGTCGGCGCCGTCCTTCAGGAGGTCGACCTTGATGTACAGGCCGGATCCCTCGCTGTTGACACGGCTGATGATGTTGTACGCGGCGCTGTCGTACTCCGACTCGGAGTCGTCGCTGCTCATCATCACGGCCGCGCCAGCGATCGCCGCGATCACTACGACCGCGACGACGGCTATTGCAATCGTCTTCGTGTTCATTGTATGAAACACCGGCACCTGCGACACAGGGTCCGCATATAACCTTTTTCGGATTTTTTTTCCTCTAAAGGATAACTGGATTTCCCTATCATCCCTCCGGGAATTACTATCCTCCGACTCGGACAGGTGCCGAACGGGAAGGCATCCTGTCCCATCGGCCGACGCTTCCATTGCAGACAATCCCGTCCCTTCGAGGATAAACATCGAAGAGTTCCCTCTGGCGGAAGCCGGGCCTCCGCTCATTGTTTAAATATCCCCCTACGCTAGAGAATGGCATCATGGGTGCTATACGTCTCGGAAAGAACCATCTCAGATGGTGCAGGACATGCAACCTCCCGATCCTGGAGTCCAAGGAGTGCCCGGTCTGCGGCTCGGCGACCCGCGAGATCGTGCTCACTCCTCCCGCCGACTCCCGTCCGGCATTCCCGCACGATGTGGACCTGATAAGGCGCCTGGCCGATGCCGACTACGGCGAGGGGGCCGGCCTGGCTCTGCTGCCCGAGGGACATGCGGCCATACTCAGCAAGGCTCCGGCCCTGGATCGCATGGACGAGGTCGTCGTCGACGGCGAGGTGGTCGCCTCGATCAGGTACGACATGGGTGTGGGGTGGAAGCTCATCCTCAGGATGCAGGGCGCGTACCGCCTCGCCGCGGCGGCCACGAAGGGATACGTTGTCTGCGACCCCGGGGCGGTCAGGTTCGTGCAGGAGAGCAAGAACCTCATGGCCCCCGGCGTCGTCGACGCCGCCCCGGATCTGAAGGACGGCGACGAAGTCCTCATCGTCACCGCTGACAGGACGCTCGTCGCCACCGGCATGGCCCGCATGGACGGCCCCGGGATGGTGGCGGCCGACAAGGGCGTGGCCGTCAAGACCAGATGGTACAAGCCGGAGGAGCACGCCCCGTCCGGAACGGCGCACTCCTGGGACGACGTGGTAGAGGCCAACCGCGCGGTCATAGAGAAGCGCGTGGCGGAGGCCGTCGGGTTCATCAACAACACGATAGAGAAGTACAGTCCCCTCCCGGCCATCGTATCGTTCTCGGGCGGGAAGGACAGCCTCACGACCCTCCTGCTGACACTCGACGCGGGACGGAGGCTCCCCGTCCTGTTCGTGGACACGGGCCTGGAGCTCAACGAGACCGTGGCCCACGTCCGCGACGTCTGCGAGAGGCACGGACTCCAGCTCATGGAGGAGAAAGCTCCCGCGGACGCGTTCTTCGGCAACCTGGTCTACTTCGGGCCGCCCGCCAAGGACTACCGCTGGTGCTGCAAGACCAACAAGCTCGGCCCCACCGTCGGAGCCATAACCAGGAACTTCCCCGACGGGGTGTTGTCGTTCATAGGCCAGAGGAAGTACGAGTCCGAGGCCAGGAACGCGAAGCCCAGGATCTGGAGGAACCCGTGGACCCCCGGACAGGTCGGAGCATCGGCCATCCAGAACTGGTCCGCCATGCACGTGTGGCTCTATCTGTTCCTCAGGGAGGAGCCCTTCAACGTCTGGTACGCCCGCGGCCTGGACAGGATAGGCTGCTTCATGTGCCCCGCATCGGACCTGGCGGAATTCGACCTCATCGCCGGCGAGAGCGACAGGTGGGCGCAGTGGGACGGGTACCTCGACAAGTACATGAGCGACCGCGGCCTTCCCCCGGAATGGAAGGAGTTCGGCCTCTGGAGATGGAAGAACGCCCCCAAGTCCATAAGAGAGGAGGTGAGCAGGGTGACGGGGAAGCCGGTGTCGGAGCTTACCAAGCAGACGAAGGAGCCCGAGAAGGGTCCGCTGACGATTAAGGTGCAGGACGGATTCAGCCCGTGCACGATGGGCTACAGCATAGAGGCGGCCCTGTCCAGGCCGATAGACCTGGAGGCCGTCCTGCCGTTCTGCCACGCGCTCTGCTGGGTTCCCGAAATGGATCCCGACGGCGAGTTCATAAGCGCCGGGTTCACGACGATATACCGCGAGGGCTCCATCATAGCCAAGGCCAACGTGGAGAACGACGCCAGGACGCATGTGGACCATGCGTTCCAGGTGATCGTCCGCGCGGAGCAGTGCGTTGGATGCGGGCTGTGCGCGGCGAGATGCGACCCCAGGGCCCTGTACATGGAGGACGGGAAAGTCCGCATACACGATGACCTGTGCGTGTACTGCCGCGACTGCTTCGGCCCCTGCCCGTCCGTCGACTTCCAGAGGGGCGACAAGGAGGAGTACGACCAATGAACGGGATGCCGCGCTTCGACATAGACCCGGACGACCTCGCGGCCGCGATGGAGAAGGACCCCGCGATCATAGACGAGGAGGAGGCCAGGAGATTCCACACCGGCCTCCAGGCCGTCAGCATGTACAGGCTCAGCCACAGGCTGTGGCTGGAGGGCAGGAAGGAGGAGGCCCTGGAGATCAACTACAAGGCCCACCAGCTCACCGGCTGCGACATACATCCCGGAGCCACCATCGGGAAGAGGTTCTTCGTCGATCACGCCACAGGAGTGGTTATCGGGGAGACCGCGATCATCGGCGACGACGTCATGATATACCAGGGCGTGACCCTGGGCGGGGTGTCCACCAGCAAGGGCAAGAGGCATCCGACCGTCGGGAACAACGTGGTGTTCGGATGCAACGCGTCCGTCCTGGGCGACATATGCATAGGGAACAACGTCAGGATCGGCGCGGGATCCGTCGTCCTCAAGAACGTGCCCGACGACTGCACGGTCGTGGGCGTGCCCGGGAGGATCGTCAAGAAGGCGGGCATCAAATGCACCCGCGACTGCCTGGAGCACAACACCCTGCCGGATCCCATGGCCGACTCCGTCTGGAGGCTCCAGGAGGAGATCGACGTCCTCAAATCGGAAATCAAGTGCCTGAAGGCCCATATCTCCGAGCTGGAGAAGAAGTGAAACGCGGGGGCGCGGCCCCCGCTCTCTTTTACGTTCCGCGATCCGCGGATCAGATGTCCCTGAAGAGCGTGGCGTACTGCATCCTCTTCGCTCCGAAGTAGTCCCTGCAGTACTCGGCCGTCGCCTCGGGAGGGAACTCCTTGCAGGAGAAGACGTCGATGAACGCCCTGTCCGTGTCCTCGGCGAAGTGCCCCGAGATGCAGGAGGTCTCTATGAGCTGGACCAAGGAGTAGCCCTGGACCTTGGGGTCGGCGCCGAACCTCACGGCTATCGGCTCCCCGTACCTCTTCATGCATATGTGGTCGGCCAGGTCGATGGCGAACCGCTTGATGTACTCGCCGTCGCAGATCTTCGCGTGGTCGCATTCCCCCAGGTCGATGGCGATGTGGAGTCCCCACTCGTTCTCATCGTTGTACTTCCTGATAGACTCCTCATCGCTGAGAAGCGGGCCGGAGAAAGGGCTCATGCTGTACATTTCCTTCACCGCGGATTGTCCGCGGTGGTGCCATCGGCATTCTGTATTTGAAATGCGGGCCGCCGTTCCGTCACGGATGTCACGCCAGAGTCTGCATCGTGCCCGACACGTCTCCAGGATGACACATGCGGGCCGCTCAGAACCGGGAGGCCGGACGGAAAGTGATTTATCCGCCACGCCTGTCGGAGACGGCATGTCTCCCGCAACCCCCTCGGAGGTCTATTTCACGGATATGAGATGCCAGATTGGCGACAGCCTCCTCGCCAAACTCCGGCGCGTCGCGCGCGCCGCAGGACTGGAGGGCATCGATATGGACGGCAGGTTTGTGGCCATAAAGATGCACTTCGGCGAATCCGGCAACCTGTCGTTCCTCCGCCCCAACTACGCCAGGGCGGTGGCGGATATGGTCAGGGCGAAGGGAGGTGTGCCGTTCCTGACCGACTGCAACACCCTGTACGTCGGGACCAGGAAGAACGCCGTCGAGCACCTGGACACCGCGTACGCCAACGGGTTTTCTCCATTGTCCACCGGATGCCAGGTCATCATCGCGGACGGATTGAGAGGCGACGACGATGTCGAGGTGCCCATAGACGGGGAGTACGTCAGGAGCGCGAAGATCGGACGCGCCGTCGCCGATGCGGACGTAATGATCACCCTGTCCCACTTCAAGCTCCACGAGCAGGCGGGCTTCGGCGGCGCCCTCAAGAACCTGTCCATGGGATGCGGCTCCAGGAGAGGGAAGATGGAGATGCACTCCGCCGGGACCCCCGCCGTGATAGCGGACCGCTGCCGCGGATGCCGCCGGTGCACCGGGTTCTGCGCCCAGTCCGCCATCGTGGTCGAGGACGGCAGGGCCCGTATAGACGCCGCGGAGTGCGTCGGATGCGGCAGATGCATCAGCACCTGCCCGTTCGATGCGATCGAATCGCTATACGACGAGAGCGCCGACGTGCTCAACGCGAAGATCGTGGAGTACGCGATGGCGGCCGTGAAGGGGAAGGAGTGCCTCCATATCAGCGTGATATGCGACGTGTCGCCGTTCTGCGACTGCCACGGGGAGAACGACGTCCCCGTCGTGCCGAACGTGGGCATACTGGCCTCCAGGGACCCCGTGGCGCTGGACATGGCGTGCATCGACCTGGTGCAGCAGCAGCCCATGGTGCCCGGATCGGCGCTCTGGACCGCGAGCGGCGGATCGAAGCCCGACGACGTCTTCAAATGCGTCCATCCCAATACCAGGTGGCAGAGCACCTTCGAGCATGCCTCGAAGCTCGGCTTCGGCAGCTCGGAGTACAGTCTCGTGAAGGTGAGATGACACGGACCTGACTTCGATCGGCTACATCCTGGAGGCCCTCATGCTCCTTGGATTCGCCGCCGCATGGCCGTTCAACATAGCACGCGCATGGAAGGCGAGGACCGCCCTGGGCGTGAGCCTGCAGTTCTACGTCATAATCGAGTGCGCGTACGTGTGCGGGATGCTGAGCAAGTTCGCCCGGGGCGATGTCAACTACGTCCTGGGGTTCTACATCCTCGACTTCTCCCTTGTGCTCGTGGCCATCCTGATCTATTTCAGGAACAGGGCCATCGACAGGGAGCGCGGAAGGAGCGGGGAGTCTGGAGGACGGCGACCTCGGATGGGGGCCGACCGGCCCCTGCCCCGACGGGCGTCTCGATCCCGTGCCGTTGTATGACGACGGTTCCTTAACGCCGTTGCAGATATTGCTTCGGTGCAAACACGGTTCCGGCGGACACTGTATTTTATATCGTCATCCCGTTGCGGACGACCCGATGGAAACCTTAGAGGAGTTGTTTTCCGAGGCCGATGCGGGGGTCGTGCAGTCCTGCTTCGAGCTTGGACAGCGCTACGCGCTCGGCAACGGCGTGGAGCCTGACGATTCTGCCGCCTTCGGTTGGTACATCCGCGCAGCCAAAGGGGGTCACCCCGGAGCGCAGTTCATCGTCGGCCACGCCGTGGCCTACGGCCTGTCCGTTCCAGCTGACCCTGCGGTGGGCTGCATGTGGATGTTCCGCGCCGCGATCAAGGGTAACGCGGAGGCGTACGGATGGCTGTCCGACTACTACCAATCGCACGAGACGCCGAACGACAGCACGGTCTTCGAGTACTTCGCCAACGAGGCGGGGCCCGAGGACCCGGACGCCATGTTCGTCCTGGGCAAGCTCAAGGAGCTCGCCGTCGGAACGGAGTTCGATCCCGCCGGGGCTTTCGCCGCATACAGCGCGGCCGCCGAGGCGGGACACCTCGAGGGTCGCCGCATGAAGGCGAAGTGCATCCTCGAGGGGATGGGCACCAGCCGCGACAGGATCGAGGGCGCATCGAAGCTCCAGGAGCTCGCTAGCGAGGGCTACGAACCCGCGGCGACCGATCTGGGCCAGTGCTACGAGTACGGATACGGCGTCGACCGGGACCGCAAGAAGGCCTACGCGATCTACCGCGAACTCGCCGACTACGGCAGCGCCGACGGGATGTACCAGCTCGGCAGATGCTACATGGACGGCGTCGGAGTGGAGAAGGACGGCCCGACTGCATACGCCTGGTACTGCGCGGCCGCGGGAAGAGGTTCCGTCATGGGCGCCTACGGTCTGGCCAGATGCCACATCGGAGGCGTCGGGACCGAGAAGAACCGCGAGCTCGGGCTCAAGCTCCTCGAGGAGGCTGCCTCCTTCGGCAAGACCGAGGCCATGGTCATGCTCGGCCAGCTCAATGCGCGCGGGAAGCAGGTGAAGAAGAACACCCAGCTCTCCGCCGTCTGGTTCAAGAAGGCCGCCGACATGGGCGACGGGTACGCACAGCTGGTCACTGGCGACAACTACGCCAACGGATCCGGCGTCAAGAGGGACAACAAGATGGCCATGAGGTACTACCTCATGTCCGCCGCCCACGGCAACGACATCGCCTGCTACAACGTCGGCAACGCCTACGCTCTGGGACGCGGCGTCGCCAGGAGCGACGAGCAGGCCTTCATATGGCTCAACAGGGCCGCCGAGGACAACTACATGAAGGCGCAGTTCTCCGTCGCAGAGGCCTACGCCAGAGGACGCGGGGTCCCCAAGAGCCTCGTGAAGTCCTTCGAGATCCACAAGCGCCTCGCGGAGAACGGCTTCGCCAAGTCGATGTACCATGTCGCCTACAGCTACATGGAGGGCGAGGGCATAGCGAAGGATCCCGTCGCCGCCTACGGGTGGTTCGTGAAGGGCGCCGAGAACGACGACCCCGTCTGCCTGTACTACGCGGGATACTGCTGCGAGAACGGCCTCGGAACCGAGAAGGACATGGACAAGGCGATCGAATGGTACACCCGTGCCGCCCAGATGGGCCACATAATGTCCAGGGAGATCGTCGAGCGGTCCACCGGCAAGAGGGTCGAGATCAAGGAGAAGGAGTCCCCGTTCCAGACCTACCTCAGGTCCGCTGAGAAAGGCGACGCCGATGCCATGTTCATCGTCGGACGCTGCTATCAGGACGGCGTCGGGACCGAGAAGGATCCCGCCAAGGCCGCGGAGTGGATCTCCAAGGCCGCCGCCAAGGGCAACGCCGCCGCCAAGCGCATGGTCGCACAGCAGAAGCAGTGAATCGAACGGGCGGGGTCCGCCCCGCCCATCTTATCTTCTATGCGGTCCGCAGGACGGCGGAACGCATTGCACCCTGCGCATGATACGGTCGAGAATAGCCTTACGGCCGTAGTACAATAAAGGAAACAGGCCGGAGTCCGACCGTTTGAGCGGAATCGCCGATCAGCAGAAGTAGACGACGAGTCCGGCGAGGACGAGCACGACCAGCGCGACGAAGGGGAGGGCGTTGACGGCCTTGTCCTGTTTGGACGGGACGTACTTCGGCTGCCGGTTGATGTTCTTCTCCATTACCATGAGGGTCCGTACCCCTCCTTGGTATTTATGGGATTGTGCTGGCCGACCGTCCTTCGAACAATGATATCATGAAAAGCTTGCCACAACATGGACACATCGTGGATGAAAACAGGTGTTCGGATAGACTCCTGTACATACAACAAGCACGAATCTCTTCGAACATCTTACAGCAGATTTGGTTCGATTAAAAATCCCGTAGCCAGAAATACGCATATCGCCGCCTGATGAGGGGGTCATACCCCATCGGTTCAGCTTCGATTGGAAGGACGGCTCGTGCTCCAGCAATACTCCCTGTTCCTCTCCATCAGACATCGGCTCCGCCCTCTCCGCTGCTCGCATGAACTGCTCCGATGCGACACCTCGTCCCCCCGGTACTGTCCCGATCGTCCCTCGACAGGACTTCATCAGCCAGGGCGGTGGGAAGAATCTAAGAACGGAATCGCCATGCGTATGGCCCATGCTGGAGAGGATCGGTGTGCTATTCGTCTGCTACGGCAATATCTGCCGCAGCCCCATGGCGGAGTTCGTTTTCAGGGATCTGCTGAAGAGGAGGGGCCTGTCCGACAGGTTCGATGTGGCATCCGCCGGCACCAGCGGGGAGCATATCGGTGACCCTCCCGACCCGCGCACCGCGGCCGTCCTGAGGGAGCACGGCATATCGTGCGAGGGCAAGAGGTCCAGAAGGCTCGTCAAGGCGGACTTCGTGGACTACGACTACATGGTCTGCATGGACCGCATGAACCTGGATTTCATCAACCGCACCCGTCCCGGGGGACGCGTGTGCGAGATCGCCCTCCTCATGTCCTACGCCGGAGGCGGGATCGTGGACGATCCCTACTACACCCTCGACTTCGGGAAGGCGTACTCCGACATACTCCGCGGCTGCGAGGGGCTGCTCGACCACATAGTGTCGGAGCATCCGGAGCTGATCGGATGATGATCAGGGTTTTCGTCGCGGTGCACGTTCCCCGCACCGAGGCGGCGGACGGGCTCAGAAGCGATCTGAAGGCGGCCGGGGCCAGGACCGTTCCGCCCGACCAGACGCACATCACGCTCAGCTTCATAGGGGACATCGACGAGAAGAAGGTCGGACGTGTCACGGAATGCGTCCGCAGAGCGGTGGACGGATTCTCGCCGTTCGAGGTGTCGGTCTCCGGCACGGGAGCGTTCCCCAACGAGAGCAGACCGTCCGTCGTCTGGATGGGTGTCGAGCCCGCGGGGCTGCTGAGGGCCATCGCCAGGAACCTTGACGGGGCCCTGACCGCCGCCGGGATCGGACACGATTCGAAGCCGTTCAAGGCCCACGTGACCGTCGCCCGCTGCAGGGACGGGCTGAACGCCCGGGGGCTGTTCGAGAGGCACTCCAGGACGGGATTCTGCAGCTTCGAGTGCAGAGAGGTCCTCGTCATGAAGAGCGTCCTGTCCCCGAAGGGCGCGGAGCACACCGTGCTGGCGAGGGTCCCGCTGAAAGAGCGGGTCTAACCATCTAAACCCGTGCGGTCAGCCCCGATTCCCGCGCGACACATTATAGCCCGTCCCGCCGAGACGTGCTCCGAATGCCATGCGCGTAGACGAAGACATCCGGGAGAAGGGCGGCATAGAAGGACTGCCCCTCCAGCTGATGATTGTGATACTGGTGGCGACCATGGGGACGGCCGTCATCATGGGATGGATGGGGAGCATAGAGACGCCCCATGCCATAGGCGCCCTGGAGTACACCGGCACGATCTCCGCCGGGGATGGCGGCGCCCTGGACCCCGTGGATATCACCGTGTTCGATCAGGACGGCGATCTGCTCGAGGGGGCCACCGTCATCCTCAGCGGCATGAACGTGAAATCGGCGGACGGCGGGACAGCCTGGAGCACCACCGGGCCTGACGGGAGGGCATCGTTCGAAGGGCTCAGGATATCGCATGCCGGCGATTCCAAATGCGGATTCATAGACATCCTGGTGACCAAGGAGGGATACACGGACAGCTCGAGATACAAGATCACGGTGGTCCTTTGAAGAGCGACGACAGGGGCCTGCTGAGCATGCCCGTGAAGATCGCGGTATCCATGGCGGTGATCTGCGCCATGGCGCCGATGATCATGTCCCTGATGGACTCCGTCGACGACGGCATGGAGACCGCGGGGGCCGAGCTCCAGGCCGAGATCGTGAAGGACGCCCTGGGCAGGGCCTGGAACGATGGCCTCGGCACCGTCGTCTCCGTGGACGTGTCGCTATCGGGGAACGAGAGCATGGAGATCGGCGGCGACGAACCCCATGCGATAAGGGTGCTGATCGGAGGAGAGCTCCGCGGAAGAGTGTACCTGGACAACATCCCCGTGGGGGTCCTGGGATCGGTCTCGGTGTCCGGGGATCGCACGGTCACGGCGGAATGCGCTGTCATCGACGGGATGTTCGGACTGAGGGTATCGGCATGATGGAGTTCACCCTGTCCCGTTCCGTCCTCTGCGTGTGCGGAGCGGTCATGCTGGCGGCCGCCGTCGGAGCGGTGACGTGCGCGGACGAGACCGAAGAGGAGGGAATGGCCGAGGACCTGGCCGGATCCATAGCGGCCGTCCTGGACAGATTCGAATCGTCCTCTGCGGACCGCATCGTCCTGGACGGGAGCAGGCTCCTGCCGGGCAGCGGGTACGTCGCGGAGGTCGGAGGCCACATTGTCAGGGTCTCGAGCGACGGGGTCGAAGGGCTCGCGTACACCAGGTACGGCGGATCGTTCGTCCTCGGATGGGGCGCTGAGACGGAGGTCGCGAAGGACCCGTCGGTCCCCGAAGGTCTCGGAGATCTTCCTGACCGTGTCGGCGAACACGTCGATCTCCCGCTCGTTGTTGTACAGATAGGTGGATGCACGGGCGCTGCCCTCGATCCCCCTGTCCTTGTAGAACGAATGGACGCAGTGCATGCCGGAGCGGATCATCACGCCCGCCATGCTGTCCAGCATCATCCCGATGTCGTAGGCCCCCAGGCCGTCGATGTTGAACGAGAACACGCTTCCTCTGAGATCGGGATCCGACGGCCCGACGACCCTCAGGTTGCGGACGTCCTCCAGATCGGAGAAGATACGCCTCATGAGCCTGCGGTCCCACTGCTGCACCTCGCCCATGCCTATCCCCGACAGGTACTCCAGGGCGGCCTTCGTACCGGCGATCCCGGCATAGTCGTGCAGGCCGGCCTCGAACCGGTCCGGTATAGGGGCCAGGTCTGCCGAATCGTAGGTCGTCAGCCCTACGGTCCCGCCGCCGATGGAAAGAGGAGCTACCCTCTCCAGGACCTCCCTCCTGCCGTACATGACCCCCATGCCCGACGGCCCCAGCATCTTGTGGACCGAGAGGCAGTAGATGTCCGCCCCGATGTCCTCCAGGTCGACCGGCATGTGCGGAGCGGCCTGCGCCCCGTCGATGACGACGGTCGCGCCGCGGTCGTGCGCGATCTCCGCCACCTCCTTCACGGGGACGATGGCGCCGGTGACGTTGCTCGCATGCTGGACGGACACCACCTTCACCCTGCCGTCCATGCAGGACTTGAAGGACTCGATGTCGAAGGTCCCGTCCTCTCCAGAGCGGGACATCCTCCTCTCTATGCCGACGGCGTCCCTGAGCCTCAGCCAGGGGACGTGGTTGGAGTTGTGCTCGGTGTCGGTGGTCACCACGACGTCGCCCCTCTTCAGGCCGAGCCCGTAGGCGGCCGTGTTCAGGCCCTCGGTGGTGTTCCCGGTGAATACGTAGCATTCGGGATCGTCGGTGCCGAAGAAGCGCGCCAGGGCCTCCCTCGCCTCGTCCATCATGACCGAGACGCGGGTCGCCATGGAGTGGACGCTGCGGCCTCCGCATCCGGGATACTCCTCGTAGTACTCGGTGATCGCGCGTATCACGCTGTCCGGCCGGAGGGCCTGGCATGCGCTGTCCAGATAGATGCCGTCTCCCCTGCGGACGGTCGGGAAGTCCGAGCGGACCGAGTCGGAGTCCATGCCCCGCCCAGAGCATCAGCCTGTATTTATATCGCGCACGCGAGGATTATAAACGCGTCCAGTATGGAGAAGGGCATGTCATCCCTGAGGACCTCCGTCGGGTCGATAGAGCTCGATAAGCCGGGCATGGTCGCATCGGGCATAATGGACGAGACGGGACCGTCCCTGGTCCGCATGCTCGGATCCGGCTGCGGCGCAGTGGTCACGAAATCGATCGGCCTGGAGCCGAATCCCGGCCATGCCAACCCGTGCTTCACGGAGGTCCCCGGGGGCCTCGTCAACGCCATGGGACTCCCCAACCCCGGGATCGAGCTGTTCGCAGAGGAGATGGAAGCGGCGGTTAAGGCCGGGAAGGTCGTCGGATCAGTCTACGGCGCCGGGCCCGGGGACTTCTCCGAGCTCGCCGGAAGGATGGAGGACTACGGCGCATGCGCCGTGGAGCTCAACCTCTCCTGTCCGCACGCCAAGGGCTACGGCATGGAGGTCGGCACGGACCCCGTCATGGTCGGGGAGATCGTATCGGCGGTCAAGGACGCCGTCGGGATCCCCGTGTGGGCCAAGCTCACCCCGAACACGCACATCCTCGCGGATATCGGCAGAGCGGTCCAGGATGCGGGCGGGGACGCCGTCGTCGCCATAAACACGCTGAAGGCCATGGTCATCCAGCCAGAATTCGCCAGACCTGTGCTGAGCAACAGGTTCGGCGGGCTGTCCGGAGCCGGCATAAGGCCGGTGGGCGTCCGCGCGGTATATGACCTCAGGACCGTCCTCGACATCCCGCTGATAGGGGTCGGGGGCATAACGGGCTGGAGGGATGCCGCGGAGTACATCATGGCAGGGGCCTCGGCGTTCCAGGTCGGCACAGCCGTCGGAACGGAGGGCCCGGAGGTGTTCGATTCCATCAACAGGGGGCTGCAGGCATTCATGGACGAGTACGGCTACAGTGACATCGCATCGATGACGGGGGTCGCGCATGACCGATGTCGTCAGGATCAAGAGGGTAGTGCAAGAGTGCTACGACACCAGGTCGCTCGTGTTCGACTGGGACGCTCCCGCCCGCCCGGGCCAGTTCGTCATGGTATGGGTCCCGGGCATCGACGAGATCCCCATGTCGCTGTCGTGCACGGACCCGACGGAGAAGAGGATAACCGTCAAGGCCATCGGCGAGGCCACCAGGAGGCTGCACGAGCTGAGGGAGGGCGACCCGCTGCGCATCCGCGGACCCTTCGGGAACGACTTCGACATCTCCGCGGACCGCGGGGAGCTCCTCATAATAGGAGGAGGAGTCGGCACGGCTGCGGTCATGCCCGCGGTGAAGGCGTCCGGCATGGACGCGATCATCGCCGCCCGCTCGTCCAGGGACGTCATCCTCGCCGACGAGGCCCGCGGGAGCGCCGCGGTGAGGATCGCGACCGACGACGGGTCGGAGGGCTTCCACGGCAACGCCGTTCAGCTCATGAAGGAGATGTTCGCGGAGAAGCGCTACGACTGCGTCCTCGCATGCGGACCAGAGGTCATGCTCTGGTTCACGTACAGGGCGTGCGAGGAGCTGGACGTGGACTGCCAGCTGTCCCTGGAGCGCTACATGAAGTGCGGCGCCGGGGTCTGCGGATGCTGCGTCATGAACGACGCCAGGGTCTGCAGGGACGGGCCCGTGTTCTCCAGGGACCGCATCGCCGGGCTCTCCGAGTTCGGGAAGTCCCGCAGGGACGAGTGCGGCCGCACGATCAGGTTCGGGAGATGACGCAGGCCGGATGCGTGACGGTGCACCTCGGCAGCAACACCGTGGACGTCCCCCGCAGGATATTCAGAGGCCGCGGCTTCGAGATCGACGAGGCCGAGGCCGCCAGGTTCTCCGAGCTGGTCCGCGCCAGATCGCCGTGGCTCACCGAGAACTCCGTCGAGGTCATCCTGAAGAAGGCCCGCCTGGAGGCCATCCGGGTCGCGGACGAGGAGTCCAACGGCAGGAGCCACAGCTCCAGGCTGGCCGACGAGGGCAGGCTGGACGAGGCCATAGCCCATATGAGGCTGCATCTGGAGATGGATCCCGACGACCCGGATTCCTGGTACGCCCTCGGGAACCTGCTGTGCAGGGCGGGCGACGTCAGGGAGGGGTACAGGGCCATCGACCGCGGCGGCGAGCTCGCGGAGAAGAGGCAGAGGAGACGGCGATCGCTCCCTGCGGTCCGAGAACAGGTCGTTTATCGCGTCCACTATCTCCGGGACCGTCGCGCCCCACGGCACCTGCACCACGTCCTCGGAGATCCTGACATGGCCCTCCTTGACCTTGCAGCACTTCACGATCGTCCTCTCGCCGGGACGGATGTAGTCGGCCGGGCAGACGGACAGCAGAGGGACGTCCCTGCCGTAGAGCTCCCGGAATATCCTCTCCGACAGATGGCATCCGATCAGGGTGACGGGCTCATCCAGATCCTTCGGGGCGTCGTCGAGGAAATAGAACGGTATGTCCGCGGTCAGATGCGACACCCTGCACGGGAACATCACAGCCGGCGTCCGCACCTCCGGGATGCGGTCCGCCATGTCGATGATCCTCGTCTCCATGACGACCGGGAGGTCCACGAATCCGGAGTCCAGCGCCCTCTGCACCAGGACCGCGAGCTTGCAGGGGGTCGGCGGGATGCTGTCGGTGACCACCAGCCTCAGGGGCTCCAGACCGTGGACGAAGCTGATGTGGGAGAACATCCCCCTGACGACTACGGTCTTCCCGGGATGCCTCGTCTGCAGCGCGGCCATAGCAGGGGTGTTGAGGACGTCCATCTCCGGATCCTCCACGAACACCGTGTCCTCCGGCAGGGACAGGATCTCGTTGTGCGACGTCTCCCTGAAGAGGCCCTCGCCCGGGACCTTGTTGAGATGGACCACGGCGTACTCGTCGCCGTGCTTCAGGACCAGGGAGTCGGTGCGCTTGTAGGACGTCCAGCCGTCCATCAGGTCCGTGATGGCCTCGCGCGTGAGCGGTATGTCCACCTCGCGCATGGAGACGTCCTTGCAGTGCATGCCTGCTGTAACGGATAGGCCGTATATCATCCGTCTGATGGTGCGGAGCCGCATCCGCCGATGATCGGGCAGGCCAGCATCCGGAGGGCGCCGTTCGGACAGGGGGCATCGTTTTATAGTAGCGACCAATCGGGAGTCACAGGTCGGGGTACCACAGCGGCCATGGGGCGGACTGCAGATCCGTTTATGGGGGTTCAACTCCCTCCCCCGACTCCATCGATTCTCCTGTTCCCGTGTCTTCCGTTCATCCTTGGTCCGTGCGCGATTCCGCGTCCGGCCAATCCGTTGCAGCGATTCCGTCAAGACCGCCGACACCGGGCTGCTCGGCATCGGACGGAGGCTCGAGCGGTCATTCGACAACGACGTCTCCGGGACCATGGAACGGTTCTCTGACATCCTGGACATCATGAAAAGACGATGAAGGTCCGATGCATCACGCACCTATCCCGATGGCGCTCCGCGCGCCTGCTCTCCGACCCGAGGATGTATCCGATTCCGCCCGTGTTGCCCTCCGGCGGCATATTGAAGGGTCGTCCGGAGCCCGTAGTCCTCCACGATCGGCAATCGCACGGGTGGGGTATAGAAGTAAATCGTTTCGAAGGGGTTTGGAGAGGGATCAGTCGTCCTCCTCCGGATCCTCCTCGCAATCGCACAGGAAGCCGTACATGATGCGGGTGAGGAACTCTTTGCCGGTCTCGCCGTACGACTCTATGAGCTCCACATCCTCGGTGTAGATGCCGTAGGGCGTGCCCTCGTACATCACGAACACCGAGCAGGCGACGGGGAGCAGTGCGTCATCCGACTCCAGACGGTCGAAGATCTCATCGTTGCGCGCCTCGACCTGATCCAGGACGTCCTCGGCCTCGTCGTCGTCCAGGATCCCGTAGAAATCGCCGCTTTCCGGATGTATGAGGTACTCCATCGGATCGATGTAGTCGTACTGCACGAGGACGACCTTGGCGTCCACCGCCTCGATGAAGGCCTGCAGGGACTCCGTGTCGTTGTTCCCGACTATGACGGGCCCCTCGAGCTCGGGTATGTTCCCGGCCACCTCGAAGACGGGCAGGTCGGTGCACGATTCCAGATCCTCCAGCGTGGGAAGGGAGCTTGTCCTCTCTTCGTCTGCCATAATCTACGAAGCGACTACACCGTTATTAAGCATAGTGGCCGGGCGGCGGTGCGCCCCCGGCCCTCCTGCCCCGCATGATGTCGATGGATGGGATCGCGGGCGCAGGAGGTCGCGAGCCGCGGACGGGATAGCGGTCGGGGTCGTCCAGCGGATCGGCGCTCCGGGGGGAGAAGAGCCTGGACAGGATGCCGTCGCGGCCCTTCCTCCTGGGGGTCCAGTCGCGGTCGAGCTCCTCTGCGACATCGCGCAGCGTGACCGTGCCGTCCGGGTTCCGTCCCATGTCGATTATGACCGGGCTCTCGAAGCGATACCCTCCCGCACAGACCACGCTGAGGCTCGCGAAGCCCTGGTTGCTCTTGTCGGACTGCATGTCTCTCTGACCCCTCTACGGGAACCGGTTCGACGGCGGTGTATTTAGGCCGTTCACAGCGTCCCTCGGCGCGGCCGGCGGAGGATGACACGCGTTCCGACAAAAACGTAACCGCAGGAGAAGCTCGGAAGCAGAGTTATATATCACATGGCATAGCGCCCCTGCTCCATGACCGCATGCATCGAGGAGGATACGGCGACCGGACCGTCCCGGTTCATAGGAAGCAGGACCGTCATGGCCGTGCTCGTCGCAGGCCTGGCGGTGCGCCTGGTCCTGATCCCGTTCACCTCGTCCCCGTTCGACGTGTCGGCCGGCTGGGTGGCGGTCATCGAGGAGATATACGCGGGCGATTCCCTCTACGACGCCGACCTCTACAAGTACACGCCGGTCTGGGGATACATCCTCGCGGTAGCGGCCGGAGCGGCCGACCTGCTAGGCATGTCGTCGTTCGGATCCCCGTTCACGGACATATACCTGGAGCGGGAGCTGACCTTCGGGTACTGCTACATAACCGACCCGGGGTTCAACATCCTAATCAAGACGCCCGCCCTGGTATTCGACGTGCTGACGGCGTTCTCCGCGTACAGGCTGGTCCGCGACATATCCGGGGACGACAGGAAGGCGGAGATCGGATTCGCCATGTGGTTCCTGTGCCCCGTCGTCATCCTGTCCAGCGCCGTCCTGTGCATGTTCGACAGCATAATGATATTCTTCATGATCGAGTCGATCATCGCGCTCAGACACCGGCGCTACGGCCTCGCCGGAGCCCTGCTGGCCGTATCGATACTCACCAAGGCGTTCCCTGCGGTCATACTGCCGCTCATGGCCGTGTACGTCCTCAGCGAGCGCGGGACCCCCCCCCCCAAGAGGGCAAAGAATCTGGCGGCGGCGGTCCTGGGGTTCGCAGCGGTGCTGCTCCTCATGTACTGGCCCCTCATCGCCAACGGAGAGCTGGCGGACAGCCTGTGGTTCCTCTCGAGCCGCGGGGACAGCTACTCCGACATCGGATTCGACAGGAACAACCTATCGTTCAACAACATATTCTTCTGGATGCCGGCGATCGCGGCCGTCCTGCTGGGATCGTGCGCGCTCATGGCCCTGCGCAGGGAGGACCGCGAGAGGACGTTCCTCGCGCTGGTCATCGTCTCGCTGTCCGTCGTGTTCTGCTTCCCGTACGTGTCCTACACGCCCACGTACGGGATCGTCATGGTCCCGGCGGTGCTGATCCTGTACGCGCTGGAGGGACGGGTCGCGTGGCTGCCGTGGGCGCTCACATCGTTCTTCGTCCTGCACGGGATAGCGCACTACTGGTGCACGGCGCTCTATCCGCTGGCGGCGTGGTGGGACGGCATGGACATCGCGTCGCTGCACGAGCACATGGGCGACGGGGACCTCTACGACGGCATCCTGTACTGCATGTCGTCGGCGGGGTTCTCGCTAATGGCCATCGCCGTCCTGTGGTTCGCCGTGCCGCTGGTTCTGAGATACATCGGAGGTCGCAGGGATGGTTCACAGGAAGCGCGACGTCGCGGCGATCGCACTGACCGCATTCATTCTGGTCTGCCTGGCCGGGCAGGCCATGGTCTACGTGGACAATCCGTACAGGTGCGACGTGTCGGTGGAGAGGAGCGGGGAGGCCGCGGTCGTGACGATCGACACGAACTACTCGCTCGGGTACACCGCCGCATCCCTGGTCACGGAGAGCATGAGGGAGGTGGAGTCCTATGCCGTATGGTACGATGAGGCGTACCCCGTCCAGGGCGACCGCGATGCGATTCTGGCCGGGATCGATCACCTCCGCCTCTCGTTCGAGAACAACCATTCGGAGCTATCGGCGATCGACACCGCCGGACTCGCAGGGATCATGGGATCGAGGGACACGTCCGTCGCGGTCGTGTTCATCACGGGGACGCTCCCGGACACGGTCTACACGGGATCGGATGACGACCCCATATTCGGATGGCTGGAGGCCGGCGGCGCGATGTACTGGATCAACGGGAAGATCGGCCGCACCTCCGCATCGGCGGACGGCGCCCTGACCGCCGTGCACGATGCCGACGTCCTGTTCTTCGGGAGCGACGGCGTGGTGAACCCGTCCGCGGCGGACACGTACACGCGCAACATCTCCGAGGGCAGCCTGACCGACGTCATGGGGATATACTACGGGGAGACAACCAACGGGGTGGACTGCTCGAGGCTGACCTCGGACCATCTGACCTTGGACTGCGACGACGGTAGGTACTCGGCGGTGGCGTTCGTCAGATACCACGGCGGAACCGGGACCATAGGGGTGTTCGGCGGCCATCTGAAGTACGAGGCCGTTCCGACGTCGGTGATGGCGTCGGTCTCCCAGGCGGTGATCTCCAGGCTGTCCTACGACACCGTCCTGATCGACCACGCGGAGGGATCCGGCAGTGCGGAGGTCGAACTGGAGTGCGGCGGGGACGGCGCCTATGTCTTCGTCTACTTCGGCGAGATGAACACTGTGTGGGGCGCGTGCATCCCCGTTCCCGCGGACGGTGCGGTCGTTCGGACATGATGTCCCGGATCTCCAGGAGCCTCCGGGCGACGGCCTCGCCCTTCTCGGTGAGGGCCAGCCGGACCGCCCTCCCCTCGGGGATCTGGAGGATCAGGCCGGCGTCGTCGAGGGACCGGAACTTCATCGGGAGGGTCGAGTTGCGGGTTATATCGTTGTAGATGTCGTTCTTCATGCATCCGCCATGCTCCAGGATGTACACGAGGATGGACATGCAGTGGGCGGACTCCAAGATACGGAGGGGGCGAGCGCCGGTCACGTCACCACCCCTGAACGGGACCCGCCCAGCGCGGACACGCACGGGCGTAAGGAGGGCGGAGCGGGGGCGCACCAGTGAATACGGAAGAAGGTGCGGGGCCCGCGGGAACGCCGGGTTTGAGAGTGAGATATGAGGCGGACGCGGAGCGTCCGCTGGTCATGTGGTGAGTGTGAGATTGTGAGGCGGGGCCGGAGGCCCCGCAATGATACAGAAGTTCCATCTGCGTGCGGAGGAGGCCCGTATCCGGGCCTCCTCCTGTGTTTGCCGTTCAGGTTACTGGCGGTTCTCCTTCGACCTCGATCGGGCGTCGGATCCTCAGCTCCTCATCATGCGCATGGCCACGAGAGCGGCCATGATGACGATGAGAACGACCAGGACGATCAGCAGGATGTTGGTCAGGCTGTTGTCCGCTGCGGCTCCCGCGGGCTGGTTCTTGACGGCATCGGTGTTCTTGTCGATGGCGTCGATGATGCCCTGGG
>CAYUPU010000023.1:0-22423 GCA_964445265.1 uncultured Methanomassiliicoccales archaeon
ATTCTGATGTTCGATCGTGATATCTATCGCATCAACTCACTGGTGACTTAACACAAAGACTTTTGTTCGAAAACAGCTATCATCCAACCGGTGCATATGCCGGGATGATGGGGCGCATCCCCCTGCGCTAGGGTTAAAGACGGCTCAGCAGATAGGCGTCGCATGACATTCGTCAAGACCGACTGCCCCGAGTGCGGCGAGCGCATCCTGCTGGACATCGTCAACGGATACGGCTACTGCATGTACTGCGGCGCCAAGGTGGACCCCGAGGGGCTCACTGTGCTGCCCTCCCCCATCCGCATCACGCTCCGCAGGGCGCTGGAGGCCGAGGACTCGTACGCCGGGGCCCCCTGGTACGGCAGGGTCCGCGATGCCGGAGCCATGCTGCGCTCGGGCGATACGGAAGGGGCTGTGTCAGCGATAAGGGAGGCGTTCTCCCTGGCGGGCGGATCGGATGATGCGAGGGCGGACGTCGTAGATGCAGTGGACACCGAGATAATAGAGACCATAGTGTCTGTCATCGACAGCCAGGACGCCGTGCCCTACAGGGGCGGGATGACGGAGGTGTTCGACGTCTGCGAGGAGGAGGCCGGGATGGGCCTGACCACCCAGTTCATGGACCTGTGCCTGCTCCAGTACACGATGGAGGCAGGACGCTCCAAGGACCGCGACAGGGTCGGTGCGATAATGGTCTCCATAGCCTACCTCCTCCGCGACTACCTATCCGTCGTCCGCAGGCCGGACGATGCGTACGGGGTCCTCATGACCGCGAGCTCCATCATGAGCAATCTGGCCGATGCGGCGTACCCCGACGGCTGCCGCGACGAGCCCTCCTCCAGGGAGGACATGAGGTGCCTGAAGCTGGTCATGCGCCTGGCGCTGATCTTCTCCTACGAGATGGAGGGAATGCCGCAGAAGTCCATCGTGAAGCTGAACCGCTCCGTCATGTCCAAGGACTTCTCGGAGGCCCTGGCGGATCTGAACGAGGCCTACTCGAAGCTGACGGATCCGGACGAGGAGGCGTTCCTGGAGCCGGCGGAGAGGTACGCCGACTTCATGCTGTTCCCGGACCAGCCGGTGAAGCAGTCCAGGAAGGCGAAGGGGCGATCGCCCCTCTCCCGTTCCGCTCCGGGGAGGGGCGGAACGGGCCGTACGGTGCGCTAACGAACTTAGTTCCGACTTTCGACGTAGGATACGGTTATCAATCGACTGCATGATGCCAGGATCATGCAGTCTCGCGCTATCGCTGCCATCATGGTTTGCGCAGTCCTGCTGTCCGGCATCGCCGTAGCGGTGCAGGCGGAGGACGGCGACGCATACACGACGACAACGGTTCCGCCGGTCGGCGACATACAGGACTACCTGGGTCGGACCGGGGACGCAGGATTCGTGCTATCTCTGGACGGATCCGAAGCAGTGTCCATTCTCGAGATGATCTCCGGGTTCCTCCCGTCCGATGAGGACGACGGCCCGGACAGCTACTTCGACACGTCCGGCCCGCACACGCTGGCCGGTCTGCTCACCCATATGAGCGACGACGAGTGGACGAAGGCGTCGGCCGATGCCGATGTCGCCGTCCATCTCGTCTGCTCGGAGGACTCCGACGGGTACGAGTACACCCTCAGGCTCCGTGCGGATGCGGGGTACGGATTCTCCGTGATCCCTGACGATGCCGACCGCAGGTGCGTCATCGAGGCCAGCGGATCCGTCGGCCTCGCAGCATCCGCGGTCGTCAGGCTGTCCGCAGATCTCGCATTCAGGTCGATGGACGCGTCCGTCGACATCCGTGCGTCCGCCGACGGTTCGAGGAACTTCGATACGGTGGACGGCGACGCCGTCTACACAGGGGCCGATGTGCCCGTCAGGTTTTCGCAGGACGCCTCCGTGGACCTCCACCTCGGGATAGACGGTCTGACCGCCGAGGAGACGGAGGCCCTGTGGAACGGAACCGCGGACGATCTGGAGAAGAGGGTCGTCGCGATCATCCGGGCGGCCGACGGCTCCGGCAGGTTGGCCGGATCCGAGTTCCGCGCCGTGACGGAGGTGGACGAGGGCGGATTCTTCGACGACGATCCGCTCGGCGACTTCCTCGACGGTCTGATGGACGGCGCCTTCGGGCTGTCGACGGCCGCACGGACCACCGGCTCCGACGAGCAGGACATCATCGACATTCTCCTGTCCACGGTCTTCGGCAACTCCCTGACGTACTTCTACGAGTTCGGCGACGTCTCCAAGAACACCGGATCCAGGGACGCCGTGGTCTCCGGCGTCGGAACCGTTCCGTCGAGGCCGGTGTCCCCCACGGAGGGCATCGACGGAGAGTACATCCTGTCCTACTGGAAGGACGGCACGGATTCCGTCGTCTATGTGGAGTTCGAGGGCAAGGGCAGGGCGCCGTCCGAGATGCTCGGATACCCCGTGGCCCTGATGGACCTCGACGACATCCGCGACGACGGCTTCTCGGCCGTCCTCCCCGACGGATCCCGCACGACCGTGGTCACGGTCCAGACCGGCACCGGCACGAAGGTCGTGACGACGGTCACCAGGGCCGACGGGACGACGGAGTCCAGGACCACCGTGGAGACCTCCCGCACGCAGTCGGGGACGGTCACCGTCACCACGAGCACCGAGATGTTCGACGCATCGGGCGTCAAGACCGGGAGCACCGCCGAGGTGTCCGTGAGCATAGGGTCGGTCCTCGATGCGGACGACATAAGGTCCGCGGTGTCCGGCGGGCACGTCTCCGACGGCGTCCTGATCGTCTCCCCCGGGAGCGGCTCCGGCGCACTGTCCGTTGTGATCACCAGGGACGCGCTGCAGGCCGCGGCCTCCGAGAACATAGGCCTCAGCATCGACGGGGACGCCGGAAGGGTCTCGTTCCCTCCCGGAGCATTCGGATCCGCCGACGGACTGACCCTGACCCTGTCGAGGGCGGACGCGTCGTCCATGAGCTCCGCGCAGCAGAGGGCCGCAGAGGGAAGGACCGTCTACAGCATAGAGGCGGCATCCGGCAGCTCCGGCCTCCACGAGCTCGGCACCCGGGCCACCGTCACTCTGCCCTGCGGGCAGGGCGGCGCGATCGTCCACTACATCGATGCCGACGGGAACCTGCACGAGATCGAGTCCGTGTACGACGCGGATGCGCGCCAGGTGACGTTCACGACGGACCACTTCTCGTACTTCGCCGTCAGCGCCCCGGAGGACTCCGGGTCCCAGGACGGGCCGTCCGCGCTCCCGATCGCCGCGGCCCTCGCCGTGCTGGTCCTGATCGCCGCGGCCCTCGCCGTCAGGCGCAGGCGCCAGTCCGCCTGATCCCGGACCATTTCGCCAAACCCCTTCCGGGCCTCCGGGCCCGGCCGTCCTGACGGCCTGTACGATAGTTCTTATAAACCCGCCTCCGTGGGGAGCGCAGCCAGGCCCTGCCTCGTCGTAGCAGGGGGGCTCGGAGACGATTCAAATGAAGGCACTCTATTCCGATGGTACCGTCAAGGAGACCGACGACGCGCTCCACGTCATCAGGCACACCGCCGCCCACGTGCTCGCGCAGGCTGTCAAGAGGCTCTATCCGGAGACCAAGCTGTCCATCGGACCCGCCATCGACGACGGGTTCTACTACGATTTCGACAGGGACGGTGGGTTCACCCCCGAGGACCTCGAGAGGCTCGAGGCCGAGATGAAGAAGATCGTGAAGGAGAACCTCAAGCTGGAGACGTACACGCTCCCCAGGCAGGAGGCCATCGACTTCCTCAGGTCGAAGGGGGAGGACTACAAGGTCCAGCTCGTCGAGGACCTCCCCGAGGACGCCCCCATCAGCTTCTACAAGCAGGGCGAGTTCGCCGACCTCTGCGCAGGGCCCCACGCCCTGTACACCAAGGCCGTCAAGGCGTTCAAGCTCACATCCCTCGCCGGCGCGTACTGGCGCGGGGACGAGAAGAACAAGATGCTCACCAGGATCTACGGGACCGCATGGGAGAGCAAGGAGGACCTCGACAGGTACCTGACGATGCTGGAGGAGGCCAAGAAGAGGGACCACCGCAGGCTCGGAAAGGAGCTCGGGATCTTCACCATATCCGAGGAGGGCCCCGGATTTCCGTTCTTCCTGCCCAACGGCATGACCCTGAAGAACACCCTCGTCGACTATTGGAGGGAGCTCCACACCAGGGAGGGCTACCAGGAGATCAGCACCCCCATGATCCTGAATCAGGAGCTCTGGCTGCAGTCCGGGCACTGGGACCACTACAAGGACAACATGTACACCACGACCATCGACGACCAGGTGTTCTGCATCAAGCCGATGAACTGCCCCGGCTCCACCATCGTGTACCGCACCGAGCCCAGGTCCTACAGGGACCTGCCGGTCAGGTACGGCGAGCTCGGACTCGTCCACAGGCACGAGAAGTCCGGGACCCTGCACGGCCTGTTCAGGGTCAGGTGCTTCACCCAGGACGATGCGCACATCTACATGACCCCCGACCAGATCGAGGAGGAGATCGAGGGCGTCGTCAGGCTGATCGACGAGGTCTACAGCAGGTTCGGGTTCAAGTACCACGTCGAGCTGTCCACCCGCCCCGAGGACTCCATGGGCTCCGACGAGGACTGGGAGAGGGCGACCGCCGGCCTCAGGAGCGCCCTGGAGAAGCTCGGCCTCGAGTACGCCGTGAACGAGGGCGACGGCGCCTTCTACGGCCCCAAGATAGACTTCCACCTGGAGGACTCCCTCGGGAGGACCTGGCAGTGCGGCACCATACAGCTGGACTTCCAGATGCCCCAGAGGTTCGATCTGGAGTACATAGGCGCCGACGGCGAGAAGCACAGGCCCGTCATGGTCCACCGCGTCATATTCGGATCCATCGAGAGGTTCATGGGCATCCTCATCGAGCACTACGCCGGGAAGTTCCCCGTATGGCTCTCGCCCGTGCAGGTCAGGGTCCTGTCCGTGTCGGAGAAGTCCTTCGCGTATGCGGAGGAGGTCTACGAGAGGATCAAGGACGCCGGCATCAGGGTCCAGCTGGACAACAGCGACGAGAAGATCGGGTACAAGATCAGGCAGGCGCAGCTCCAGAAGATCCCGTACATGCTCGTCCTCGGCGAGAAGGAGTCCGACGACGGCACCATCGTGTCCGTCAGGACCAGGGACGGCAAGGACCTGGGCCAGGCCCAGACGGATATGTTCATAGGCCACGTCCTGAGGCAGACCAGCTACAGGGACGACGGCGTCCAGTGACCGGGCCGGTCCGGAGGGCGACCTCCGGGCCTCCGGCGAAACACCCGGCCCGTGCGGGGCACATCCTTCGTAGGCGTCCGAAGTAAACGGGGCTGTAATCGGACTGCGTTAAATAGGATGAACGTGTCGGACGTGCCACTTACCATGACAGCCACCGCAGTACCATATGCGCTCAAGAGGGGCCTTCCCAAGAAGACCCGCTCCATCTGCCCTGATTGCGGAAGGATCCTCGACGCGGACCTCTACGCGAAGGACGGAAAGGTCTGGATGGACAAGGTCTGCCCCGAGCACGGGAAGTTCTCCGACGTCTACTGGGCCGATGTGGACATGTACCTCAGGGCCGAGAAGTACGCCTATGACGGCATAGGCGTCCACGATCCCAAGGACGAGACGCTCCCCAAGGGAGGGGACGACACCGTCGGCATCGTCATCGACGGGCAGAAGATCGATATGCTCTCGTGCACGATGCTCGCCAACCTGGACCTCACCAACAGGTGCAACATGAAGTGCCCCATCTGCTTCGCCAACGCCAATGATGCGGGGTACGTGTACGAGCCCACATTCGAGCAGGTCCACAGCATGCTCGTGGCCCTCCGCTCCGAGTATCCCATCAAGTGCACCGCGATCCAGTTCGCCGGCGGCGAGCCCACCGTATACCCCCAGTTCGTGGAGGCCGTCAGGGACGCCAAGCAGCTCGGCTTCGCGCAGGTGCAGGTCGCCACGAACGGCATCAGGTTCGCCAAGGAGTACGAGTTCCTCAAGGAGTCCAAGCTCGCAGGCCTGAACACGATCTACCTCCAGTTCGACGGTCTGAGCGACGAGATCTACATGAGGTCCCGCGGCAGGAAGATGATGCAGGTCAAGCTGGACGTCCTGAACAACTGCAGGAGGCTCAAGCAGGAGGGCATCGGATCCCCGTCCGTCGTCCTCGTCCCCGTCGTCGGCACCGGCATGAACGACGACATCATCGGCGACATCATCAGGTTCGCCTTTGAGTGGTCCGACGTCATACGCGGAGTCAACTTCCAGCCCCTCGCGTTCACCGGCAGGGTCACCCATGAGGAGGTCGCCTCCGGAAGGTTCACCCTCCCCGATCTGGTCAGGTGCGTGGACGAGCAGACGGGATTCGCCGTCAAGGACGACTGGTACCCCGTTCCCGTCGTGGCTCCCATCTCCAACTTCGCCTCCATCATGCTGGGGCAGAACAAGGTCACGTTCACCACGCATCCCCACTGCGGGATCGCCACCTACCTGTTCCAGGACGACAAGGGCAACGTCACGCCGTTCCCCAGGTTCGTAGATGTCGACAGGTTCTCCACCGGACTGATGGAGCTGGACCACAAGGCCGAGAGCGCCCGCTTCAAGAAGCTCTACTACATCAAGCTCGTCAAGCTGCTGAACAGCTGCGTCATCGAGGATAAGATGCCCGAGGGTCTCACCAAGAAGAAGTTCGTGGACCTGATCTCCGGCGTGATGTCGGACAAGTCCAAGGAGACCCTGGCCCAGTTCTCCTGGAAGATGATGCTCATCGCGGGCATGCACTTCCAGGACGGGTTCAACTACGACATCGAGAGGGTCAGGAGATGCGGAGTGCACTACGTGACCCCCGACTGCAGGGTCATCCCGTTCTGCGCCTACAACTCCGGTCCGGAGTACAGGGTCGAGATCGAGAAGAAGTTCTCCGTTCCGCTCGCGGAGTGGAAGAAGACCCATGCGAAGGAGGCCGAGGAGCTCGCGGCGGCGCTCATAGTGCCGAAGGACGAGGCCCCGTCGAAGGAGTGATAGACATGATAGTCGACGTCAACAGGTGCCTGCACTGCGGGGGGTGCGTCGGGTCGTGCCCCCGGAACGCCATATTCCTGAACGATTTCGTGCTCGAGTTCAACAGCGACTGCAACAGGTGCGGACGCTGCGTGAAGCTGTGCCCCGTGGCCGCCCTCAGACTGGAGGTGGACGCATGAGGACCATCGAGTGCGACGTCGTGGTCGTCGGAGCCGGTCCCGGCGGCGGCATGGCCGCCAGGTACTGCGCCGAGGGCGGTCTCGACACGTATCTGATCGAGAAGAAGGCCGAGATCGGCGCCCCGCTCAGGTGCGCGGAGGGGGTCTCCAAGAAGTGGCTGCAGGAGGTCGGGATAGAGCCCGACCCGTCGTGGATCCGCGGCGACATGAAGGGAGCGATCATCAAGTCCTGCAAGGGGACCACCTTCCAGCTGGACGAGTCCAAGGCCGGCGCCGAGGTCGGATACGTCCTCGAGAGGCACATCTTCGACAAGATGCTCTCCAGGAAGGCCGCCGAGGCCGGCGCCAGGATCATGCTCAGGACCTCGTGCACCGGGGTCATCAAGGAGGACGGCAGGGTCGTCGGCATCAGGGCGAGGAGCATGGGCGAGGAGATCGAGTTCCGCTGCAAGTGCGTCATCGCCGCCGACGGATACGAGTCCCAGGTCGGCAGATGGGCCGGCATCGACACCACGCTCAAGCTCAGCGATATCGACTCGTGCATCCAGTACAGGATGTGCAACATCGACATCGCCCCCGACTACTGCGAGTTCGTCATCGGATCCTGCGCTCCCGGCGGATACATATGGATCTTCCCCAAGGGCAACGGGGTCGCCAACGTCGGCATCGGCGTCATGGGCAGGCTCTGCAAGGGCGACGGCGACGCGAAGCGCTACCTGGACGCATGGATCGCCCGGGACCCCCGCCTCAGCAAGGGCCAGTGCCTGGAGGTCATGGGCGGATTCGTCTCCACATGCCCCGGTCTGGACTGCTCGGTCGACGACGGCATAATCCTCGTCGGCGATGCGGCCAGGATCATCGATCCAATCACCGGCGGAGGCATAGCGCACGCCTGCCGCACCGGCATGTACGCCGGCAAGGTGCTGTCCGAGTGCAAGAGGACCGGCGACTACTCCAAGAAGGCCCTCATGGCCTATGAGAAGATGTGGCGCGACAGGATGGAGGACAAGCTCTTCAGGAACTTCATGGCCAAGGAGAAGCTGGCCTCCCTGGACGACGAGACCATCGACGAGCTCATCAAGATGATCAAGACCACCGACATCGGAGAGGTCAACGTCCACAACCTCCTCAAGGCCGTCAAGGAGCGCTTCCCCAAGGTCGTCGAGGGGTTCGAGGACCTCATCTGAAACGCGTTCAGGGGGCTCGGGCCCCCATCACATCCCGATGCCCGCGATTATAGGCGGAGTGCATCGATGATCGATCCCGATCGTTCATACGACGCGGTATCTCGTTCCGCGTCCCTTGCCGATCCTCACGATCTTCCCGCTGTCGATCAGCCCGGAGAGCCTGGAGGCCGCGCCGGCCCTGTTCAGCCCGAGGGCATCCTGCAGTTCTCGGCGTGTGAACTCGCGCCCTCTCGTCAGGAACCTGTCCATTTCAGTATCCGATGCCGAATCCGTTGCCGGGAGCGTGATGGTGAACGTCGATGTGCTGGACACGACGGACGGCTTCATACGGCATCCAGCGTATGCATCCATGATCCTCGGAAGTCCGGTTCCGTAGGCTTCGATAAGCTCCAGCCTGTACGCATTTCTTACACGCATCATCCAATCCGCAGACTTTGCCGTCGTCATCAATACCGATGAATATGCGTCCGCCGGTCCCGTTGCTGAATGCTATCGCGGTTTTGACCAGACTGTCGGAATAGACTCCTCTGAATTCCGTGTTCCGGTCTTCGATCATGTTCTTTGATATGATGGATGATACAAATAATCGATTTCGATCGAAAAGGCCCCTGGCGGATGCCAGGGGCTCGGTTCACGATCGGCGCATCAGCACCGCGCCCGACTTCCAGGCGGTGCCGACCTTCTCGGTCATGGCGTAGTAGCCGTGCATGCTGGCATCGTATGCGATGGGCCTCAGCTTCACGGGGTCGATCTTCCCGTCGGTGAGGATGGAGTCGTCGGCGACGATGTCCACGATCCTGCCGATGAGGATCTCCGTCTCCTCGTCGTAGCTGACGACCTCGCACTCCGCCACCAGGGGGAGCTCCTTCACGCGGGGCGCGTCGACCTTGGACGCCCTCTCGACATGGAGTCCGGATCTGGCGACCTTGTCGGGCACCTTGTAGGCGGACACGATGCCCAGATAGTCGCAGGGCACCACCGTGTCCACAGTGGCGGGGCTGACGGTGAACGCCCTCGTCCTCTTGAGGTTCTCGGTGGTCTTGTGGGTCCTGTCCAGGCATATGGCGACCCTGTCCTCTCCCGCGATCCCTCCCCATGCGGCGTTCATGACGTCGGGGGTCCCGTCCTCGTCGTACGTTCCGATCATGTACACCGTCTGGGGGTACAGCAGCGCGCCGGCTCCGAAGCTCTTGCTCATAGTTGACGTCATGTCCGCGCACCTACAAATAGGGTCGCAGCCGGGTCAGGTCCGAAACGGGTATGGAATGGCAGGCCAGCGACTCCGGGTGCCCAGCGGCCGCGGCTATGAGTTCCGCCAGGTGCACCACGGGGAGCCCCCCGTCCCATCCATCGAACTTCGTGAAGCAGTTGGGGCAGGCCACGACGATGACCTCCGCGCCCTCGCACTCGGCCTCGCGCTCCCGCATGAGGGGGATCCTCACAGGTGCGATCTTGCCGCAGCATCCCCTCGTGGAGTTCACGATCTCGCAGTTCATCGCCTCGAGGACCTCTCTGAACTCGCCGGACAGGTGGTCGACGGAGCACCCCGGCTCCATGCCGACCCTGATCCTCCTCGGGAACGCCGGGAGCCTGTCCAGGCGCCTGTGCATGAACGATATGATGTGGGACACATTCGGGTCCATGGCCTCCAGGTCCTCGCAGCATCCTCCGCACAGTGTGACGATCCCTCTCCCGCCCGCGCCGGACAGCATGGCCGTCCTGCGGGCGCGCTTCTCCGTCTCGGGCATGTCCATGAACATCACGGGGTGGAGGCAGCAGATCTCGCCGGGCAGGCGCATGGCGCGGACCCCGACGGCCTCCATGGCCCTGGATGCGGCGTACTCGATGAACGGCGCCTCCGCGTTCACGACGCATCCCAGCATGACGCAGGCCTCGTCCCCGCTCCATGCAGGGGGGACGCCCCTGTCCTCGGCGGGGAAGCGGTTGAATCCCGTCTTCAGGAAGGCCTCGTTCAGGCACATCCCGCGGTCGATGTAGACCAGGTCGCGCATCACCGTGAACGGGTCGGTCCTGGGGCAGACCCTGGAGCAGGTGCCGCATATGATGCACTGGTCCAGGTCCTCCTCGCAGCCGTTCATCACGCTCATCGGGTCGACCCCTCCGTGCGCGTTCGACGGGCATGCGCGGCTGCACCTCCCGCAGGAGATGCACCGGTTCCTGAGTCTGGCCACCTCGTCGTTCAGAGACGCGGTCTCCCCCCCTCGGCGATCGGCGGACGGAGCTCCATCCTGGCGCCCTCGACGCCCGTCCTCACCACGTACGGCCTCCCGCCGTGGACGGATATGGCCTCGCAGACCTTCTCGGGACGGTCGGTCAGGGCCATCATGCACCCTCCCCCGCCGGACCCGGTGAGCTTGGCCCCGTAGGAGTACGGCAGGGCGGCGTTGACCAGCCTGTTCAGGCTGTCGCAGGACACGCCCAGGATGGACAGGAGCTTGTGGTCCTCGGTCATCAGCCTGCCGAGCCCCTCCACATCGTTACTCCTGAGGGCCTTCCCTCCCTCCATCGTCAGCCCGGCGATCTCCTCGATCATATCGGATGCGAACGCCGTCTTCTCGACGTAGTGGTGGACCTTGTCCACCTGGGGGCCTGTGGGCGCCTTGATCCCGGTGTATCCGACGACGAACGTCATCTCCGGGGCCTCCAGGTCCCTGAACTCCCATCTGCGGTCGCCCTTCTCGACGGTCCACAGGCGCTTCCCGGACGCCCCGGGCATGTTGATCGCCAGTCCTCCGCCGTGCACGCAGGTGGACGCGTCCATGGGGCTGCCGTTGCCCTGGGCGAACCATTCGGCGTCGTAGGACTCGCGCATGAGCTCCTCCTCGCCGAGGCGGCGTCCCTCCATGTCGGAGACAGCCAGCGCCAGCGATGCGCTCAGGGCGGCGGAGGATCCCATGCCGGCCCCGACCGGGATGTCGCTCCAGGTCAGCATCTCCATCGCGTGCTTCAGTCCGCGGGTGATGTGCCTTATGTGGGGCTGGCGTCTGAAGTCCAGGCGCTCGCCGTTCATGGTGTTCCACGGCGCCCTCCTGACCGCCACGGTCATCCTGAGGTCCGCCGCCAGCGTGATCGCCGGCTTCCCGTACACCACGGAGTGCTCGCCGAGCACCACCAGCTTCCCGGGGGCGGATGCCGTGCTCCAGGCGCCGCTCATCCTTCCAGCCCGTACTTCCTGCAGGCCTCGGTGACGGCGTCGTCGGGGTTCCTGCCGTCCAGCTTCGGCTGGGCGATCGTCCACCAGTAGTCCTCCATGTCGGAGAGCCTCCTGTCGAAGTCCTCCTCCGACTCGCCCTCCCCCCTCTCCACGCTGGACAGGGCGTTGAAGAGCTCCTGCATCAGGTCCACCTTGAACCTCTTGTTGACCAGGGCCATGCCTATGTAGTAGTCCAGGCAGGCGCAGACCTCCTCGCGGGTCTCGGGGTCCACGGCCTCCATGACCATGTCCAGCACGCTGTTGGCGGTCATCTTGAATATCAGGTCCTCGCGGGCCTCGGGAGGAAGGTTGGGGTCCCGGCCTATGGATTCGAGGAGCTCCTCGGCTATCAGGTTGTGGATCGCCGACGTCCTGTTGGGGTCCCTGCCGAACGTCTTCTCTATGTGCTCGGTTTCGGGGTCCTTCTGCTCTCCGCCCCCGAAGAGGGCGGCGTTGGGGTCGATATCCTCTGCCATGTCAGATCACCTTGCGGCGCATGACGTCCGACAATATATCCATCCCCTTCGAGATGGCCTCCTCGCCGGCGGCGTAGGAGAACCTCAGGTGCCCCTCGCCGCGGGATCCGAAGGCGGATCCGGGGGTGCAGATCAGTCCGGCGCGGGCCAGCTCGCCTGCGAGGTCCTGGGACGGGATGTCCGCGTCGTAGGACGGGAACGCGTAGAACGCCCCGCGCGGCGGATCCACGCGCATCCCGGGGATCTCGTTGATCCTGGAGCATATGAGGTCCCTTCTGGACCTGTAGGCGCGCCTGGCGTCGTCCAGGTACGGGCCTATGCCGGGGAGGGCCGCCAGGACCCCGTGCATCGCGGGGGTGCCGGGGCAGGCGCAGACATGGTACTGCATCTTGATCAGCGACTCCATGATCTCGTCCTGCGCGAACACGAACCCGAGCCTCCATCCGGTGACGGCCATCATCTTGGAGAACCCGTTGACCACGATCGCGCACTCGGGGCTGTCCATGAACGAGACGTGCTCCCCCTCGTAGACGAACTCGCAGTAGACCTCGTCGCTGAGGATGGTCAGGTCGTGCTCCCACGCCAGGTCCACGAGGGCCTCCTTGGACTCCCTCGTGAGGACGCCTCCGGTGGGGTTGGACGGGGAGTTGACGACGATCATGGTCGTCCTCGGGGTTATCCTGGACTCGATGTCCCCGATGTCGGGCTGGAAGTCCCCCTCCGTGAGGCCGTACTCCACGGGGGTCCCCCCGGCGAGCCTCACATGAGGGGCGTATATCACGAATCCTGGGCTGGGGACGAGGACCTCGTCGCCCGGATCCACCATGGCCTGCGTGACCTCGAGGAGGGCGGTGGAGCCGCTGGGGGTGATCATGATGTTCCTTCCGGTCATCTCTCCGTAGCGGGAGAAGTATCCGGCGACGGCGTCGCGGAGCTCGGGGATCCCGGCGGTGGGGCCGTACCTGTTCAGGCCCGCGCGGGCGGCCGCGCACATGCCCTCGACGGCTTCGGTCGGAGGGTCCAGGTCCGGCTCGCCCAGCCCCAGGTTGATCGAATCCGGTCCGGCCAGGTCGAACATCTTCCTGATCCCGGACATCGGTATCCCGCTTATCCTCTCGGAGGACTTCATATCACGGAGTATGGGCGCGGTCGATTAAAGCAATCGGTCTGGGCGCCGGGGTTAACGGGGTGAACCGCCTTTCAGATGCGCGGTCGATGGACCTCGGATGTGCCAGTGCGATGGATCCGGCCGGTCCGCCGGCACCCTCCGGTTCCGGCACCCGATGCGCGGGTTTTAATAGGGTCCCGCCGTCTGCGAAGGACAAGAGGAACAGGGATGCCTGACAGCAAGGGTAGTGCGGTCCGCAGGAACTCCTTCGACGTGTCCGTCGACGAGGGGACCTTCGGGGACTACGAGGCCTTCGGGATCGGAGGCGACGGCGATGCAGGGAAGGGGCTCTCGGAGTACGAGATCTTTATAGTGCAGACCTCTCGCGGATTCTGATTCCAGGTTGCTTTCCGCGCCTGCAGGGCGCGGTCCGGCTTTTTATCCGGTCCCGTCCGCCGTTCATCGCAGATTATTGTAGGGATTGGGGATCTCCGGCGGTGAATGCGTTCTGATCGGATGAGGGTGCATGAGGCAGGTATTCCTCATGGAGTCTCCTGTGTATATACGCCTTGGCAAGATATTCCATCGCTCTCTGTTCGGACTTATCGACCAGATGTCCCTCGAGATATATCCTGGCAAGACTTTCCTCGGCCTCCGGCAGTCCGAGGTCTGTGGCTTTTCTGATCCATCTGATGCCTTCCTCGTCGGAGATGTCTGTTCCGATGCCTTCGAGCAGCATCAGCCCCATATTGTACATGGAGTACGGATCATTCTGCCGGGCGGCTGCCGAGAACAGCATGAATGCCTTTTTGTCGGATTGTTCGACTCCTTTTCCTTTGAGGTGCAGGGATCCCATGGCGAAGAGGCCGTTGGCATCGCCTTGATCGGCCGATCTCGAATACCACATGGCCGCTTCCTGCGGCGTGGAGCCAGCTATGAGCCCGTGATCGAGGATCCATCCTATACCGTACTGCGCATAGGGGTCGCCCTGTTCGGCTGATTTTCTGAACCAGCGGGCGGCTTCGGAGAAGGATTGTTCGACGCCGAGTCCACGCATATAGAGAACCGCGAGGGCCGTCTGCGCAGGAGCATATCCTGATTCAGCGCTTTTGAGGTAGCATCTAACCGCCTTTTTGTAAGATTGATCAATGCTGTTACCGTGTTCGTAACGGTGGCCTAAGACATACATCTCATGTAGATCAGAAGGTGCGATCATGTCTAGGTATGATGTTATTGAGGATATGAGATCATCCCGTCAATCAGAGCGCACGGTTAGAAACAGAGCATAGGTGTCCATTCTAGCATATTGCTCTTCAACGGCGTGAATGCGATCAATAAAAAATTTGTCGCTGCATTTCTACAACGAAATTCGGCATGCTTTTAGCTGCCTACTGATCTTTAGATCTAATGATTGAAGTATCGGCGGGCATCGTAGTCAGCAGGGGGATGGTCCTATGCACCTGCAAAGGAGAATCTAGATATGGATACCTCTCCCATAGATACGAATTCCCTGGAGGCAAACTGGAACCTTCAGAGACTCCTGTTGATGCGTTGATCAGAGAGTTCGAAGAGGAACTGAGGGTCGACATACGCTGTCGTTTTATGGATCCTCTTGCGGTCATCGATTATGATTATCCTGATTTTTCCGTGAGGATCCATCCATTCGTGATCTATGCGGATGATCTGCATTTCGAACTGACAGAGCATGAGAACAGCATCTGGCTTCCATGGAATGAGTTGCACAAAATCGAATGGATCGCGGCGGACGAATTGATTATCGACGAATTGGAGAGTCGGTTCCATGAAATATGAGTTATCAGCGATTGCAGATGGTCCTGTTCTTTTGTACAACAACTCGATGGAAGGGACGAAGGTACATTCATCACTGGTCAATGAGATGAGGTCCTGCGACGGATTCGATTTTTCAGTGGCCTTCATAACGATGGGCGGCCTGAATACTTTGTATTCTTCTTTCAGGGATCTCGCCGAAAGGGGAGTGACGGGGCGCATTCTCACTACAGACTATCTCGGTTTCAACGATCCTGATGCATTACAATGGCTTCTCAATTTCACGGATTTTGAGATACGTGTATGCGAGGAGAGGTTCCATACCAAAGGATACACATTCTATCATGGAGATGAGGCGGTCTCGCTGGTAGGAAGTTCTAATCTCACGGACAAGGCCCTTTGCGAGAATCTAGAGTGGAATTTGAAGATTAGGAATCAGAGGAAGGACGAGGTGGCGAAGGCCATCCGTTCGGAATTTGATAGAATGTGGGCTTCCGCAACTCCATTGACTGGCAATTGGATAGAAGAATATCGGAAGCGTCGCGCGATCCAACACTATGAGAAGCCGTCAATCTGTGAGTTGGGTTCGGTCGTACCGAATAGCATGCAGGCCGAAGCATTGGAGTCCTTGTCGAGACTGAGAGAAGATGGTAAGAGGCGTGCACTTCTGATATCCGCCACAGGTACAGGGAAGACCTACCTCTCCGCATTCGACGTGAAGGTCTGTTCTCCTCGCAGATTCCTGTTCATAGTCCACAACGAGAACATTCTGGATAAGGCGATGGAGAGTTATCGCAGGGTCCTTGGGAACAGCTATACCTACGGCAAATACACCGGTACGGAGAAGAGGAAAGAGTCCACCGCCATGTTCGCCACGATACAGACGATAAGCAGGAGGCTGGAGGAGTTTCCTAGAGATTGTTTTGATTATATCGTGTGCGACGAGGCGCACCACTCGACCGCAAAGCAGTATCGTAGTATTATAGGGTACTTCAAACCCGGATTCATGCTCGGTATGACAGCCACTCCAGAAAGGACAGATCAGGCGGATGTATTCGAGATGTTTGATTATAACGTGGCTTATGAGATCCGTTTAAACGATGCGCTGAAGGCGGGGTTGCTCTGTCCGTTTCATTACTTCGGTGTCTCGGAGATATCTGTGGATGGCAAAACGATAGACGACAAAACCGATTTCAATTCGCTGACGAGCAATGAGCGTGTCCGTAACATTGTCGAGAAGGTGGAGTACTACAGGCCCTATGGTAAGAGGGTCAAAGGACTCGTGTTCTGCAGCAGGAACGATGAATCGAAGGTTCTGTCCGAGAAGATGAACGCTCTTGGATATCGTACCGAGGTCCTCACGGGTGATGATTCCATAGAAGTGAGGGAGAGGGCGATATCCCGCCTCCGGGCAGACGATGGGGACATCCTAGACTACATCTTCGTTCGCGATGTCTTCAACGAGGGGATTGACATTCCCGAGGTCAATCAGATCCTCATGTTGAGGCCTACGCAGTCGGCTATAGTATTCGTGCAGCAGCTCGGTCGCGGCCTCCGCAAGATTGACGATCCTGATAAGTCCCTTGTAGTTTTGGATTTCATAGGGAATTACGAGAACAACTTTATGATCCCTGTGGCGCTGTCTGGGGATTGCAGCCATGACAAGGACAGCCTCCGCAAGTTCATGATCAGCAGCTATCTTCCCGGCTCGTCCACCGTAGGATTCGAGAAGATCGCCAAAGAGAGGATACTCAGCAACATTAACAAGGTCAATCTGTCGAAGTTAGCCATGATCAAGGGCGAGTACAACCTGATGAAGGCCCGCATCGGTCATCTCCCATCGCTATGCGAACTTCTCGACGGAGGTTCCTTGGATCCGCGTGTGGTGGTGGAGAGTTCCGGCAATCTTAACCGGTTCAGGACCAGATCTAATCACGAGTATCTCGAGTTGAGCAAAGAGGAGGACGATTTACTGACGTTCATATCCAGTTTCATAGATGGTAAACGTCCTCATGAACTTGGGATTCTCAGAGAGATAATAGAGATAGGACAGGTGACGATCGATTCGACAGATGAAGACATGGTGTCTGCGGCATCGGTTTTGAGCAGTTCGTATCAGACTGATCTGACGATGAAGAATCACCCTTCGTGGAGAGCGGTCGAGCGTATCGACGATAGACTGATTCCGACCCCTCTTCTCGAGACTATGCTTTCGGATGAAAGCATCAGAGGGCTTATCGACGATGCGGTTCGTTGCGGTTCCGAGATTAATACCAGATATTATGGGGATGTGGACGAGTTCGGATTCAAACTCTACGGGAAGTATTCCCGTGCAGATGTATGCAGGATTCTGAATTGGGAGAAGGATATGAGTTCCACAATGTACGGATACATGATCCACAATGGTTTGTGTCCTGTATTTGTCACCTACAATAAGAGAGATGATATCAGTAGTACGACCATGTATGTGGAAGGGTTCGAGAACAGGCATGTGTTCAATTGGATGTCGAAGTCGAACTGTACGTTCGATAGCGAGGATGTCAGGGCAATACTCGGTGGAGAATTGGATATCCTTTTGTTTATCAAGAAGAGCGATTCAGAAGGTCGGGACTTCTACTATATGGGGCACGTCAGACCTATCAGGTCCGGAAGTTGTGAGACTCGGATTGATGGGCGCCCCGTTGTCGAGATCCCGTTGGAATTAGAGACACCCGTATTGGACGACCTGTATGGATATATGACCGCCGAAATAGTCGCGACTGATGCGGATTCCGCACTCGAGTCCGAAGCATGAGAGGATCGATTGGATCATTGAAATGAGGGGTCGGGGCACATGCCCCTTCCCCCGTTTATCGGTCTTCACTGGAAGAGTTTGAAGACCCTGTCGGCGTAGCCGACGATGTCGTCGACCGGCACGCCCGCGATGAGCGCCGCCTGGTCGTACATGATGGCGGCCATGTCCGCCGCCTTCTCCCTGTCCTCGGCGTACGCCTTCTTCAGGGCGGCGTACGCGGGGTGGTCGGGATTGACCTCCAGGACGCGCTTCGCCTTGACCTGGTCCCTCTGGCCGGGTATGGCGGAGAAGTACTTCTCCATCTCCAGGGAGACCTCGCCGTCCGCGCTCAGCGCCACGGCGTGCGTCCTGAGCTTGTTCGAGAGGCGGACGTCGGAGACGGCGTCGCCGAGGGTCTCCTTCATGAAGTCCAGGACGTCCTTCTCGGACTCCCTCCTCTCGTCGAACTCCTTCCTCTCCTCCTCGCTCTCCAGGCCGAGGTCGCCTCCGGCCACGTCGCAGAACTCCTTGCCGTCGTACTCCCTCAGGCTCTTGAGCGAGAACTCGTCGGCCTCCTCCGCCAGGCAGAGGGTGTCGTATCCCTTCTCGGACACCTGCTCGATCTGCGGGAGCTGCTTCGCCCTGGCGACGGTCTCGGCCGCCGCGTAGTAGATCCTCTCCTGGTCGGGGGGCATGGCGTCCCTGTACTCCCTGAGGGTGATCATCCTGTCCTGCTTCAGCGAGTGGTAGAGCACCAGGTCCTTCAGCATGTCCGCCCTGGCGCCGTAGCCCTCGACCATGCCGTACTTGAGCTGGAGCCCGAAGGCCTTGAAGAACTCGAGGTACCTGTCGCGCTCGTCGGCCAGCATCCTCTCCAGCTCCTTCTGGATCTTCTTCTCCAGGTTGCTCCTGATGGTGGCGAGCTGCCTGTCGTGCTGGAGCAGCTCCCTCGAGATGTTCAGGCTGAGGTCCGGGGAGTCCACTACGCCGCGGACGAACCTGAAGCAGTCCGGGAGCAGGTCCTTGCACCTCTCCATGATCATGACCCCGGACGAGTACAGCTGCAGGCCTGGTTCGAAGTCCCTGCTGTAGAAGTTGTACGGGGCCACCCTGGGGATGAACAGCATGGCCTTGTAGCTGACCGCGCCCTCCGCGTCCACCCTTATGACGGACAGGGGGTCCTCCCAGTCGCGGAACTTCTCCTTGTAGAACCTGAAGCACTCCTCGTCCGTGACCTCCGACTTGGACTTCTGCCAGATGGGGACCATGCTGTTGACGACCTTGTCCTCGACGGCGGACACCCATTCCTTCTTCGGGTTGCCGTCCTCGTCCTTCTCGCCGGTCTCCTCGTAGCGCCCGCTCTCCACGTCCATGTGGATCGGCCAGCGGACGTAGTCGGAGTACTTCTTCACGAGGTCCTCGAGCCTGTACTCCTCCAGGTACTCTGAGTAGCGGTCGTTCTCGTCGTCCGGGCGGATGTGCATGACCACGTCCGTTCCCCAGCCGTCCTTCTCGCACTCCGTCACGGTGTATCCGTCGGCGCCCTTGGACCTCCACATGTAGGCCTGGTCCGAGCCGTACTTCTTCGTGATGACGGTGACCTCGTCGGACACCAGGAAGGCGCTGTAGAACCCCACTCCGAACTGTCCGATGATGTCCACGTCCCTGCCCTCCTCGAGCTCCTTCTTGAACTCCAGGGATCCGCTGTGGGCGATGACGCCGAGGTTCCTCTCCAGATCGTCCTTGTCCATCCCGATGCCGTTGTCGGACACGGTGACGGTGCGGGCGTCCCTGTCGCCGGACACTCTGATCGCCATGTCCTCCCTGGGGACGGAGACGACATCGGGCTCGGTCATCGACATGTAGTGCAGCTTGTCTATCGCATCGGAAGCATTGCTGATGATCTCCCTCAGGAAGATCTCCCTGTGGGTGTAGATGGAATTGATCATAAGGTCCAGGAGCTGCTTCGATTCCGCTTTGAACTGCCTCTTCGACATATTGCATTCCTCCCGCTAGATGCGGTCGATGGATTTATTGACTGTAAGAACTTCTATAATAAATTATTCATTTTTACGATGATTCCGGCCAGAATTTCCCGCCGTCCGTCCGCCGCCTCCCCGCCGGATGCTCGGAGCGTGTGCGCGGGATCGTTACGGTGTGTTGCGAAACAGCCTGCTCCTTTTTTATAAGGGGTGCGAATCGTTGCGTCATGGAAGAGTTCATAAGGGCTCGGAGCCCGGAGCAGAAAGAGGTTCGCATGGAGGAGATCAAAGAGGCCGCGGCCGCCCTGTACCACAAGGTGCCGTACTCCAACATCACCCTCACGCTGATCGCCGATCAGCTCTCATGGACCCGCGCCAACCTGTACAGGTACGTCAAGACCAAGGAGGACATCTTCCTCGAGCTCATCGAGGACTCCATGATGCGCTACTACGAGGCGCTCGGCGAGGTCGTCACCGCCACCAAGGGATCCTCCGTCGCGGAGGTCGCCGAGAAGTGGGCCGACGTCTGCGTCGACAACATCGACTACCTCAGGTACAGCGACGTCCTCACATCCATCGTGGCCGACAACGTCACCCCCGAGAGGGTGGCCAGGTTCACCGATGCCTCCTACAGGTGCTCGGAGAACATGAGCCGCAGGCTGGCGGAGCGCTTCGACTGCGCCCCCTCCCATGCGCAGGAGCTCCTCATCGCCGTGTTCTTCCACGGCGTCGGCAGGACCGGTCTCGTGCACAGCGAGGAGGTCATGAACAGCGTCCTCGACGACGCCAGGTTCAGGTTCAGGGACTTCAGGGAGAGCATGAGGGTGTTCATCCTCACGCACCTGAACGGGATCCCGTCGCAGGCCTGAGGCACTTATCGCCGCGCGGTACACCTCTTCGAACGGCACCCCGTTCGCCCGGGCGATCTGCGACACGTCGTCGTACTCGGGGTACCCGCGGCTGAATCCCGGGCCGGAGCAGACCTTCACCCTGACCCGGCCCCAGGGGGTGTCCACCCTCCTGACGGCGCGGTCCAGGACGGTGCGCTCCATGGCGCACCTCCTGATCCCTATGGTCGTGGTCTCCCTGAAGATCACGTCCTCCAGCGCCGGACGGCGCCTCTCGTCGCATATGACGGTGAGGAGCCATCCCGGCCTGTTCTTCTTCATGTACACGGGGGAGTAGTTGACCTCCTTGGCCCCCGCCGCGAACAGCCGCTCCATGGCGTATCCGAGCGATTCCCCCGTGCTGTCGTCCACGTTGCATTCGAGCCTGAGGACGGTGTCGTTGCCGGCGGTGTCGAGGACCATGGCCCTGAGCAGCCCGGGGACCTCCTGGTCCCTCTTGCCCGCCCCGGTCCCGACCCTGTCGATGCGGAAGGACGGAGGGCGCTCCGAGTTGCCGACGGCGGCGGCGAACGCGGCCCCGGTGGGCGTGACGTACTCGCCCTTCCTGTCCGCTACGGACAGGCGGAGCCCGTGGGCCCTGGCGATGCTGACGACCGCGGGCACCGGCACCGGGATGACCCCGTGGCGGCATCTCACGGTGCCCGTCCCGTCGGTCAGGTCGGAGAAGCACACGTCCTCTATGCCGAGGTCGTCGATGCAGAACGCCAGGGCGATGATGTCCGCCACCGAGTCGGCGGCGCCGACCTCGTGGAAGTGCACCTCCTCCCGGGGTATGCCGTGGGCCTCCGCCTCCGCATCGGTCAGGATGTCCAGGATCCTCCGGGCGACGGCCCTGGCGCCGTCGGTGAGTCCGGATCCGTCTATTATCGCGGCTATGTCCGCCGGCGTCCGGTGCGCCCCGTGCCCCTCGGCCGCGGGGGCGTCGCGCCCGTACAGGTACGCGACGTCGTGGTCGCGGTTGTCCTCCTCGAGCACGACGTCGAAGTCCACGGCCCTCACGCCGCTCCTCTCCACCTCGGAGACCCCGACCGCGATGCCGAGGCCGAGCCCCTCCAGGATCCCCCTGAGCCTGCCGGCGTCGGCGCCGAGCCCGATCATGGCCGCCACGGCCATGTCCCCCGAGATCCCGGTGGAGCAGTCGAAGTAGAGGAGGCGCTCCATGCTCACATCACGCCCATGTTCGTCAGCTTCTCGGGCAGATAGTGGTCCGTGACGTAGTTCAGGCCGTACTTGGCCAGCGCCTGCTGTTCGGCCTTCTTGTTCATCTGGAGCATGGCCTGGATCTCGTTCACCCAGAACTCGTCCGTGAACCTCGGGTCGGACAGCTCCGCGTGGAGCGCCCCGAGGTCCTTGTCGTTGAGCTTGTCGGTGGGGAGGTCGTAGTTGAGGATGTCCGACGCCGTGATCCCGACGAACTGGGCGGTCGGGGTGGCGAGGTACTCGGATATGTGGGCCGTCTTGATGGCGCCGTAGGCCACGGACGCGTAGATCCTGAAGGACCACGGGTCCCCGTCGGTGAACACAACCACGGGGATGCCGTACTCCTCGTTCATCCTCTTGATCAGGCGCCTGGTGGATCTGGCGGGCTGTCCGGACAGGTGCACCAGGGTGCATCCGAACTTCTCCGGGAACCCGTTCTCGATGAGCCTGGCGTACATACCGCCCGTCTCTATCGCCATGACGAACCTGGTGTTCCCCGGATCGATCTTGAACGTGTCGTCCTCGACCTTGTAGGGCACGGCGAAGCCCGCCTCGGACACGTCGTCCATGCAGTTGACGGTCTTCATGACCTTCTTGGTCAT
>CAYUPU010000024.1:0-22362 GCA_964445265.1 uncultured Methanomassiliicoccales archaeon
GTGTGTAATGTTTGTTATGAAGAGATCACCAACACGCTGGTCTCCTAGCCCATAAGCCTGCGATGATCGAGGGGGTCCGCCGGTGCGGGAAGACCTGGGCCGTAAAGGAGCTGGGGAGGACATACCCGGACTGCGCCTATTTCGATTTCGAGGATGACCGGAGCATTTCCTGCATATTCGACAGGGATCTGACGGTCGACAGGATCGTCAAGGAGCTCGGGATACATCGCTCCAAAGCTATCCCCGAAGACTGCCTGATCGTCCTGGACGGAATCCAGCTGTGCCCCCGCGCCATGACCTCCCTCAAATACTTCTGCGAAGACGGCAGGTACGATGTGGTCTGCGCGGGATCCCTTCCCAGGGCATCGCCCATGTCCGCATCTCCCCCTGTGGGCAAGGTGGAGGACTTCGTCATGCATCCCATGTCGTTCGAAGAGTTCCTCCATGCGTCCGGAGAGGGGATGCTCGCGGACCTGATATCCGATGACCCGTTCGACTCCTCCGTGGAGAGCTTCCATGACCGGCTCATCGGATGCTACAGGGAGTACCTGGCCGTCGGAGGGCTCCCGGAGGCGGTCCTGTCATGGACGACAAACCACGACCCCGAGAGAGTGGAATCCATCCTCGGATCCCTCGCGAGGAGATACTCCGACGACATCGCGAGGTACGGCAGCGGGAACGTACGCACGAACGGGGAGGCCGTATGGAGATCCGTCCCGATGCAGCTGGCCAGAACCAACAACCGGTTCGTATTCGGACATGTGAGGAAGGGAGTAAGAGCGAGGGACATTCGGCCCTCCGTCGACTGGCTGGAGCGGGCCGGGCTAGTGTACGCCGTACCCATCGCCGTCGACACGGAACCGCCGTCTCCCGCCGCGTCCGCATTCAAGCTGTACTGCTTCGACTGCGGGATCATGAGGGTCCTGGCGGACATACCGCTCGGAAAGGCTCTAAGCAGTCCCGACGGATACGGCCTGTACAAGGGAGCCATCACGGAGAACTACGTGATGACCGAGCTCAGGAGGATGACCCCACACAGGATATTCTGCTGGAGATCCGGCAACAAAGCCGAGGTCGACTTCCTGGCGACATTCGATTCGAATCCCGTCCCCATAGAGGTCAAAGCCGGAGAAAGAGTCCGGACGCAGAGCCTCGAGGTATATCTCGACAGCCACATCGGGATGGGTGTGATCGCATCCCTCAGGCCGATGTCGCGCACGGAGAGGGTCCTCGGCATCCCCCTGTACGAACTGTGGATGCTCCCGCGGGCGCTGGACGAACGAGGAGCCCGGGTCGCCCCGGGCGGATGTTTCAGCGGTGCGCGAACACCATGGAGACGCCGGAGGCGTCCCTCTTCTCTATCCTGGCGAAGCCTATCCTCTCGAGCTGGACCATCCCGCCCTTCTCCGCGGCGACGGCCTTCTCGATCAGACCCCTGTGGACCTCTCCGTCGGGAGTGAGCAGCGCGGCGTCCAGCGCATCGGCCCCTACCCACTGCACCGCCTTGGTCCCGTGCCTCAGGACGGCGACGTCGTTGCCGTCGTACTGCGCCGGGAGGCCGTACTTCAGGTTGCAGAGGTCCTTGAGGCGGATGGCCCCGGCCTCGGAGAACAGCTTCGAGTCCTCGGCGGAGACGAACACGGTCCTCGGAGCCTCTATGCGGTAGTCCCTTCCGCCCCTCTCGGGATGGTCGGGATGCAGGGGCGCGCTGCCCTCGATGACGTCGATGCCGTCTATGTCGTAGCGGACGGGGTCCTCGACGAAGAAGTACCTGTCCGAGACGGGATCGATGATGTCCCGGTTCATGCTGTACAGCCCGTCCCAGGAGAACTCAATGTCCACGCTCTTCATCCCGGCCTCGACCCAGTACCTGCGGACGGCCTCCGGCCTTATCCCCCTGCGCTCCAGGGCGCGGACGGTCCCGGTCCTGACGTCGTCCCACCCGGTGTACTCCCCGTCCTGGATGGACTTCTTGATCAGAGACGTCTTCAGAACGGTGTCCGGGATGTTCACGAGGCCGTAATGGTAGTACTCGGGCTTCTTCCAGCCGAAGTAGTCGAAGATGTACTCCTGGCGGGTGGTGTTGTTCAGGTGGTCCTTCCCCCTGATGACATGGGTCATGCCCATCTCGTGGTCGTCTATCGCCACGGACAGGTTCATCATCGGATAGCAGCGGTACCTGGTACCCGTCCTAGGGTGGGGGGCGTCCACGATCCTGAGCGCCACGAAGTCCCTGACCGCGGGATTGGGATGATCGATGGCCGTCTTGACCACGGCTATGGCGGACCCCTCTGGGTACGTGCCGTCCATCATCCTGTCGTACCTCTCGAGCTGGGTCTCGACGGGCAGGTCCCTGCACGGGCAGGCCTGCTTCCGCTCCTTCTTCCTGCGCCAGTCCTCGGCATCGCAGGTGCACACGTAGGCGTGGCCCTGCTCTATGAGCCTCCTGGTGCAGTCGTAGTACAGCTGGAACCTGTCCGACTGGATGAACGTCCTGCTGCACCTGACGCCGAGCCAGTCCAGATCCTCCGGGATCATGTCGTAGGCCTCGGGAGCGATCTTCTCCGGGTTCGTGTCCTCGAACCTCAGGACCAGGTCCCCTCCGTAGCGCTTCACGTACTCGTCGTTGAGTATGGACACGCGGGTGTGGCCGATGTGCAGGGGCCCGGACGGCCCGGGGGCTATGCGCATGACGACCTTCCCGTCGACGTTCCTGAGCTCGGGGAGCTCGTAGGTCCTCTCCTTCTTCTCCTTCACGAGGAGCGATGCGTCCATCGCCTCCAGGGCCTTCTTCTGGGCATCGAGGCCCATGGAGTTGACCTCCTCCACTATGGAATTGATGAGGGGTGTGATCTCCCCTGCCCTCGGACGGAGCTCGGGGCATCCTCCGAGCACCTTGCCGACGACGGCCTTGGGGTTGGCCGTGCCCTTGAAGAACACCGCGTTCTGGAGCGCGAACTTCCTTATGGTGTCCTCTATCTGATCCGACATGGGCTCCGCATCGGGGAGTCCCGTATAAACATCTCGGACGGCCTCCGCAGGCTTCAGGTGACGCCGGGTCATGGCCGTTCGCATGAGGATCGACCTGGGCTCCATGGACGAGGCGACGGCCCGGGGATGAACGGCGCGGAGGAGCCGCCACCGGCGTGATGCACATCTGCCCCGAGGGATCGCGCCACGGCATCAGGGACACGGGGGGCGGGGACCTCGTCCTTGACGGTCGCGGTCCGCCGGAGATCGCGTCCTGTCGGCCAGGCGCCTCTTGCGCCTGTCGAACTCGCGCCTGAGGTCCGAGGCCGTCGCGGGCTCCCTGCCCATGGCCCTGAGCCTCGAGATCACGTAGTCCGCGCACCTGTGGCCGTCCTCGATGTCCATCTCGCTCTGGGCGACGCCGGCCAGATGGCTGGCGGCCGGGATGATGGACGTGACCGTGCTGGCTCCCGCGTCCAGACGGGCCTCCATGCCCGCTATCCCCTCGACGTCCAGCGTCGCCGGGATGAACGCGTCGTGCCTGAGGAGCCTCATGGCGGCCATGCACAGGAGCTCGTTGACGGTGTCCACGGTCCCGGACCCCTCCATCGGCGTCCCCGCCTGGGGGACAAACGTCATCGCGCGGATCTGGTCGCATCCCATGGACGCCATCCGGCGTATGGTGTCGACCCTGTCCTGGACGGTCTCGCCTATGCCGACCATCATGCCGTCCTCGGCCAGCATGCCGCAGCGCATGGGCCAGATCTTCTGATTCATGCGGTAGTCGAAGTCCTGGCCGATCCTGCGCTCCGCGAAGAGCCTCCTGTTGTAGGTCTCCTGGTAGCAGGCGCATATGTCGGCGCCGGCGTCCCTCAGCTTCGGGAACTCCGCCTCCGGGACCGCCCCGGGCGAGGCCATTATGTTCAGCCCGGTCTCGTCGCGGATGGCGGACACGATGTCGAGGAAGTTCTCGTAGCCGTTCCTGATCATGTAGGGGTCCTCCCCCATGGTCAGATCGGCGAGGTTTATGCCGTCCGCCCTTATGCTCCGGGCCAGGTCGACGATCTCGTCCTTCGACTTGCGGTAGCGCTCTATGCCGTTGGACCTGCGGTAGTAGCAGAACGAGCATTCGTTGCGGCAGTACGTGCTGAAGTACACGAACCCGTACAGGAACGTCCGCTTCCCGAACTCGCGGTCGCGGACCCTGCGGGCCGCCTCGAAGACCGCCTCGCGGTCCGGGCCCTCCGCCGTTATCAGGGCGGCCAGCTCCGCGTCGGTCGCCTCTCCGCCGTCCGCGAGCCTCTCCGCTATGCCTGGAACATCTGCCGTCGGATGCATCTGCATCCAGCACCGCATCCATCCGTATATAACCGCTCATATCTGGACGATGCATCCAGCCGGTCGCCTGCCGATGCGGGCGGCCTCCTCGGCGGCCCTGATGCAGGCCATGAGGTCGTCGGCGGTGCTCCGCAGGGTCCCCGCGGACTCCGCCGACGTCCTGAACACTATCGCATCCCCCCGGAGCTCCGACTCCACGTACCCGGCGTTGTCCGGGTCCAGGGCGGCGAGCACCGCCCTCGCGGTCGCCCCGTCGGCGAACATGGCCTCGAGCTCCAGGGAGATCACGGTATCAGCGCTTCTGGTTCAGGACGAAGGCGGCCATGGCCCTGCCCGCCTCGGAGGTGGTCAGGGATCCGCCGAGGTCCGGCGTGGTCTCCCGGGAGTCGAGCGCGTGCCTCACGGCGTCGTGCAGCATGGCCCCCTCCTCCGGATACCCCAGGTTCTCCAGCAGCATCTGCGCGGCGAGGACCGCCGCTATGGGATTGGCGATGCCCCTGCCGGCGATGTCCGGCGCGGACCCGTGGATCGGCTCGAACATGCTGACGCCGTGCGGGTTGATGTTCCCGCTGCCGCCCATGCCGAGGCCTCCCTGGAGCTGCGCCCCGAGATCCGTCAGGATGTCCCCGAACAGATTGGGCACCGCGACTGTCCCGAATGTCTCCGGGCGGACGATCATGGCCATGGCCATGGCGTCGACGAACATGAACTCCAGGTCCATCCCGCGCTCCTCGGCCTTCTGCTGGAATATCCTCCTCTGCTTCCCGTAGACATGGGTGCAGACGTTGGCCTTGTCCACAAGGGTGACCTTGCCGTCGCCGCGCCTCTCGGCGTAGTCGAAGGCGTAGTCGGCGAACCTCTCGATCCCCTTCGTGGACAGGAACCCTATCTCGAAGGCGAAGTCGTCGCCGTTGGACGCCTCGGCGTCCAGGGTCACGTCCAGGTCGTACATGCCCCTCTCGACGTGTATCCTCGACCTTCCGCCGGACGGCCCGAACTCCCCTCCGGCGCCCATGTAGAAGTCCTCGGTGTTCTCCCTGAGGAAGTGGATGTCGAACGGCACCTCCCTCTTCAGCGGGACCAGCGGGAACCAGGACGTGACGGGCCTGAGGTTGATGTACTGGTCGAATACCGCCCTCATCCTCAGGAGGATCCCCTGCTCGAGGACCCCGGGGGCCACCCTGGGGTCCCCTATGGCGCCGAAGTAGATGGCGTCCTTGGACCTCAGCAGGGACACGTCCTCGTCGGTGAGGAGCTCGCCCGTCCTCAGATAGCGCTCCGACCCGATGGGCACGTACTCCGGCTCCATGCGGAACGAGGAGATCTCCGACACCGCCTCCAGGACGTCCATCCCGGCGGCGATGACCTCCTTGCCTATGCCGTCCCCGGGGACGACCGCGATGCGCTTCGCCGGCATCGGAACCTCCCCTCCCTGATGAGGTTCATGAGGCCGCCGGCCCTGACGAGCTCGCCTATGAACGGAGGGTACTCCGGGACGGTGTACTCCCTGTCCCCGACCCTCACGGACCCGCGGTCGATGTCGACGGCGGCGGTCTCCCCCTCCACGGGGTCCTCCACGCCGCACTCGACCAGGAGCAGGCCGGTGTCCATGGAGTTGCGGTAGAAGATTCTGGCGAAGCTCTCCGCTATGATGCAGGAGAACCCGGCCTCGCGAAGGCTCAGCGGGGCGTGCTCCCTGCTGGACCCGCATCCGAAGTTGCGGCCGGCGACGAGGATGTCTCCCTTGCGGACCTGCTGCGCGAATCCGGGGCGGACCTTCTCGAAGATGTAGTCGTTCAGGTGGTCGAGGTTCGCGGCCACGAGCCTCTCCGCCGGTATTATCTGATCCGTGTCGACGTTGTCGCCGAACACCCATATCCTGCCTGTGAACGGTTCCATCTCACATCCCCTCCAGGTCCTCGGGCGAGACTATGCGCCCGGCTATCGCCGAGGCCGCCACGACGGCGGGGCCGGCGAGGTACACCTCCGAGTCCTTGGCGCCCATCCTGCCTATGAAGTTGCGGTTGGTGGATGCCACGGCCACCTCGCCCGGGGCGAGTATCCCCATGTATCCTCCGAGGCATGCTCCGCAGGTCGGGCCGGAGACGAACGCCCCGGCATCGAGGAACACGTCGATCAGGCCCTCGTCGGCCATCTGCCTGAGCACCCTCTGGCTGGCGGGGACGACGATCATCCTCACGCCGGGGGCCACGTGGCGGCCCCTGACGATCTCCGCTCCGATGCGCATGTCCTCGATCCTGCCGTTGGTGCACGATCCCAGGTAGGCCTGGTCTATCCTGACGTCGGCCTCCCTGACGGGGCGGCCGTTGCTCGGGAGGTGGGGGTACGAGACGAAGGGCTCGAGCTCCGAGAGGTCGTACTCGAGCGTCCTGCAGTACACCGCGTCCTCGTCCGCGTCCACGGCCTCGTAGTCCCCGCGGACGGTGTCCCTTATGTACTCGCGGGTGAGGTCGTCGCAGGGGAAGATGCCCGCCTTCCCGCCGGCCTCGATGGCCATGTTGGAGATGGCCAGCCTGTCTGGGACGGATATGCTGGAGACGTCGCCGTGGAACTCGAGGGCCTTGTACCCGGCCCCGTCCACGCCGATGTCGGTGATTATCCTGAGGATCAGGTCCTTCCCGCCGACGTTGCGGTTGAACCTCCCCCTGACGACGACCTTGATCGTCTCGGGGACCTTGAACCACAGCCTGCCGGTGGCGAACACCGCCGCGGCCTCGGTGGAGCCGATCCCGGTGGAGAGCGCGTTGAGGGCGCCGTAGGTGCACGTGTGGGAGTCGGCCCCCACGATGAGCCTGCCGGGAGCGGCGAAGCCCTCCTCGACCATGAGCTGGTGGCACACGCCCGACCTGCCGATCTCGTAGTAGTGGGGGAGCGCGTGCCTCTCCGCGAAGTCCCTCATCTCCTTCGCCTGCTCGGCGGAGACGATGTCCTTCGCCGGGACGTAGTGGTCCGGTATGAGGACCATCCTGTCCTTGAACATCGTCTCCGTGCCGAGCGAGTCGTACTGCCTGAACGCGATTGGCCCCGTCACATCGTTGACCATGACGTAGTCCACGTCCGCGATCACTATCTGCCCTGCGCGGGCGTCCTTCCCCGAATGCCTGGAGAGTATCTTCTCCGCTATCGTCTTTCCGACCATTTCAATCACTCACGAGCCATATCGCGGTTGATAGCCGCTATCATAGCCTCGATGGACGTCTGCACGACATCCGCTCCGACCGACTTGCCCACCGAGAGCCCGTTCTCCGCGCGTCCGGAGTTGCGGACCATCACCGTGGCCTCGCAGAGGGCGCTGGACTTGCCGTTTATCGCCGCCAGCTTGTACTCCTCGAGGGAGTACCTCCCGCCCACGGCCTCGGCGATCGCCTTCATGGCGGCGTCCACCGGGCCGACGCCGACCTCGGCCGCCGTGCGGCTGTCGCCGTTCACGGACAGGCTGACCGTGGCCGTGCTCGTCACGCCCTTGCCGGTGAGGACGGCCACCCCGTCGAGGACGACGGCGGCCCTGCCCTCGCTGGTCCTGCGGAGGACGTGGTCCACCAGGGCCATGAGCTCGGCGTCGTCGATCTCCTTCTCCCCGATCGCGGCCTCCTTGATGGCCGACATGAGCTCGGGCATGAGCTCCTCCGGGAGCCGGATGCCGAGCTGGTCGAGCCTGCCGCGGACGGAGTGCTCGCCGGAGTGCTTACCGATCACGATGTGCCTCGTCACGCCGACGAGCTCCGGCCTGAGGGGCTCGTAGGTGAACGCGTTGGACATCACACCGTGGACGTGGATCCCGGACTCGTGGGCGAAGGCGTTGCGGCCCACTATGGCCTTGTTGAACGCCACCGGGAACCCGGTGAGGCGCTCCACCAGCTTGGATGTGGGCCCGATCCTGGAGAGGTCGACCGTCCGCACGTCGTAGTTGGCAAAGAGGTTGACCGCCACCTCCTCGAGGGCGGCGTTGCCGGTCCTCTCCCCTATGCCGTTCACGGTGCACTGGGCGATCGTCGCGCCGGCCTCGACGGCCGCCATGGTGTTGGCGACGGCCAGGCCGAGGTCGTTGTGGCAGTGGACGCTGATCGGCACCCTGATCTCCTTGGCGAGCTCGCCGATGAGGTACCTCATCCCCTGGGGGACGATGACGCCCACGGTGTCGGGGACGTTGATCGCGCAAGCCCCGGCGTCGACGACGGCCCTGTAGACCTCTATCATGTAGTCGAGCTCGGTGCGGGTGGCGTCCTCGCAGGAGAACTGCACCTGGAGGCCGTGCTCCCGGGCGTACTCCACGGTGTCGACGGCCCTCTCCACGATCTGCTCCTTGGTCATCTTGAGCTTGTAGTCCCTGTGGAGGGGGGACGTCCCGATGAACGTGTGCACGCAGTCGACGCCGGTGTCGATGACGGCGTCGATGTCCTTGCGGACGGAGCGCGCGAGGCTGAGCACCTGCGCGCGGAGCCCGAGGTCCTCTATGCGGCGGATGGTCTGGCGCTCGATGTCGCTGGACACGGCGAACCCGGCCTCTATGTAGTCGACGCCGTACGCGTCGAGGGCCTCGGCTATGCGGACCTTGTCGTCGCCGCTCAGGGCGATCCCGGGAGCCTGCTCGCCGTCGCGGAGGGTCGTGTCGAAGATCTGGATCGGACCGCGCCCCTCGGGCAGCTTCGGCAGCGCTATCGCATTGTAGGGGCTGATCGCGAGCATATCACGCTGTTGAGCGTTTCCACTGGTCGAAGCTTTCATGCAAACACCTCAACCGTCGACCGTTCCAGAAGCTTCGCTGCAGAAGGAGCAGGGCGGGAACGGTGCTGCAGATCGTGTCATGACCTCCGACGGTTGGTTCGGCGATTGTTTTTTAGTATATAAACCCCGCAAGTTGACACAGACGACGCCTTCAAACGACCTTTGAAGATGTGATATAGTATACTTACACCTAATATAATCGAATTACATGGATCTTATTCCCGAGCCCTATTCCACCACAGCTACGATCGTCAAGAATCCTACGGGATGCTCCGATGATTCGATCATCTTGAATTATAATCGACGGATACGAAGGTCTGCCCGGACGGTGATGATCTGATAGCGCCCCAGTCCATCCCAATCGCCGTGGCGATGGATTCTACCGGTATGTCCCCGGACAGACCGTCGGGGCGGATGGTGCACCATTGGAACCGGAAGAAGATCTGCGGATGGTACAAGTTCCATGCGACGACCGATACGGAAACCGGCAAGATCCTGGCATACGTCATCACGGAGCCGTACTACGGCAATTCGCTCGCTTCCAACCGTGATCGGCATCGGCAAGGACGCATAGAAAGAGGAGGTCGAATACTCACACAGATGACAGACAGAGAGGAACAATCCGACCTCAAGAAGATGTTCAGGGACGCGATCCGGGCGAAGACCTGGGAGCGTGCGGCCGAACTCATCGGCCAAATCGTCAGCTGCCACAACATATTCGAGAAGACCTGATGGTCGCTCCGAAGTCGGAATTAGGGACGCGATTAATCTGCAGGAATGCAACTTCTCCTTCAACACAGATGTTATTCGATTCATTGCTTCAATCCACGCATCCGCAGGGGATGCGACGCCGATTTTATGCGCCGTTCCCTTTTGGATGTGATGCTTCAATCCACGCATCCGCAGGGGATGCGACTCGATCCCGAGGGACGCGGATCTCGCCTATCTCGTGCTTCAATCCACGCATCCGCAGGGGATGCGACCAGTGGTCCAGGGCGTAGTGCGCGGGCGTGTCTGGGCTTCAATCCACGCATCCGCAGGGGATGCGACCGCTGTGGGTCGGAGCGCCGCCGACCCAGATCTGGCTTCAATCCACGCATCCGCAGGGGATGCGACGCCACGCTCTACAACTCACGCAACGGCACAAAGATGCTTCAATCCACGCATCCGCAGGGGATGCGACCGCAGAAAACCGCCGACGCGATGGGCGAGATCACGCTTCAATCCACGCATCCGCAGGGGATGCGACTCGAAGGGGGCCGCGTAGCGGCGGCGGTAGATGGCGCTTCAATCCACGCATCCGCAGGGGATGCGACCGTCCCTCCGGGCCTCCTCGTCGTCCTCTAGCCCTGGCTTCAATCCACGCATCCGCAGGGGATGCGACCTGACGGACGGAGTCCACGGCACGCTGGCCGTGTGGCTTCAATCCACGCATCCGCAGGGGATGCGACTAGGACGGCCCGTCGTTCATCGTGTTGAGCTTGTCGCTTCAATCCACGCATCCGCAGGGGATGCGACGAGCGCGTCCTCGCGCGACTCGAACCACAGGAGGCGGCTTCAATCCACGCATCCGCAGGGGATGCGACCGAGCCTCACGATGGCGCTTACGACCTCATTGACGGCTTCAATCCACGCATCCGCAGGGGATGCGACGATGCAGATAGGTGAGGGATATGCGCGGTTAACACGCTTCAATCCACGCATCCGCAGGGGATGCGACGACAGCGGGCGGAGTCATCCGCAAACTCGTCAAACAGCTTCAATCCACGCATCCGCAGGGGATGCGACTAAATCAATTGGTATTAAGCAATCTAATGGCAACGCTTCAATCCACGCATCCGCAGGGGATGCGACCATGCTTTTAACATCTTTTATCGCGAACCCACTGTTGCTTCAATCCACGCATCCGCAGGGGATGCGACATCGCGTCGGGCATCAACGCCGATATGCCCTATGTGCTTCAATCCACGCATCCGCAGGGGATGCGACGATGTAGGTGCTACCCTCTTCGATCTCTGTTTTTAGCTTCAATCCACGCATCCGCAGGGGATGCGACACGAGCCCGAGCCGACCTACTCGATCGCCAAAGCCGCTTCAATCCACGCATCCGCAGGGGATGCGACTGTCGATAAGAACAGCTCCGAGGCGTTGGTTGCTGCTTCAATCCACGCATCCGCAGGGGATGCGACTCCGCTCGATGGCGTCCAGGGCATCGATCACGCGGCTTCAATCCACGCATCCGCAGGGGATGCGACTTCGATGTTATTAAGAACGTTGGATCGATATCTCTGCTTCAATCCACGCATCCGCAGGGGATGCGACATCGGTCTATGGTTATTCGTTCAGGGACTTTATAAGCTTCAATCCACGCATCCGCAGGGGATGCGACGTCGGCATCGGTAAGATCTGCGGACCAGCCAGAGCTAGCTTCAATCCACGCATCCGCAGGGGATGCGACACTATGTTGATCGCTATGGGTATAGCGTAGAGGGAGCTTCAATCCACGCATCCGCAGGGGATGCGACTGGTTGGTGTATGTGGCGTTAGTCGGCATCTCGGCGCTTCAATCCACGCATCCGCAGGGGATGCGACATCAACATTTCGCGGCACACGGGCTATATCGAGGGCGCTTCAATCCACGCATCCGCAGGGGATGCGACATCATCGAGAAATGCCGGGGTTATAAGAAGGCTATAGCTTCAATCCACGCATCCGCAGGGGATGCGACCGCCGATGGCGTATACGCCAGCGATGGCAAAGACGCCGCTTCAATCCACGCATCCGCAGGGGATGCGACACCGAGATCACTGCGCCGATGACGGCGGAGGATGCGGCTTCAATCCACGCATCCGCAGGGGATGCGACCTGGTTGGTGTATGTGGCGTTAGTCGGCATCTCGGCGCTTCAATCCACGCATCCGCAGGGGATGCGACTACACTCACGACACTTTTTGCGTCCGATCCGTTTAGCTTCAATCCACGCATCCGCAGGGGATGCGACCACATGGATGCGGACGATTCAAGCATACCTTGGAAGCTTCAATCCACGCATCCGCAGGGGATGCGACTCCCGAGCGCCTATGCGACGCAGGCTACGAACTAGGCTTCAATCCACGCATCCGCAGGGGATGCGACGATCGCTCCAGATTTCTGCGTCAGATCGTCTATAGGCTTCAATCCACGCATCCGCAGGGGATGCGACAGCTGTCTTTATATTGCGAAACTCATATAATCATTTTCATTTCCGATAATCGTATCATAGCTTATGAAAAATGTAATGTAGCTACGGATTTCGAACATCCGATGAATCTAACCTTCCAGTGAATCATGTCTGCTAGAAGTCAGAACATCAGGATATCGTCCGGATCCAACGGTTTCTTCGCACCGATGTGCGTTATTCCACTGGGAGTACTACCCAGGTCGTATAACCGCAGGCTATCAACCTCGGGATCTATCGCAGCCCTCAGAGATGCCTCGAGCTCCACACGCTGAGAGGGCGTTATCCTGCATTCGAAGACCGACATCTGTACTCTGATACCATAGCTCATGCAAATCCGGGCAACCCTTCTGAGCCTGCGGCATCCCTCCGTATCCAGAGTACGGACGTCGTAGGTTACCAGGGTTATCATGACCTCGCCTGCTTGATGACATACGGCGGATATCCGTCCAGATCCCCCCTTATGCATTTGGAAAGGAGCATGGACTGCACATGCGGTAACAAGCCTGCCTGGAGCTTTTCATTCAGGAACGGATGGTACACTTCCTGAGATTTAGCCTTCTGCCATTCCCTGATAACAGTTGCACGAGTGTCATCGGTCATCATGAATGCACCTCCTCCCTCCTCGACGAATCCGTCTGCAGATACCATACCGAGATTGATTAGACGCAGAGCAGTGCGATCCGCCATAGGCCTGAACTCCTCCATCATATCCAACGCCATCGATGGCCTACCAGGGCGATCCGTATGGAGGAACCCGACATAGGGGTCCAGACCCGCGGCCTCAAGCGATGAGCGCACATCGTTCATAAGGAGGGAATAGAGGAATGACAGAAGAGAATTGAAACGGTCGCGCGGAGGCCGACGGGTACGCTCGAGCATATAGAACGAGCTCCGATCCCTCAGTATCAGTGCATCTATGGCGGAAAAATATGATCTGGCCGCATCCCCTTCCAGGCCACGAAGCTCCGCATCCGACGCTACGTTCTGAACCCTGCCTATGCAATCCGTCAATTTAGCTATCGCCGATGACAATACATCGGACCCGGACTCTGGATGATTGTAGAGTCCTTTCCTGAGAACCGTGCGACAATTGATCAGCTTCCCTTGTATCATATTACGGGATATCGAAAGCGATGCCCCCGGGCTATCGGCACGACGGTACTGTTCGCGTCTGAGTAGAACGTTTCCCCTGGTCTCGCCCTGCACTGATGCAAGGAATCTCCCATTTGCAGTGAGGAACACCAGTGGCACCGAACCATCGGCACATAGATACATCGCACCCGTGCTTGCGCCCGCATATCCAAAGCAGACCACCTGTTGCAAATTGTGGATAGGGATTCTGCCCGCCTCCCTTCCACCTATCTCCACAACGAGGTTCGTTCCATCCTTGCGAAGGAACGAGTCCGGACTCGTGACATACAACGTATTCAGAAGGTGCTTCATTGAGATGCCATCCTTGACAAATACGCGCCAACATCCCTATGCGGGTCCACATCCGGAATACAGTAATCCTGAAGTGAGCACCTGGCGCATCCGGATGTCCGGATCGGCTCCGGAAGAACGCAGTCCCGATAGAGTCCGTGCATCTCCGTCGCGACCGCCTCGGTCATTCTGCGGAGATCTGAATCTATAGGTACGATCTCCCGCCTCCTCTCTGCACCGTAGAACAGACAGCCCTCGTCCACCGTCACGCCCAATGACTCCTCCAGAGCCATCGCCTCCGCGCAGAGCTGCATCCTGTCGCAGTCCCGGACCTTCCTATGTCCGACCTTGTATTCAACCGGCCGGATGCGGAACGACCCGTCGAGTCCGCTAACCGCATACCCGTCCGGATCTGCGATGAACTCCACTACATCGCACCTCCCAGATAGGCCCAACACAGAGGACGATACTCTAACGGCCCTCCTGATCACCAGGTCACCGCGGACCTCTCCGGACACCTTGTCTACTCTCTCATGGAACAAATTACCCGAAGCGGTGCGGGCGTCGTCCGCCCACACCTGCTCCAGGCTTATCAAGGCCCATTGCCTTCTGCAGAAACAGAAGTGCTGGATCCCCGACAGCATGAGATAGTCGTCCTCGTCGTACATCAGGTGTAAATCTCCGGGACCAACCCCTCCAGCTCCTCCACGGCGATCTCGTAGTCATCAACGTTACGCGGGTCATCCACAAGTGGACGCACCTTGAGCGAACTGTGGACCTTGGCCGAAGAATACTGCCCGATCTTGGAGTTGTGCCTCCACCATACGACCTCCACAACATCCATGCTGCCGTCGGGCCTGGCCGAGGACGAATCGTTAACAAAAATGGTCCGTATGGCGTTCTTCAGGGCCTCGGCATCCTCATCACTGAAACCTGTCTTCTCCGCGAGCTGTGGGTTTATGCTGCCGCGAATGACATACATACCGCTATCAACACGGTATTTCATACCCATGGTATCCGAACCCTTCTTGTCCTTGGTTTCGGAGTTGACGGATTTTGTGATCTGCGTACTAGTGATGTTGATAGGGGACACGCTGATGGCCGGCCTTATGGAAACAGGACCGCGGATTCCGATGGAAACGCCGTCCGCACCCTTCTCCGACTTGAAGGCCAGAAGCTGTCCGAATGCACGAACGTCGAACCATTCGGCGCAGGCCTCCGCGATGAGCTTGTCCGTGTCCTTGCCAGCACTCTTGATTATATGCTCCGCACGATCCTTCAGGCTCTTCTTCCCGTCATCCGCACGGTCGGCCGACTGTACGAATATCCTCTGTCCCTCGTCCTGAAGCCTGTTACGAAGCTTGCGCTTTATACAGACATCGGAGATCTCCCCGTATCCATCCACCAGTACCCTCGGACGATTGCTGTTCAACGGATCCCCGTTGGGGTTAGCCCCTTCGACATACACCACTGCTGCGAAATCGATTTTGTTCTGTACACTCGTCATTCATCCACCTCTGCATTCTCCTTCTTGTCCTTCTTCTTGAACTGGTCATTCCTCTGACAATGATACGCCAACAGGAACTCTCCGCTGAGATTGCTGTTGTCCCTGAAATCATCGCCTTCAAAGAGCTCCATGATTTCTGCGATCCTCCCTTGATAGTATCCTGTGAGCTCAGGACCTAGCCGGGATGTATACGGAACGAGCGCCAGTTCTATGTCCTTCCATGTCGTGTAAGGAAATTCCGAGAATCTCTGCATCAGCCGTATAGCTGTGGTCTGACGATTCTCCTCCGCCCTCTTCAGGGCCTCTCCTTCCATGAGATCCGCCACGGCGAGCAGACGCCCGTAGAGGTAATCTCTAGATTTCCTTTCCTTCTCCAAAGTCATCTGATAGTCTCCTCCCGTAAACTGTTTGAAAACCGAACATGCAATAGAGAGTGTCTTCCTCCATTCCCAAGCCTCCATCGACAGCGGCATGGTTGCACGCCTGATCACTGAATGCACGATATCTTCGGGGATGCGCGACCCGTCCATTATGCAAGGTAGGATCCTCTTGACCGCATAGGACACCACCGCGTCATCCGCACCGTTCCCATATGCGGCCCGTGAGATATCCCTCGGAGACGGAGCACCTACGAATACGGTGCGCCGGTCCCTACCGTCCTCGCCCTTCACTTTCACATAGTCGTGGATCCACGCACAGGACCCGTGCCAGTGCTCCAATCCTTCCACGAGGTCCTCGCCGAGCTCATGGCGATATGTCACTATAGATATCCTGCCCTTGCCGGACGCTGCAGAATCCAGTACCAGGACCATCACATCGCTTGTCAGTATCTTCGAGTTGTATCCGCGGAGACGAAGACGAAGATGCTCCGCCGCCTGCTCGTTGGTCATCGCACGGGGCTCATCTTCTCCGAACCCCAGCATGGACGAGAAGTCGTCAGCCGGATTACTGATGTCGTCCCCCTTCAGATTCCACACGAGCACACACAGGTTCCCCAGACAGTACCCCTGCCTCCCGATCAACCAGCGCAGAGCATTATGGGCCTTCTGAGTAGGAACGAATCCCACACCGCACGCCTCGTCCGAATCCTCAAAACGACCTCTGAACGTGAACCCGTTCTTATCATTAGACGATATTATCTTGGCACCGTCGCCCCCGTTCCTGATACGGCTAGGGTGGTTCCGTGCCAAGGGGATCTCGTCTCCAGTGAGATAACATAGCCCTGAATCGCCTTCCGAGGACTGGACATATCCTATCCAATCCTCTATCAGGGACTCGTCCTCCCATGTATCCCTGCACGGGTCTCCCGGAATATCCACACTCCACCGGATGAACGCGCTATCCTGGTCCCCTGCGATCTTGGCGACGGAGAACAGCGGAGCATCCGGAACCGCATTCTTCGAGGCCAGATGCCCGTCATGATCCAGCACTATGACGCCAGTCTGCTGGAGATCATGCATAAGGCTGCCCTTCTTCACATAACGGAGCACGGCCTCGACCTTGCGATTATGGTATGGACTGTCGCACCATCTCTTGAGCTGATCGATATATAATTTATACGAATCCCGAAAGACCGGACTGATTCCGTTCTCGAGATATCTATCCAGATCCGGAACCAAATAAATGAGCTTATCACCCATGGGATGCGGACGAGGCGATGCGGTACGTCCTGCAGATGACTCCGTGCATGGAATCAGCGTGTTCTGCTGGTATTTCGGAACCACATCCGCTGTGAGGAACGATCCCTCAGCATCGATGGTGACGGTAATGTGAGCATTGCAGAGTGTATGACATATCGGTATCAGAGGGATTCTTTCCCCCCTTGTCCTGGAATCCTTGATGCAGATATCGTACGTCTCTATCAGAGCGCTCATCCAATTGCCAATCATTCGGAATCATCCTCCGATACTGGGATGTAACGCGGAGCATAGTTCCTTATATGCTTCCTGATCGCACACTCCTCTGGACGTATGAAATCTATGACACCGTGTCTCATCTCCGGCGACCAGAAACGAGCCGCGAGCTCCGTACCACCGGTCTCATCTGCGTAATCAAAACCATGAAACATCAGGCCGAACGGATAACCTGACGTACCGTCGTATATCCCCTCGCCATCTCCGAATCTGCAAGGTTCCACATAACCCTGGCATTCGCGTGTCCCCAGGAATATGTCCCTGCGACCGCCCTTCTCGAGCGCCCGCTTCGCCTGGAAATAGTGCTTATTCTCATTGCGGTCTCCTTCGAGATCCGCCCTATTCTCATTCCACTCGAAATGAGCTTTAACCTGATACTCCACATCCCTCAGATAGGTATACAACGACAGATCGTGAATGGACGAATCGTTGTACCGTATCAGCTTCATATTGACCGATTCGTTCCGTATTGGACGAATAACCCTGACCTTGTCGATGAACCATATTATCGTCGGTTTCCAATAGATGCTCTCCGTGATTCCCTTCAATGCCTGATAGGTCGGCACAGGATAGGTGAACTTCTCTCCCCCGACCTTGGTGATCGGATCCGTGAACAAAGCACGCATCCCCCACAGCCGATATTCAATCGCATTATCCATATGCATCTCCTCAGAATATCAGCGGATCCTGCTCCGCAATCTCCCTGACCCCTGTATATTCATCATAGAATCCCTCCGCCAGACAATAGCACGACCTCCCATGACCGGGCAATTCACTTACCGCACCTGCACGAATCAAATGATCCAGTGCGAAAGTATTGACCGTATACTGCTGCAGGATGCGCATTGCATGCATCCTTTCTCCATACGACCCTTCTCCGCACAGGACTGATATCGACTTCCTGGCGGTATCGTCGTACGGCACGATAATGCTGTCATTGCCATCAATTACCCGAAACTCGTGATTGGCATCGGAGAACGCCTGCGGCATGATTCCGCACCGGGGTGCGTCCCTCGAGCCTCCGCAATTCATGCTTCCAAACTCATTGACAGACAACAAATCGAAGAGAGTCCTGCCGCCTCTGCCTATGGGGTAATCCATATCAGCGCTGCGCTTGAAGAAAAACTGCTCATAGTAGTCCCTCATGGCATCTGGTGACAACAGATCGGGGTAACCGCGTCTCATAACGGATTCCGCGCATCTGCCCCCCTCATAAATGTCCACCAGGCTCCCGGTCCCCTCTCCAGTCCTCACGACAAGTACATCGCCGATATCCCTCACCGCATTGCGATTGCAACGTCCCGCCGCCTGGGCTATGGAGTCCAGACCTGCCATGGAACGTATTACCACGTCGAAATCTACATCCACGCCCGCCTCGATCAGCTGCGTACTGACACATAGGACCTTCCGATGCCCCAGCGAAGCGAATACTTCATTCAGAACAATTCTCCTGTGGGCCGGACACATGCTGGTGCTCAAATGCACCACCAATGCATCATCCCCAACCTCTGATCTTGCAAAACGGAACGTGTCCGCCGCCATCCGCTTCGTATTGACCACTACCAGCACGCTGGACACCTTGCCCAGAGCCGATACCGCCAGATTCGCCACATCGTTCGCACTCCATGGAGGACCTTGAGGATTGATGCAACGGACCTCCGTGCGCTTCAAAGATGTGTACAGCGACTTTACATCCCTTATTATCTCCGCATCGGGCCCTAATCTGAGAGGATGCGATTTCACCTCGCCCAGCAACGGTTGGGTGGCCGTGCAGAGCACGGCCGTCGAACCGCACTCGTGACACAGGAAATTTATCGCCTCATTAAACATGCAGACAGTCTTCAAAGGAAGACTCTGAATCTCGTCGAAGACAATAACAGCTCCAGCAAGATTGTGCATTCTCCTTATCTTCTTGGTACCTGAACCGAAAAGCACCTCGAGGAACTGGACCATCGATGTAAAGATGACCGGTCCGTCCCAGGAATCCATAGGAGAGGTCCACCAACCGGACGTCTCCTCATCGTCATCCCCTGTTGGATTCGAAGAATGTATCTCCCTAACATCTGCATTGGAATGGCATTCGGTTACATAGTCATCCTCTGGCTCGGAATTGAGGATGCGCTCTATCACATGCGCGTTCTGCTCAATTATAGATAAATACGGAACCACATAGATGATGCGATTCATATTGTTGCGAACAACATGGTTTATGGCAAATCTGAAACTTGAGAGGGTCTTTCCTCCACCGGTAGGAACAGACAATGTGAAGATTCCATGGGCACGCCCAGATGCCTTTAAGCATTCATCGGACACGTCGCACCTTATCTTGGATATCGGACTATCGTTCGAGGAATGAGATATCCCTTCTTCGAACCTGTCCCTCAACAAGATCCAATCTACATGAGGAGAAACATATACCGAATTCTCCTGGAAGGATATAGTATCTATACGGTCCGCATCTATCAAACAACTCAGAAGCATGCGAGTTAAAAGCCCGTATTGAAACCAAAGTGCCTTCTTGGACTCTACACCTTTTCTTATAGAGTCCAGATGGTGCGCTATCGATCCAGCGGCCTTGGGGATCAGAATCTCCGCATCAGACAGGATGGACGGATCCACAATGGATCTCGCCTCCGTCAATCTACTGACATTATCGTCCTTCCAGATACGTGAGGAGAACGTATCCAATCCATCCGAGGATATACAGTTTATCAGCCCGGAATGATGGGATGCTATCGCAATCTGCATCATTTCTATCCCGAGAGACAGAAATTTGTCTTCCTTACTATCGAATCTGCGATACGTCTGCAGAATCTGCGCCCCGGCCGTGGAATGATCTATGGAACCTCTCTGGAACTCTGACTCCTCCGAGAGAATATATCTCTGGAATGCCGAGGTGGCTTTACCCAAATCGTGAAGAAGGCCCATGAGTTCACCTGCATCCGGCATCCCGACAGATGATGTGAATTCCCTGCATACACGAGAAGTCCCTCTCAAGTGATCCTCCAGGGATTGCATCGCGCCGTCGCCTCTAATGTGTGCAACGGTTGCATCGGTCGATTTTGAAATCCCTGTCACCAGACTCGTCCTCCTATACGTATCGTATGTTCACCTGTATGAATAATCTATAATATAAATACTCGTCAACATAAAGTGAAACACTTTCGAAAAATATATATATATATATATATCTGATTGTGTAGCGTTCTAATCGCAGATCCCCCACGACTGTGTTGAATAATTGAGGCCGGGCAGCCTCAGTAAATTCGGACTTGACCCGAGTTTATAAGCGCTTTCGGTTCAGGGGATTTCGAGCCCCTGCATCCGCGGATCATCGCCGGCGCGCGCGGCGACCTCCTCCCGATGGGCGCGGGCCAGTTACCGCGAACACGTCCGGCTCCGGTCATCCGCGCTCTTCGTGAACCAATATTTGTTTTTTGCGAAACTATTTATAAATAAGTTATATACTGTAACCATGCTGGCGCCGCATGAGGACGACAGGATACAGGACCGCAGGCTGATCGGGAACCTCCCCCGCATACTCGCGACCATCAGGGGGATGCTGGAGTCCTCCGAGGTTATCGCGCGGGCGCAGATGGAGCGTGACAGGAGGTCCAAGCGCCAGTACTACAGCGTCATCGACCTGTTCCTCTCGTACGTCGTCATGCTGGCCCTGGGCATGGGATACGACGAGGTCCGGCACCAGCTGCAGGACGCGTACTGCGAGGCCATCGGCCTCCCCAGGGACCCGAACGGGGAATGGCGCAGACCCAGCGGCTCCACCATCTGCGAGTTCAGGAGGGACGTCGTCGACCGGATATCCGACGAGCTCTCCATGGAGATCGCGGTCGCCATGATGGACCGCGTCGACGTCGTCAGGCGCGGACAGGGGTACATCGTCGTGTCCATCGACTCCACCCCCGCGCAGGCATCCAGGTACGACTTCGATGCCGAGTACAACGGCCACTACCGCATCCGCATGGACAAGATGCACATCATCATGATCGACGGGCATCCGCTGTTCATGGTCCCGACCGACGGGAACGTCGGGGACAACGTACCGGCGAGGGAGCTCCTGGCCAGGTTCGGCGAGGCGATGTCCAGGACCGGCCTCGAGGGGGACGACCTGAAGCTGATGGCCGACGGGGCCTACGACTCCTTCAGGACCTTCGTCGACGCCTACAGCATACTGGGGCTCCGCCTCCGCTGCCGCATCCGCGATGACGCGGTGATCCACGAGGAGGCCTCCTGGCCGGCGGTGCAGGCCAGGTACTGCGGCATGCACCGGGAGCGGGGCTACGATCCCCACAGGAAGAACGACGAGGCGTTCGTCCTGCATTTCCTGGAGAGGCACGGCGAGCGCGAGCTCGTGGGGATGTACCTCCGCGACCGGGAGCTGGAGCGGATGCGCGGACAGATTTCGGACGGCGTAAGGGACACGGACCGCAGCGTCTGCGAGGTCGTGCACCACTCCATGAAGGCCTGGATCGACTGCTCCACCGTGAAGATCAGGCACAGGACCAGGCACATCGTCCTGAAGAGCAGGTTCCTCGTCGTGCAGCTGCTGTCCCTGGCGTTCAAGGGCTACGTGGACATCGATACCTGTCGAGAAGGGTGTCGAAAACCCTGCATCGATGATGCTGGCACCTAGCGAGAGCTCCCGACATCCGCGGATAATCGCCGGAGACAGTTAATGGTTTCCCCAGGAACCGCCGTCATCCGCGTCCTATCCGCGGTCCCGTCCGCCGATCCGCGGGCGTTCCGGCGCGTCGCGGCGCCCGTTACGTCTATTGATCCGCGCGTACGGAGCGCCGGAGAGGGCATGATTCGGATTCATCCGCCCCGGTTCGCCCCTAATCCGAATTTACTGGGATTCATCCGCCCCGGTTCGCCCCTAATCCGAATTTACTGAGTTCGTTATTAACACACCATGCGATGGTTTTTTATCCGTCCGCCCGATGGGTGCCGCAGTGGGCCCGTGGGGTAGCTTGGTATCCTTGTGGCTTCGGGAGCCATTGACTCCGGTTCAAATCCGGGCGGGCCCACTCATCTTGTAGGCAAACATCTCAGTCTGACTCCTCAATTCACGCTTTTATAGATCCTCTTTAACCTTCCTCCAATCCTTTGTATTCCATTGCATCCGGTGTTTTTACAGCACGAATGCCTGCATCTCGCCATTCATCGCTCTTTACAACTCTAACTCACCATATATGTGGTATGTATGGTGATTTCATTTTTCTTTAAATA
>CAYUPU010000025.1:0-22347 GCA_964445265.1 uncultured Methanomassiliicoccales archaeon
CGCGGGGCGGATAGACCTGACACGATGTAACCATACAAACCCGAAGATTTGGGTTTCGATGATGATCCCAAGGACAGTCATGGACTCGATCGAGGAGAGCCTGAGGTTCAAACCCGTCACTCTCATCACCGGCGCCAGACAGGTCGGCAAGACCACGATCTGCAAGGCGATAGCCGAAAGACACGGGTTCGGCTACGTATCCTTCGCCGTCGGTGCAGAACGGGCCATGGCTCTGAGCGATCCGGGATTGTTCCTCCGTCTCCACTCTGCTCCTGTGATCATCGACGAGGTCCAATGCGCTCCGAAGCTCTTCGACGCGATAGAGGGCATCGTGGACGAGGAGAAGTTCAGGAAAGGGTCCAATGCAGGGATGTACGTACTCACAGGCAGTCAGGTGTACGGTCTCATGCAGGGCGTCACCCAATCTATGGCCGGCAGGGTAGGCGTAATCGAGATGTCCCCTCTCAGCATGAGCGAGATCCTGGGACGTGAGGAGAGGCCGTTCGAGATAGATTTCGAGAGCAACATCCATCGTGCCATGGAGCATGTCCTGTCCGTGGACGATGTCTACGGGGTGATCGTCCGCGGAGGATACCCCGAACTGTACGATCAACCGGAGATGAGGTCGACCAAGTTCTATTCCGATTATGTGGACACGTACATCGACCGCGATGTATCGGAGCTGATCAACCTCAGGGACAAGTTGAAGTTCAGACAGTTCATGGAATACGTGGCGTCGATCACCGGTCAGGAGCTGATCTACGACAGGATATCAGGCGCCATAGGGGTGAGCATCCACACCGTCCAATCATGGCTGAGCGTTCTCGTCTCAGGCGGCATCGTGCATCTGCTGCAACCGTATTTCGAGAGGTCCAATGTGAAACGCATAGTCAAGCGTCCAAAGATCTACTTCTGCGACACCGGACTGGCCTGCTATCTCGCCAGGGTTTTCGACCCGGATACGCTCCGCGTGGGGTACCTCGGAGGGCCCATGGTGGAGACGTTCATCGTCAACGAGATAATGAAATCCTATTCCAACAACACTGAGGAGGCCGGATTCTACTACTACCGTGATTCGGAGGGACATGAGGTGGACCTGCTGATCCTGCGCGATGCGAAGCTGACGCTCATCGAGTGCAAGGCAGGGGTGAGTTACGATCGGACGGATGTGAAGGCTTTCTCGAGGTTGGAGAAGTCGGAGTATGCCGTCGGGCCGTCGTGTCTCATATGCCTGTCGGACCGTGCGTATCCGCTGAGGCCCGGTGTCTATGCGCTCCCTGTGTCATCGATATGAGCCGTCATCGTCCGTGCGTTCGATCGACGTGGATTCGAAACCGGCCTAGTTCGCGAATCGATGCCGGCGGCCAGAACGGATGTTCCGACCCGCGGGATGTTCAGCCCCCGTCTCCTCAATATATCCGGTCCCCATCGCTCCCGCATGAGGGGGGATGTGCTGGGCCATTCGGTGGCGTTCCTGACGCAGCTCGTCTGGAGCGCCACGTTCGTCTCAACGAAGATCCTGCTGGACCGCATGGGGCCGCTGGAGATCCTGTTCGCCAGGTTCGCCATAGGATTCGCCGTCCTGGCCGTGCTGTCCCCTCATATCCTCCGTGCGAAGGCGCCCCGCGACGAGCTGCTGTTCGTGGCCGCCGCGGCGACCGGTACGGTCGCCTACTTTCTGCTCGAGAACACGGCCCTGATGTACACCACGGCATCCAACGTCGCGGTGATAGGGGCGGCGGCGCCGTTCATGGTAACCGCATTTACAATGATCGCCGACCGCACCAGGGGTCCCGGGCCGGTGTACTACGTCGGATTCGCGGTGGCCGTCGCCGGGGTGGCGACGGTGTCGTTCGCAGGGAGGGAGGTCGGCGTGGATCCGCTGGGGGATGCGCTGGCCGTGTGCGCCATAGCCGTATGGGCCCTGTACTCGGTCATCCTGACGAGGATCCAGCGCAGGGGGTACGGGACGCTGGAGGTCACCAAGAGGACATTCGCGTGGGGCCTCGCGATGATGCTGCTGCCCCTGGTCCTGTTCTCGGGCCCGTCCGCCGACTGGTCCTGCCTGGCGGAGCCGGAGGTCCTCGGGAACCTGCTGTTCCTGGGGGTGCTGGCGTCCGCCGCGTGCTTCGCGACGTGGTCCTGGTCCCTGGAGAGGATAGGTCCGGTCGCCTGCAGCGCCTACATCTACATGGTGCCGGTGCTGACTACGGTCATCGCGGCCGTCGTCCTGTCGGAGAGGATATCCCCGACCGGTCTGGCCGGGATAGCCATCACGGTCCTGGGGCTGGCCCTGTCGCAGAAGGGGGTCCGCCGGCGATCGCTCCGGCGGCATCCCGGCGAGCGCCTCGGACGCCTCCTCGACCCCGTTGTCGGCGGCCATCCTCAGCCATTTCCCGGCTTCCTCGGCGTTCCGTTCCGTGCCGGCGCCGTTCAGGTAGCAGAACCCGACGGTGCCCATGGCCGTGGACACGCCCTCGAGGGCCGCCTTGAGGAACCATTCGAAGCCCTCCTCCGGGTCCTCCTGGAAGAGGAGGTGCCCCAGGCGCTCCATGGCGAACGCGTCCCCCGCCTCGGCGCCCTTCCGGTACCATTCCGCCGCCTTCGCCGGGTCCGCCCGGGTGCCGGTGCCGAACTCGTAGCAGACCCCGGTGTGGAACATGGCGTTGACGCTCCCTCCGCGCGCGGCGGTGCGGTACATCCTGAGGGCTTTGGTCTCGTCCTTCGCGACGCCGAGGCCGTTCTCGTAGAGGTACGCGAGCGCGGTCCTGGCCTCCTGCTCCCCCTGGTTCGCGGCCAGGGAGAGGTACCTGGCGGCCATGGCGTGGTCCTGCGGGACGGAGACCCCGTCCATGTACGCCAGGCCGGCGTAGAGCTGGGCGTCCGGGACGCCGTCCTCCGCCGCCCTTATCGCGAGCTCGGCGGCCCTCTCGTTGTCGATGCCGTCGTACTCGTCCTGCATGTACAGGCGGACCATGAGCGCCATGGCGTCGGTGCTCCCGAGCTCCACCGCGTGCTCCAGCAGGCCGTAGCCGCGGACCTCGTCCATCTCCGTGTCCCAGCCGAAGATGAGGGCCATGGCCAGGGCGTACACCCCGTCCGGATCGTCCCTCGCGGCCAGCGCCTCGACCTGCTCTATCGACAGCTCCGCCTCTCCGTCAGTCCCGTGGAACAGGAACCCGCGCTTCTCCATGGACGCCCATCGCGGGTTCCGTAGAAATACGATGCGCCCGTCGGTCCGTGCCGCCGAGCCCCCTGAGGATCCTCTCGCACCCGTCCCGGCCGGGATACGCCCCCTCCCACCGCCTGAACTCCGCGTCGTGCACCGCGCCGACGGGGCGGTAGCGCTGCCTCAGGTGGAGGCACTCGTGGTAGACGACGTAGTCCAGCGCCTCCTGCGGGACGTCCGGCGAGTCCAGGGCGGAGGATATCCCCACGACCCTGAACATCGTGGCGCAGAACCCGACCCTGCGGACGCTGTCTCTCCGGGTCCAGGAGAACCAGGAGCAGTCCACGTCGGACGCGTCCAGGAGGCCGGCGTCGATCAGCCTGTCGACGGAGTCCGGCAGGAACGCGTGCTCCCCCCGGTCGGTCCTGGCCAGGTTCCTGCTCCGCCTTATGAAGACGGGGCGTCTGGAGAGGATGAACTCGTCGGAGTCGACGAAGCGCACGAACGACTCCGGGGGCCTCCATCCGGATCCGAGCCCCCTCTCGATCACCGACCTCCCGAAGTCGGCCAGGACGTCGTCCGGCGCGCCCTGCAGGTAGTCGCATATCCGCAGGACGGCGCGGCCGTTACGGACCGACCAGGCGTACCAGAAGTCCTTCTTCGGGACGAACTCCGCCTCCACAGAGCGCACCAAGTCGCGGCTGCCGTCGAGTATCGTCCCGGAGAGCTCGGCGTCCACGGGGCCTCCCGGTGACGATCTCCTTCTGAATCTGCCGCCCCCTGACCGAGCGCTCCACCGGGATCCCGTTCCCGTCCATGTCGAACCCGCACCACCACATTGCGGTGGAGTAGGTGGACGGGGTGGGGGTGAACACCTGCACCTGCTCGGGGGTCGTGCGGAGCCCCCTCCTGCAGTACGCGGACAGCTCCTCCATGTCCCTCCGCGTGCACCCGGGATGGGCGGCCATGAAGTAGTACGTCAGGTACTCCCTCCTGCCGCACTCCCGGACGGCCGCGTCGAACCTGTCCTTGAAGTCCATGAGCACGGACCCGCCGGGCTTACCCATGAGGTCCAGGACGCGCCCGCTCACGTGCTCCGGGGCTATCTTCATCTGGCCGGAGACATGGCTCCGGACCAGGGCGTCGAGGTACTCCCTGCCGTGCTCCGCGTCCGCCAGGACCATGTCGTGCCTGACCCCAGATCCCACGAACACGTGCCTCACGCCCTCCACCGAGGACGCGGTCTCCAGCAGGGCGGTCTGGCGGGAGTGGTCGATGGGGAGCGAGGGGCAGGGGCGCCGCCCGAGGCACCTCCTGTCCTCGCACCTCCCGTGCGATATCTTCCTCGGGCACTCGATCCCGTACATGTTGGCGGTGGGGCCGCCGATGTCGCGGATCGTGCCGTCGAACCCGGGGGACGACGCCATCCTGCGGATCTCGGAGAGGATCGATCCCTCGGACCTGGAGACGACGGTGGACCCCTGGTGCGCCGCGATGGCGCAGAACGAGCATCCGCCGTAGCACCCGCGGTGCGTGGTCACGGAGTTCCTGACGGTCTGCATGGCGCGGACCTCCCCTTGCCTCGCGTAGTACGGATGCACGGCGTTCTCGAAGTCGGAGCCGTAGGCGGCGTCGAGCTCGGCCTGCGTCATCGGCCTCTGCGGGACGTTCTGCACCAGGTACCTGGACCCATGGGCCTGGGCCAGCGGTTTCGCCGTGACGGGGTCGGAGTTCCGGTCGAACAGCCTGAACGCCTCCATGAACGCGCGGCGGTCCTCGCGGTCGGAGACCTCCTCGTAGGACGGCAGCTCCACGGCGCCCTCGGGCGCCTCGGAGGATGCGACGCATATCCCGCGCAGACCCCTCCAGTCCCTCCCGTCGGCGATGCACCGGGCGATCGCCAGGTTGGTCAGTTCGCCCATGCCGTACACCACGGCGTCGGCCTTGGAGTCGAACAGGATGGACCTCCTGACGGAGTCGGACCACCAGTCGTAGTGGGCGATCCTGCGAAGGCTGGCCTCTATCCCGGCCAGCACCACGGGCCTCCCCTTGGCGTGCCTCCGGATGAGGTTGGTGTACGTGATGCAGGCCCGGTCCGGCCTCCGGTCGTTGACGCCGCCGGGGGTGAAGTCGTCCTGCTTGCGGAACTTCCCCGCGGGGGTGTAGTTGGCGACCATGGAGTCTACGCAGCCGGCGGACACCGACCAGAACAGCTCCGGCGCTCCGAGCCTGGCGATGTCGCCGGCGGACCGGACGTCCGGCTGGGCGATGATACCGACCCTGAGGCCCCGGTCGATCAGCCAGTGCCCCACGAGGGCGGTGCCGTTGTAGGAGTTGTCCGTGTAGGTGTCGCCGGAGACCAGGACGACGTCCAGGGCGTCCCAGCCCCTGGCCTCCATCTCGCTGCGGGTGGTGGGGATGAACATCCTTACTGTACCTTCAGCTCCATCACGCGGTCGTTCATGACGAACCCGCCGCCTATGGGCGTGTCGGCCTCGCCGACGGCGACGAACCCGAGGCGGGCGTACGCCGCGACGGCGGCGGCGTTGCCGCGGTTGACCGTCAGGCGCACCGCCGTCATCCCCGAGTCCCTGGCGATCCCCTCGAGCAGGGACACGGCCCTGCGGGCCAGCCACCTGCGGCGGAACCCCTCTAGGATGTACAGCTTTGAGAGGAGCAGGCGGTCCCCGTCCGGCCTGTACCCGCAGTAGCCGACGGGGGCGCCGTCGACGGAGATCAGCATGTAGGTGCACCCCTCGGACGAGACCTGCTCCTTCAGGGCCTCGAAGGACTGCATCCTCGAGAGCATGTAGAGTATCTGGGAGTCGGAGACGATGCCGGCGTACGCCCCGCTCCAGATCGTCAGAGCCAGGGAGGACACGGTCCTGAGGCCGTCGTCGTCCGTCACGGGCTCGATGGAGACGCCGGACGCGGCGTCTCCGATGCGGCGGATGTAGTCCTTCAGGCAGGGCTCGAAGTTGACCCCGAACCTGACGTCCTCCGCCAGGCCGACGGTGCTCCTTATGGACGACACCGTGAGGTCCACGGCGCACTCCACCGCCCTCGACAGCGGGAGGCCCCTCTCGCACGCGCCCACGAGGGCGGAGCCGAACACGTCGCCGGTCCCGTGGAAGTAGCCGGGGATCTCGTCGCGCATGACCTCGCCGGTCTCGCCGGTGGCGAAGTCCCTGTAGACCGCGCCGACCCTGCCCTTCTCGAAGCTCACGCCGGTGATCACTATGCGCCCGGCGCCGAAGTCCCTGCCGTGCTCCAGCATCCCGTCGATGTACTCCCTGGTGTACGGCCCCTCCCTCCACTCGAGGCCCAGCATGAGGCAGAGCTCGGTGAGGTTGGGCATGATGACGTCGGCCTTCTCGCACAGCCTCCTCATCCCCGACGGGAACTCGGGGCCGAAGACCGAGTAGAGCCTCCCGGCGTCGGCCATCACGGGGTCCACGTACACCGTGGCGCCCTCGCGGCGGACGCGGTCGAAGAGGTCCGCGACAAGGTCTATCTGCTCGAAGGACCCCAGGAATCCGGTGTAGAACGCGTCGAACCCGATCCCGACGGACTCCCAGTGGTCGGCTATGGGGGCGATGTCCTCCGTGAGGTCGCGGTAGGTGTATCCGGTGAACCCGCCGGTATGGGTGGACAGCACGGCCGTGGGGAGCACGGAGCATTCGATCCCCGCGGCCGAGATGATCGGTAGGGCGGTGGTGAGGGAGCATCTCCCCACGCACGATATGTCGTGGACCGCCAGGATCCGCGTGTGTCTCAACTCGTCCATGGACGGCGTCATGGAGAGGGCGTTATTTAACTGGAATCTGGAGAGGCGGCGGACGGATGCGTCGGGATTATCGAACGGCGCGTACCCAATATTCAGTGAACGTGATATACCGAATAGAGGTGGATCGACTTGGAGGATACATCCAATGGAGAAACGTCAGATAGTTGCGATATCCGTCGTCGCAGTGCTGGTCCTGTGCGGAGCGGCATATGCGATAGCTTCCGGAGGAGACGATGACCAGACCGAGCCCAGCAAGGGCGGCTGGTACAGCTGGAATCCGGACACGTTCGTCTGCGCGTCGTCCAACGTCGCCCCGTCGCCGTACTGGACCAACACGCTCAGCGACCTGTACGAGGTCGTCTACAAGGAGAAGCCCGACCTCGGGAAGTACAGGCTGTCGGACGTCCCCGCCGACTACCTCAGGTTCGACTCCCTCGTGAGCCACGACTCCGAGGGGAACCTGGTCGTCGAGGGCAAGTACCGCGACAGCGCCAAGGTGTGGCAGAGCTATCAGGTGACCATAGACAAGGACAGGATGCCCACCGGCGCGATCGGCGCCGGATCCTACTTCGTCTGCGTGTACTACATCCTCTGCTCCGCGTACGGAGTGGATCCCAACGACCACGACTCCGCCACGGTCCAGAAGCTGTGGGATCTCGCCTTCGGAGGCGACTCCTCGCTCTTCACCGGGCTGCAGTCCAACTACGGCATCCCCGTCGACGGGTTCAAGGGCGTCGAGCTCCCCAACCCCGCCAAGGTCGGCGACAACAAGGACCTGTACACCAAGACCGTGGAGAACCTGATCTCCCAGGGCGAGGTCCCCATATGGCTCTGCAGCGGCTCGTCCCCCGGATGGGACAACGGCGGCAAGTGGATGAAGGAGATGATCGAGGCCCAGGGCGGATACGCCGTGACGTTCGGCATATCCACCTACAACGACTGCCTCGCCGAGATAGAGGCCCTCGGATACATCTTCGGGCTCCAGGACCACGTCGGATCGCTGATCGACCAGCTGAGGCTCGAGATGTACGCGCTCGACATGGAGTCGAGCGAAGCCGTCAAGAGGCTCGGGCACGCCCCCACCGCGGTGGCCGCGTCCAACAAGACCACGTACGTCTACGCCGACAACTCCGGCATGGGCATGTTCATAGCAGCCCTCAACATGGACAACATCTACAAGGGCACGAGCGGGAACTGGGACTCCGAGAACATAGTGGCCGCGCAGCCCGAGGTCATCCTGTTCAACGTCTCCGACCCGTCCACCATGGACTGGGACGAGGCGATGAGGGTGCCGACGGAGGCCGTCTGAGCGGCCATGCCCGGGGCTCCGGCCCCGGGCGGAGAGGGGTGCGCCGATGCCCGACGGTCTGTCAGCGGCCATAGCGGAGGAGCATTCCGGAGTCAGAGGGCGCATCCGCTACGGCACGCTCCTCCTGATCCTGGCGGCCCTCCTGGTCCCGGTGTACTTCGCCTGCCTGTTCCTGGGCTCCGTCTCCATATCGGCGGGCGATGTGATCGACGCGTGGCTGGGCCGCGCGTCCTGGGCGGACACGTACATAGTCACCGAGCTCAGGATGCCCAGGGCGCTCTGCGCCGCCGTGGTCGGGGCGGGGCTGTCCATGGCCGGGCTCGCCATGCAGGCGCTGTTCCGCAACCCCATGGCGTCGCCGTCCGTGCTGGGTATATCGTCGGGGGCCTCCTTCGGCGCGTGCCTGACCCTGGGTTTCGGGTTCGGAGGCGCCCTGGGGCTCTACAGCACGTCCGTGATGGCGTTCGTCATGTGCTTCGCGACTCTCGCGCTGGTGTACATGCTGGCGTACACGCGCCACGGGGTCCCGGCGGTCCTGCTGCTCCTCTCGGGGGTGGCCGTGGGCACGTTCTTCAGCGGGTTCAGCTCGCTGCTGCAGTACCTCGTGGACGACAAGGACGCCCTGGCGAACATAGTGTACTGGACCATGGGGAGCTTCGGGAAGTGCGACTGGGCGAGCGTGAAGGTGTCCCTCGTCACCGTGGGCATCGGGGCCGGCCTGATCGCCTACTTCTCGAGGGAGCTCAACCTCCTCTCCATGGGGGAGGACCAGGCGAGGGCGCTGGGCGCGGATGTGCGCAGGGTCCGCATAGCCGTCCTGATCGGCACCGCGCTGTGCGTGGGCGGATCGGTCGCCATAAGCGGGATAATCGCCTTCGTGGGGCTGATCGTGCCCCACGTGTGCAGGGCGCTGGTCGGGCCGGACCACACCAGACTGTGGCCGGTGACCGTCCTGGCCGGAGCGATGTTCCTGATGCTCATGGACCTGGTCTGCCGCACCGCGATGGCGCCGAGCACACTGCCGATCGGGGTGCTGACATCGATGATAGGGGCGCCGTTCTTCATCTACATCATGAGGAAGAAGCGCGACGAGCTATGGGGGTGAGGGGATGAGGCTGATAGTCGACGGCATCGAGTTCGGGTACGGCTCATCCCCTCTCCTGCAGGACATAGGGTTCGAGGCGGAGAGGGGCGACATAATAGGCATCCTGGGGGAGAACGGCTGCGGCAAGACCACGCTCCTGAAGTGCATCGACGGGCTCCTGAGGATCAGGAGCGGGTACGTCGGCGTCGCCGACAGGGAGGACGGAGGGCCGGACGAGGACCTCCTCGCGATGAGGCCCGCCGAGCTGGCGCGCACGGTCGCGGTGGTCTCCCAGAACGCCGGGTCGACGTTCCCGTTCACCGCACTCGACGTGGTCATGATGGGGCGCTACGCTCGCTCCAGGACCGAGCCCGGCTCCAGGGGATCGGACGTCGAGGCCGCCGCGGAGGCCCTGGAGATGGCAGGGGCCGCGGAGTTCGCGCACCGCAACGTGATGGAGCTCTCCGGAGGGGAGTTCCGCAGGGTCATGATCGCGAGGGCGCTCTGCCAGGAGCCGTCCGTACTCCTGCTGGACGAGCCCACCCTGCATCTGGACACGAGCCACCAGTTCGAGCTGATGGAGCTCATCGGGAGGCTGTCCGCGGAGCGCAGGATCGTCACGGTGATAGTGACGCACGACATCGTCCTGGCGGCCAGGTACTGCACCCGGATCATAATGATGGAGAAGGGGAGGATCGTGCACGCCGGCGATTCGGCGGACGTGATGACCGAGGGGAACCTCCGCGACGTGTTCGGATTGGAGGCCCGCATAGGACGGGATCCGGACATCCCGGGCCTGAGCGTCACTCTGATCGGGAGGGCCCGCGGCCGGGGATCGCCGGATGCCGGCACGGATATGGCTTAAATGGGATCGCGTATGCAGTGCCGCAGGTCGCCCCTCGGCGACAACAGGGGGGATCGTGGTCCCTCGACCACTCACCCCCTATTCTTCCATGAGATCCTGTGGGTTCGGAGCATCCACGGCCCGCATCCATCGGATCCCGATACTATTCGAACGTTCCACGCTCCGTCTCTCGGACACGATTCCATCGAACCGGACCCGTCGTTTGCAGAATGATGTGATACAACACATCATATGCTCATTTTGAAATACTCTGATGTGATACAGAGCATCATGTTGCAGGAGAGGCGCATCCCGAGGGAGCACTACATGTCGCGCATACGCGCATCCCGCGGTTCGGATCTCATCAAGGTCCTGACGGGGATACGCAGATGCGGCAAGTCCACGCTTATGAGGATGTTCATCGACGAGCTCAGGGACTCCGGTGTGCCCGACGACAGGATCTTCTCCGTGAACCTGGACGACGAGGGCTCCGGTGTGGAGACCTTCCGCGATCTCATCGATGCCGCGGAGTCCGAGGTGGGGGACATAGGGGGATCCGTCATCTTCCTCGACGAGGTGCAGAACATCCCCGAATGGGAGCGCGCGGTATCGACGTTCCATGTGCGCGGCGCGGACGTGTATATCACAGGGTCCAATTCCGGCATGCTCTCCTCGGAGATCGCCACGAGGCTGTCCGGGAGATGCCTGGAGATCCGCATACAGCCCCTCGTGTTCTCCGAATACGTCTTGTTCAGGGAGCCCGGCGACCGCGCCGCGCTGCTGGAGGACTACATCCGCCGCGGCGGGTTCCCGGCCGTCGCCCTGGCCATGGACAGGATGCCGGCCCAGGCGGACGACATCCTCGACGGGATCTACAACACCGTGTTCTACAAGGATGGGCCCGGGTGGCACGACATCCGCCGCGGCGCGACCATCGACCATCTGTGCGCCTATCTGATGAGGAACATAGGGGACCGCACGTCCGTCAGGGGCGCCGCCAACTACATGACCAGCAAGGGCATGAAAACGCAGCCGCGGACGATCGAGCAGTACATATGCTTCCTGGAGGAGGCCATGCTGTTCCACAGGGCCAGGAGGCTGGATCCCAAGGCGAAGGAGTACCTCCGGACGACGGACAAGTTCTACGCGGCCGATCCGGGGATCCGCAACTGCAGGGTCCCGTTCCGCCCGGAGGACCTCGACGGCATAATGGAGAACCTGGTGTACTGCGAGCTGATGTACCGCTTCGGGAGCGCGGCCGTCTGCAGCGTCGACAGGTACGAGGTGGACTTCATCGCCGACCCGATGGGCTCCCCGTCGTACTACCAGGTGTCCCTGAGCATCCTCGATCCGGCCACCAGGGAGAGGGAGCTGCGCCCGCTGAGGGCCGTCGGCGACAACTATCCCAAGACGGTGATCACATACGACAGGTTCCCGACGGGCGACATCGACGGCATCCGCATAGTCAGTCTGCTGGACTGGCTGACCGAGGGGATGCGACCGGATCCAGAGACGCTCATTGGACGACATCCGTCGCTCTGGGGCATATGCTTCCACTCGAAGGAGTTCGAGCCGTCTTTCGAGGAGTTGGAGCTCCCGTGATAGGAAGCGGGTGCCCAATCTCCAGTTCAGACGCGCTCCTCGTCGATCTCCCCCTCGTTCCTGGGGTGGATCGCAGACTCCGAGGATCTCGATCACCGCTCTCCGAGCGGGTTCGAAGCCGTTCTCCGCGGACCGCATGAACCATTTCAGCGATTCTCTCTCGGCATCTTCTGCATCGCTGCGGCGCATCATGCAAGCAACGGTATACTGAGATACAGCATCGCCGTTCATCGCCATCACACGGACCATGGTATCCCCGCTCGGCCAAGTCTGAAGGGCTCTGACCACCTCATCGGAGCAGGTCAACTCGCCCGAGTCAAGTTTGGTGAAGTAACTCTTGTTACTGTCCACATCGGAGTTCGGGTGATGATGCTGCCATGGAAAGCGGGTCCCGCCCGTCGGTCTGTTGTCCGCATCATGTTCGACGGGCGATTCTTCCTATTCCGTACTGTTGCATTCCGGCAACTCGACTATGCGATAGACCATATCCATCACCTATGGGAAGGAGCCGGGCGATGTCCGGCATTTGAAAAGAGGCTTACACGAAATATCCGACCAGCTGGCCAGAATGCCAGACTATGTTTTTGTCGAGAGCTTTATTCAGATCCCAACTATAGGCTGCACCACCACTATAAGGTGGCGCGTAGAGATCGTTTAAATGCGATATATCGCAGAATGTGGTGACATCGACTACATCCCCGGACGAATATCCGGATATCCCTCCAACATATCCGGTGCCGTACGGTTTGTAGTCACCAACCCAACCATCGCCGTAACCGCTCCCTCTCCCCGAATCGTGTAGAGACAATTGACTTGATACATTGCCTTGACTAGAGCAAGATATGATGGACCCCGAGCTATAGCCGGATATTCCACCAGAGTAGACCTTCGAATGCGGAACGCCGTCATCATTGAAATTGACTATTTGCGCATCGAGATCTATATCCGCATCAGAATGCTTCACTGATCCCGAATTGAATCCCACAATCCCTCCGCAGTATACGAGCATTGCTTGGCCTCCCACCCAGTCGTTCACTAAGGTTCCTGTAAAAGAGAGCGAAGCATATTTCAACCGTGTAGCAGGGCTTCCATAGGGAAGTACTGGAACATCCGTACCAGTCTCGCTCTTCCACAGCGTCTTGATGTTCGTGGAATGGGCCAGGATCTCGGATGAATGAACCTCCACTCTGTTTATGGTCCCGTTGTTGATCCCGCATACCGTGCCCGCGTACACCGTTGTAGCGGCGCCCCTGTTGTCGGGAGCCACCGTGATGGTCGCGCCCTCTATGACGAGATTCCTGATGGTTCCTTTGTTGACGGAGAACAGGCCGCCGTAGTAGAGCCCTTCGAGATCCACAGCCTCCTTCTTCACGTTCAGTCCTATGATGGAGAACCCGTTGCCGTCCAGAGTTCCGTTGAATTCGAAGGGACTCCACTGCGTACTGGACATCACAATATCGTCCTGGAGGATGAAGGTCCTGGCCGAGTTCCTCATCAGGAGGAGATCGTGCGCCTCGTGTACCTCCACAGGTACCTTCTGCAGATTCTCGGTCGTGAACGATGATTCAGCACAGAGATTGTATCCATCCAGAGTCGCCCTGACCTTGATCCCCGCACCGTGATCCGCATCCGTGGACAGCGTGCCCGAAACAGTACTCCCGTTCGTACTGTATTCCACCATGGCCGAGGATCCGTCGTCCGCGCCGAGGAACCCCCACTCTATCGACGATCCGGGCGGGAGCCTGGGGGACACGGTCGCTGTGAATGTGAATCTATCTCCCGCCTTGATGACCCCGGAGGGTCCGGCGATCGAGATGGACAGGCCCTCTTCCACCGTGAACGTCACGGACGAGCCGATCTCCGTTCCGGGCAACGATGCCCGGAGGGTCACCTTGTCTCCGGCCCCCGGCGTGTATCCTATCTTCATGATCGCCTTGTCGCCTTCGGAGATCAGTGTAGCCCAGTCGGCATCTACGGACCATATCGGCGCGATGCCCAGATCGGGTACGCTGCACGAGCATGTCACTTCAACGGATTCTCCGAGACCGATGGATGATGAGATAGTATCGAGAGTCAATGCTATGCTGTTGCGGACGGTGAACGTCAACGATGATTCCGCCCCGTAAGCAGTGCTCCTCACGGTCACGGTGAAGGTATCCCCGGTCCTTGCGGACGGACCGACTCTGATCGTGGCGGTGTCTCCGTCGATGTCCATGGTCGTATACTCGTAGTCGGAGGAGGACCAGACGAGCTTCTTATCCGGTATGTCGGAGGGCATCACCGATGCCTGGATGGTGAACGGCACGCCCGCTTGAACGATAGGATCGCCAGACGAGGTAAGATCGATTGACACACTGTTCCCGACAACGAAGATAACACTGCTGCTGATCCCCGTGCCAGGAACCATGGCTGTCAGAAGAACGGTGTCACCCTCTTGGGCATCGTATCCGACAAATATGGTAGCACTATCGCCGTGGGTACTCAGTACCGCCCACTCAGCATCGATGGACCATTCGGGTACTATGCCAAGGTACGGCGCATTGGATGTACAGGATACAGTCACCGATCCGCCGAGGTCGATGGTGGTCGAAGGTTTGTAGATTGTTAGGGCTATATCGTTCACGACTTTGAACGAAAGACTGGCCTCCATGTCATAGGCGATGCTACGGGCCGTTATCGTAAGGACGTCACCGGTCGCTACCGTCGGACCGATGAGTACCGTGAGACGATTCCCATCCCGCGTCAGTAGCACCTTGTCCGTGCTGCTGAACCATTTGAGGGTCTTGTCTGTGGCGTCTGACGGATAAACCGCCGCCTCCACAGTGAACGGAACGCCCGCCTCGACAGTCACGCGGTCATCCCCAGGATACAGGGTGCCGCCGTCGCACTCCAGAGCTATGGACTCGATCGGATGCTCACCGAAATGGTCCTGGATCGTCGGCGCCGCCATCACCAGTAAGATGACGATGAGGGCCGATGCACCGATTTTCGTCACCCTTCTGCGGGTCGGATTCGAATCGGTCCTTATCTTAAGCGAAGGAATGCCGCCGGAATAGACGGTATCGATACGACCGGCCAGTTTCGGATCGTCTGATCTGATATCGGCATCGATAAGGGATGCTATCTCATTCTGACCCTCGGGATCAGTCCGTCCTAGTTGGATGAAGGCGGCGCTCAGCTTCCCTTTGATGTCTTTGTCGATTCTGATGTCCTCGATCATCGTTAGAACAATTCTGAGGTCATCTGCCCTAGGGCATCTCGCGACTCTATCTATCAAAGAGCGATCCTCTTTGCTGGCATTCTTCAACTTGTGCTGCCTCTTTCCGATCAAACCGATTCCACCATCTTAATGCAATATGTTTCGTAATATCTTCCGACTGTATCCATCATCGAAGAAAGAACATATGTCGAAGGTTCGAATCCTGGACGCTCAAGCGGAATGCGATAGTTGCGTATACCGCCTTCCGAGCTTCATAATGATTCCTATGTCCAAATACCTTCTAGAAGACAGTACGACACATCATGAATCTGTATATCCGGGACCAGAGGGATACCGAAGTCCGATGCAATAGCCCTCCGAATCCATGCCACGGCTCTGGCAGAACCGCCCATCCACCTGTAAACAAATTCTGTGCAGGATAATGACCGGCCGTTCGCGCCCTCCCCCCATCTCGATTCTTGTAGATGGAAAATAACCAGATCCGGATGACGGGAATCGAACGGCAGTAGAAGCGACAACATATGCAGGCTTCTGAAATCACGGGATCCGATTCAATTGACAGACATGGATCCAGTAGAGATTTCAAGCTGTTATCCCATCATCCATAGTTTAATATATTCCGATTTCGAACCTGGCATTGTAGACGGGGAAGCATGATTGCCCTCCCTTCAGAACACGGCAGTCATCGAGATTGTTCAGGGAGGGGTCGGACGGTATCATCCGACCGCTGGTTCTGCGAACCAGACCCGCCCTATGCAGAAGGGTTCGGTCTTGTCTCTAGCCACATCCTCGTTGGTTGCTAATATGCAATTTACGTTTCCTCACTTGTCCCAGATACGGATAGGTCGGCAGAACCCCTACGATACGGACAGTCGGCATGTCGCCATCTGTCACATCCTGTTCCATTCCAGGGGATTGTAGAGAACTAATGTACAAGGTGACTGATCAAATGGAATCACATAGCAATAGCGCAGGTGCACTGTCTGCGATCAACTTCATGGTACCGCTTCCGCCCAGAGAGCACAATCCGGGCGGACCCGGCCCTATGAGCGCGGGCGATCATTCCATGGCATACGGCGATGTCGCCGAAGGCGGGAATCAGAGGAATCAGATCGTTCTCATGCGCAGGGAGTATCACGGGACGGGGAACCATATCTTCAGAGCGGAGTTCAGGCCGTCATACCATCGCGTGTACACGAACGGAGAGTATCGCGGCCTGGCCGCAGGGAACGTGGATTCCAAGAAGGCCTCCAGGAAGTACGGAGGAGGCCTGTTTAGGAAGGGGCCGGAGCTCACGGTGCTGGATGTGTTTACCGGAGGCATAGACCTCACCGTCCCATTGACGGTATCGCTCAGCGATGGGACGTATGTGGACTGCATCATCCTCGTCAACTACATCTGCGATCCCGATTCCTCCAATCTGGAGGGCCTGCTCAATTCGGATTACGCGATATCCAGGAACATTCCTGGAGGCGAGTATATGGATATTCTGACAGCGGAATCGCTCAGCAAGATACTTCGCAACCGGATCGCGGGCACCGCATTGGAACCCCTCGCCAAGAGCAACAACCCCCGTACGGACCTGGGTTCAATCAGGGCGGCCCTGCTCGATATCAACCGTCGCGACGGCGTCTTCGCAACGCTGGGCCTCCATGTGCAATCCGTAGACTTCAGATGCGGCGAGTCCGCCGCAGGGAGATTAAGTCGCCAGATAAACGAGATGACCATGGAGGCGGAGTTGGACAGGGCCGAAGCCAGATTGAAGATGGAGACCAATCTGATAAAGATAGAGTTCGCCAAGAAGGAGTACTCGGCGATGACGGATCTGGACTGATATCCATGATGGATACGGCAGACCTGTTCAAGATCGCCATGGCGATAGCCTCCATAACCGCGATCTATCTCTTCAGAAGGAGCATCCAGAATATCGTTCTGGATCTCGTATCCGGTGGGGATGCCACCAGATACAACGGCGTATCATCCAAAGACATCCTCGAACGCATCGATGCCCGGTTGAACGAGGTGCTCAGATGAAGGACGGTGATTCCTTCGTCGGACGTTCGCGTATCCTGAAGATGGATGCGTTATCGGAGGACATACTCCGGCTGATGAAGGCGGCCCCATCGGAGTATACCGTGGCCAAGAGGCTCCTCTCGGATTGTAGGGCACATCTCATGTCCGATCAGAAGCGGGCATGCAAGCTCATGATGAAGGCTCTGGACCTCGTCAAGGAGGAGTCGCAGGTCGCTGCAGGCTACAACAGCATTCGCGATCGCATCCCACTGTCCGACGATCCATCGGCCTCGAAGCTCGATGAGAGGTACCATGTGCAGATACGCGAAGGCGATTTCAAAGGAGCGAAGAAGACGGTGTCCCGGCTAAACGCCCTGACATCCGATCTGGCGCACCCTCTGACCATCACCATGCATGGTGACGGGTTCGATATCAAGGTCTCCAATCATTCAGACAGGACAATCGTCATCATACTTCTCCGCGGCAGATGCGGAGGCAGCGATCTCGTATTCGATCCCGCATCGTTCGCCATGGCGCCGTTCAGTGAAAGGGTCGTCTCCATGGAAGGGCAATCCGGCAACGAGGTGGAGATTACAGCGGAGTATCGTGACGGCAGCACAGAGAGGACCTACACCTCCGTGGCCTCTCTTCATCGAGGCGCGTACCATGGCAGATAAGCGTTTCATGGACATCCTGTCCTCGTACCTATCGCCGGAAGAGGTCGAGAGACTGAAGGGGAGCCAGGGCCAATCCAAAGAGGAGTACCTCAATGCGCGCATGGCGGAACTGGGCATGCGGCCCCTGCCCGATACGATGGACACGTCCATCAGGTGGATCGGATGCTCCCGGCCTGCTGACGGATATCCTGTGGCCGTTGCAAAGATCAGGAACCGGGGAGGAACGGCAGCCAGGGCATGGATCGATGCGGACATAGGCCGTCTGTCCATCGAACCCATCGAGGTGCGGATCGGACCCGAGGATACGGTCGAGAAGGAACTCTCCCTGTCGTGCACGGGACTGGACCAATCGATGGTCAATGAAGGGTCGGAATGCAGATGCACGGTGAAGGTGAGGGACGCATACGGCCGCATCCTCGAATCCAGATCAGAGAATGTGGTATTCATCGAACCTGGCAGCACACCGGCGGTGACCGCCAGCGTGGCCGTGGAGCAGCATCCGCCGTCGGACGATCGCCTGTGCACGGTCAGAATCGAGCTGATATCCGCCGCTGATACCGATTCCGATTGCGATATCAACATATTCCTGAGCGATGAGGGGATATTATCACGCAAGGTCCGCATACATCCTGGATCGCGTGTGCCGTTTACCATAGATCTGGATCGCACACACATACCGCCAGGAGGCGCGAGGAAGACCACAGTGAAAATCGTGTCCGAAGGATCTGTGATCGCGAGCGAGTCGTTCTATCTGAGACTGGTGCCTGCAGAGATGAAGACGCCAGAACGGACGACAGATGCGACGCAGAACAAGCCGGCACTCGATCCGCGGATAGCATGCGATTGCACAGTATGCGCGATAGTCGATCCCCATCACAACGAGGGCGGGAACGTGGAACTGGGATCGATAGGCATCGAGAACAGCGAAGACGAACCTCAGTACATCACCGCGGTCATCCGTTTGGACGGAGTGCAGGTCACGAGCATCAGACGGGCGGTCCCGCACGGGAACACGGTATTGCCGATTCTGGCCCCTGCCAAGTCGCTGTACCGCGATGACGCCTACGCTGCGGAGCTGGACGTAGAGGTTCTGGACGGGAATTCCAAGACCGTCCTGATGAGGAGCGTAACTGTGGATGTCCTCTCCAGATACGACATCGATCTGCACAAGCTCGGCCAGAGGACGGCGGAATTCATCAATCCCCTCCATCCTACGATCAAATCCCTGGTGGATAGGAGGGACGGGCCTCTTGCAGAAGCCATGGGGGACGAATACACGGTCTGCGGCTATCAGATCCAGTCGCGCATCCTCCCCCAACTGGAGGCTGTATGGGCCGCCGTTTGTAGCCTGAGGATGTCGTACGTCTCCGATGTATCGACATTGGAGAATGGATTCCAGAGAGTCCGTACGCCCGAGAAGGTCCTCGAAGACCGTACAGGCAACTGCATCGAGCTCTCGATACTGTTCGCATCGATCCTCGAATCCATGGATTTCGAACCGGTGGTGGTGTTCCCTAACGGGCATGCCGTGGTGGGCATCGTGGTGTCCACCGACATGTATCCCTCGGAATCCTGCGGCCCCGATTCCACCGTCGAAACGGTACGCATAGATGTAGACGGAAGGTCGTTCACCGCGATATGCTTCGAATCGACGCTCGTGCAGTTCGATAGGGTCGCCTTCAGACAGGCGATACATTCCGCGGCGGAGTGCATAGCCGAACAGAAGAGATGGATAGAGGATCGCGGGCGCTTCATTCTCGTATCGAAAGCAAGACTCGACGGTATCAGACCCTCAATGAGGTGATTCATTGAAACGGAGAAGCAAGAAGGAGTTGCTGGAACAGGTAAACAGGTTAAAGAGTAAACTGGATATTACAAGTAAAGACTTAGAACCGATACTCAAGAAACTGGAAAGTACGCCTATAAACGCGGAAATACAAAACTCACTCATCGATGTATTCAGTAACATTAATAAGGAGGATGAACTGGAAATCGCGAACTCGATCAAAAGTAGGAGAAGGCTCAGAGGTAGGATAGAGGTCAATCACACAGATGAGGTGATATCATTTACAATCAATAAGGATCCCTTGAATCCTGCGATAAAGAAGGCCGCGATATATTCCGTTCTCGCTGTGATTGTCATCGTCATCGCGGCCGTAGCGGGGTCATCCGTGTACCATGAATTCATCGAGGAGCATCCCATGGAATCGGTGGCGCTCGAATGCAACGACGGGATTCTGTATCAGGATGGAGAATACTATGCGGATGCAGGAAGATCATTCACTGTAGAATCCCTCATCCTCCCGGAGAATACGACGGACAAGTTGCTGAACTGGATTTCGAATATGAAGGATGTGACGATCACGCACACGGATTCGGGTGTGAGCGTCCTCATCGGAGCCACGGTGGAGACAGGCAGCACCCTCACCATAACCGCTTCCAGCAGCAAGTACGATGTTAGCGGCTCGATATCGATAACGGTTGAGAACAACATCGTATTGACCCTGGACAGCGGTCCGAGCAACGTCTCCGTCGGCGATACGATCACGGTCCGTTCCAGCGACAGTTCCGATGAATTGGATCTGGTTCCTGATTGGAGCGTGGATCAGAACTGGGCCATTCTTTCCAAGGATGGGAACGAGGCGACGGTCTCGATCGGGTATTCCGCCAAGAAAGGGGACAGTGTCGTACTGATGGCGTTCATACCCGGGACCGGAATATCAGAATCGGTGATTCTGACCGTTTCGGACGGTCTCGCTCTGAACCTGTCGACCAGTACGGACACGGTCTCCGCAGGTTCAAGTTTCACGGTTTCGGCTTCAATCACGCCATCGCTGCCATCCGGAACGCCCGTGCTATGGAGCGTTCTCGACCGTGATGGCAACACCGTAGATTCCATCGGTTTCACCACAGGGAAGTCGGGACCATCGGTCTGGTTCAATGACAGACTCAGCGGAACTGTATCCAGAGATGCCGATGACGGAATAATCATGATCATCAGCATGAAAGTACCGAAATACGACCTCTCGGAGACCGTCTCTATTCAGATCGTCAACGAGGCCAAACGGCCCATAGAGGTATACACCGTCTCCGATTTGGCAGCGATGGGCAATTCGTCCCGCATCTACAGGCTCCAGAACGACCTGGATCTGTCGGACTCCGCTTGGTCTCCATTCCAGTTCAGCGGTACCTTCGATGGGAACGGGCACAGGATATACGGTTTAAAACTGGATCTGAGATCCAAGACCTCGTCTGGAGAGTACTACGGGGGCCTGTTCTCCATAAACAACGGAACCATCACAGACCTCATTCTCGATAAGATATCGATTACCATAGCACCCAACAGCAAGGGCGCTTCTGCGATGATCTATGCAGGAGCTGTATGCGGGATCAACAAGGGGACCATAAGCGGAGTGGAGGTCGGATCATCATCCATCCTCGCGCACTCCACCGATATCAAGGTATCATGGCTCAGTAGCCACGCGAGTCTCCCTGCCGTCGCTTCGGGGGATGCCAAGAGCGGCGACTGGCACGACTATGCGTCCCTGAGTTTCACGGGAGTGATGGTCCTCGATTGGACGAAGGGGGCGAAGATGAACGTTCATGCCGGCGGTATAGCGGGATCCAACATCGGATCAATATCATCATGCATAACGGACATCGACATCGATGCGCAGGTGATAAACTTCCGTACCGGGAGCTCGAATTACACCACCGATGCAGAGAGAGCGCTGGTGTATGCCGGCGGCATCGCAGGAAAGACCTCGGCGCAGATAAAGACGTGCACCAGCCACGGATATGTTTCCGCACAGCTGGTCCTGCACGATTCAGGAACAGGCACCGATGGGGGAGACGGCTATTTCGGCGGATCGTATGCGCCGAAAGGGATTGGATATGTCGGTGGCATCGCAGGATATTCCGGGGGCCAGTTGACCGGGGAGTCGGATTGCACCCTGAATCACCACACCGAAGTCTTCGCTCCTGCCACCAAGATCGGAATCGGCAGCCAGTATAATCGCGACAAATCCACGGAAAAGAACATCCAATGGTACGAGGGAAGGTATGCCGGGGCCGTTGCATGATCGATGCAGCGGCAGGGTTGCGAATAACGGAGGCGAACGGTCCTACGACAACGGGGGCCTGGTATCCAAAGAATACCGGGCCCTCCCCCAAGTCAAAACGCTCTTTATCCTTGAGGGTTGAAGACGGCATGCACATCTACCTATCGGGAACAGAGTACCATCGATTTCTATCGGATATATTCAGCATCGTTCAAGCTGTACATGATGCGGGATCGGTATGAATGGATATTGGAGAAGTACGGTGTCACCAAGGATCGTTCAACTCCAGAGTGGGCCGCATTTCGAACAACAGAAGCCGTATAGATAACACCAGCGGATGCAGCCAGACTGTGCTTGCATTCGATCCGGAGCTGATTATCAGAGGGGTTATGGAGATAGGGGAGTCGCGGGGCTCTCGTTCTTCTCGACGGGATGCGGAGGCCGCGTACTGGACTCTGTGGGCAATCTGTCCCTGTCGCGCCTAACTGGAATCATCGGAAGCGGGTGCGAGGGGATTCTTGCATGGTTATTGAATATCCAGTGACGGAGTGACATCACTGGATTCTGCTCTGTATTTAAAG
>CAYUPU010000026.1:0-22160 GCA_964445265.1 uncultured Methanomassiliicoccales archaeon
GACCCCCGATTCCGGCGTTCCCCTAGCCTCCAAGGGCTCACTGGATTCACAAGTTCCAGCGGTCGCCCGTCCGCCATTTGGATTAAATAGTGTTTACACTGTCGGGTATCCCAAGCCAACCCTCAGGGTTTACATAACGGAGGCAAAACATGGAATTCGCGGCAATGGACTTTCTGACCCTCGTGGTCTTCGCATTCGCCCTGGTCATGCTTGTTGCCGGCCTCTTCTCTGCGTACTTCGGTACCGGCAAGAGCAGGGCGGCCGGAGGAGTCATGGCCATTGTCGGACTCGTTCTCGGAATCGTCTGGGCCTACCTCGTGGCCGACAGCGGGATCTCCCCGTTCACAGAGGTCAACGCGTGGGATGTCGTCTACACGGCCATTATCGATCTCCTCGGAATTGTGATCGGTGCGCTAGTCGCCGTCGGGATCTTCCTCGTCGTGGTCCTCAAGAGCTGATCGCCCCGGTCATCCGGGAAACCATTTCCAAACACCCTTCAATTTCTCCCAGCTCTGTCACACGCCCCCGCGCATGATTTATAATCCGCGAGTAACTGGTAGGCGATGATGTCAAAGGTCTCAATAGTCCTCGGGAGCAAGAGCGACCTGCCGGTCGCGGAGAAGGCCGAGGCCGTCCTGAAGAAGCTTGGCGTTCCGTACGACGTTGCGGTCGCATCAGCACACAGGACCCCTGCCCGCGTGGAGGAGCTGGCCGGATCGGATGCGGATGTGTTCATCGCCATCGCAGGTCTCTCCGCGGCTCTGCCGGGCGTGCTGGCGTCGTTCACCGTGAAGCCCGTGATCGGGGTTCCTGTCAGCGGCAAGCTGAACCTCGATTCGATCCTGTCTATAGTGCAGATGCCCCCCGGCATCCCTGTGGCGTGCGTCGGGCTGGACCGCGGGGACAACGCCGCCATTCTGGCCTGCGAGATCATAGCTCTGAACGATCCCGCCGTGGCGGAATCGCTCGGAGCGTACAGGAAGGAGCAGGCGGACAAGGTCGCCGCCGACTCCGAGGAGGTGGCCAGGAATGCTGGGTGCTGACGAGTTCATAGCCGATACCATAGAGGATCTGAAGCAGAGGATCCCCGGAAAGGCCATCATAGCCTGCTCCGGGGGAGTGGACAGCATGGTCGCCGCCACGCTGGCCAGCAGAGCGATAGGAGACAGGCTCCTGGCGGTCTACGTCGACAACGGCCTGATGAGGAAGGGCGAGACCGAGGAGGTTGAGGCGATGCTCAGGGACATGGGCATCAACTACTTCATCGCCGATTCGGGCGCCGAGTTCTTCGAGGCCCTCAAGGGCGTCTCGGATCCGGAGAGGAAGAGGAAGATCATCGGCGAGAAGTTCATCAGGGTCTTCGAGAGGAAGGCCAAGGAGTTCGGTGCCGAGTACCTGGTCCAGGGGACCATCGCGCCCGACTGGATCGAGAGCGGCGACGGGGTCAGGGACACGATCAAGTCCCATCACAACGTCGGCGGACTGCCCAAGGACCTGGGCATGACTCTGGTCGAGCCCCTCAGGGACCTGTACAAGGACGAGGTCAGGGACGTTGCCAGGAAGCTCGGTGTCAAGGCGTCTGAGAGACAGCCGTTCCCCGGGCCCGCGCTCGCGGTGAGATGCCTCGGCGAGGTGACCCCGGAGAGCATCGCCATCGTCAGGGAGGCCTGCTTCATCGTGGAGGACGAGATCCGCAAGGCGGCGTCCGAGGGCAAGATGGAGCTGCCCTGGCAGTACTTCGCGGTCCTGCTCCCGTCCAAGTCGGTCGGCGTCCAGGGCGACCGCAGGGCCTACGGCAGAACGATCGCCATCCGTGCGGTCTCATCCGTGGACGGCATGACGGCCACGGCCCACAGGATACCACTCGATGTGCTCGAGACGATGTCCAAGCGCATTACCAACACGATGAAGGACTCCGTGAACCGCGTCGTGTACGACATCACCGACAAGCCCCCTGCGACCATAGAGTGGGAGTGACGGCGATCCGGCCCGGGGCGGACCCCGGGCCCCTTATTCACGATCCGTCGGCCAGGGCCGCGGCGATCCGGCCCAGGTCCGTTCTGTCCTCGAATGCGAACGTTATGGTCCCGATGCCTCTGTTCCACAGGGTAAGTCTGCCGTCGAACGAGCGGATCGAGGCTCCTTCGAACGCGTACGCCGAAACCTTGCTGTAGGGGACGACGGTCACAACCTTCTGCTTCCCGGTGATGCCCTTGGCATCTATCGCTATCGCGCGTCTGGCGGTGAACACCGCTCCGCCCCTTCCGGACCTGTAGGCGGCGATGATCTCCTCTCCGCGCGGGATGAGATCGTCCAGTATGCCGTTGAACGCATCCCCGGACGCTCCTCTCAATCCGTCGAACGTCTGGTATGTGAACTCGTATGCCATGGGGACGGGATGCATCTGCACGGATATGAAGCGGACACCCAACGGACTTATACGGCTCCGATGTTGGCTTGTCCATGAAAGTCTACGTCGTCGACAACGGGGGGCAGTGGACCCACCGCGAGTGGCGCGTCCTGAGATACCTGAAGGTCGATACGAAGATCGTTCCGAACACGACCCCGTTCGACGAGCTCGCGGATGTCGATGGCCTCGTGCTGTCCGGTGGCGCCCCCAGCGTAGCCTGCGATGCTAACCGCATGGGCAACAACGGCGAGTATCTGGATCGGGCCGATTTCCCGATCCTCGGCATCTGTGCCGGCATGCAGTTCATATGCGAGCATTTCGGCGGCAGCCTCGGTCCCGGGACGACTCCCGAGTTCGGCGGGGTCAGCCTGGATGTAGCCTCTCATGACGACATCTTCAATGGCCTGCCGGATTCGTTCGAGGTCTGGGCCTCCCACAACGATGAGGTCAAGACCGTGCCCGAGGGATTCGACGTGATCGCATCGTCCGCCACGTGTCCGCATGAGGCCGTCAGGTCCAGGGACAGGCCGATATACGCGGTCCAGTTCCACCCCGAGGTCGAGAACACGCAGTACGGGACGGAGATATTCCAGAACTTCCTGGACATCGTGGCCGGACAGCGCAGCTGAGCGCGGTCCGGCCCGGAACTTAACGGGTTTCGCAGGGGGTCACTTCTGCTGGCTAAGGGACTCGAGCTGGCTTATGACGTTCCAGATGAGGGTCCTGCCGTGCAGGGGGATGTTGGGATCGTTGGCCAGATCGTCGAGGACGATGATGGCGCCGGTGGCGCGGACGTCCATGGCCTCCTTCGTGTCGAGGAGACGGTTCTTGGCGTCGGTCGCGCCCTTGCGGATGTTCCTGGGGATAGAGGTGTCCTCGGCCAGCATGTCGAGCGCATCCGTGATCTGCTTCACTTTGTCTATTGCCATTCCGCTACCTCCCTTCAGAGGGAATCGAATTCTTCCTGCAGATCCTGGACGAGCTGCTCGAGGACCTCCTCAAAGCTGTTGGATCTGTATTCCCTTACGCCACCGAAATCGCTCTGGATCCTGACGGCGAATTCGTTGCTGTCTTTGACGAGCTCAACATTGCAGAGAAGTTCCTCTTCCAAATTCAAGGCCCCCTAGGGTATATGGTGCCGTACCCACAACTCATATAAAAAGATTAGATGAGGCCCATATTGATGGAAAACAGTGTCCTCTGGTACGCTGGCTGTTGCGGATTCCGTATGTGCCAGACATCTGATTCCGACATTTTCCGGAAAGTTCGAAAGGTTTATAACAAACACCTTAATAGGGGAACTCCTAGACTTGTTATCATCAGCGATAGCGAGGACGGTCCGCGCAGCGGAGGAGAACGATAGACATGGCAGATGAAGAATCGACCGTATACGATTTGCAGGACGATTTCGAGGCCAAAGCCAAAGGCTTCGGCAAGGGGAAGTACGGGAGGATCCTCAAGATGGCTCACACTCCTTCAAAGGACGAGTACGTCAAGACCCTGTACGTCACCGGTATCGGCATCATCCTCATCGGAGCAGTCGGATTCGCCATCTGGTGGCTCATGACCGTTCTTCCCGATTCCTTCTGAGGCTTCGGCATGGCATATCTGTCAGCCGACGGCGCACTCCAGAAGGTGCATGCGGGTTCGAGGGGCGAGTGGCCCCTCGAGGTGTCGTCCACAGCAACCGAGGTGAAGATCTCGTTCTCCATCACCACGGGGCCGGGCGAGGATGCTCCCGACTGGGAGGTCGTTCTGAAGGACGTCTCCGGAGAGGAGCTCTGGGGGAGCTACGACAATCTCCCCTCGGTCGATATCGATGTGAACGGTGCCAGTGCGAGGAAGCTCGTTCTCACCGCCGAGTGCCCAAGGGGTGCGAGGTACGGTGATACGGCGGAGATCGTCGTCACGGCGGACTCCGATGGCAGCCCCGATACGGTATCGTTCAAGGCGGTCGCGACGAAGTCCATAATGATCCTGAAGACCCAGGTCGATCAGGAGAAGGCCGTCGCATCCGCACTATGGGACAAGTACAAGAGGATGGTCAACACCGGATCCGCGAAGGATCTGGACTTCTACGCTGTCCTGTGCCCCGAGGGGCTCAGAGGGTACGTGTTCGTCGAAGGGATGAACACCAACCGTCTGAGCGACGAGGTGCGTGACATCAAGAAGTCGAAGAACTTCGTCAAGGACGGGGTCGGCGTCAGCGACAAGCGCGACAAGTACGACACGAAGAACGGAGAGGTCTCCATCGAGGATGTCAGCCCCTATCTCGTGCCCGTATCCGCCGTGGTTGGTATCGTCGAGGGCGATATAGTCGAGCTCGTGAACGGTCCGTTCAAGGGCGAGAAGGCCAGGGTCCAGCAGATTGATCAGAATAAAGAGGAAATCACGGTCGAGCTCATCGAGGCCATGGTCCCCATTCCCGTCACTGTCAAGGGCGACAGTGTTCGGATAATCGAGAAGGAGAGATGAACAATGGTAGATACTGTTGAGGCATTGGTTGACGGGGGCAGGGCCTCCGCAGGTCCGCCTCTCGGCCCCGCACTCGGGCCCAAGGGCGTCAACATCGGCCAGGTTATTGCCAAAATCAACGAGAAGACGAAAGCGTACGAGGGCATGAAGGTCCCCGTCAAGATCCTCATCAATGACGACAAGACCTTCGACATCAAGGTCGGGACCCCTCCGATCTCCGCTCTGATCAAGGGCGAGCTCGGTGTCCAGTCCGGTGCTCACAACGCCAAGGCCGAGAAGGTCGGGAACCTGTCCATCGACCAGATGAAGAAGCTCGTCGCCATGAAGGGCGACGATCTCCTGGGTGCTGACATCAAGGCGAAGTCGCTCGAAATCGCGGGGAGCTGCGTTGCCATCGGCGTCACCATCGACGGCAAGAACCCCAAGGAGTTCCAGGCCGCTGTCAAGGCCGGCCAGTACGACGAGGTCCTGGCGGACTGAAATCGAACTGATTGGAGGGGCGACCCTCCTATTTTTTCCACACATCACCTAGGGCCCTTCGGGGCCCACCCCTATTCTTTAAATACAACCCATCTATAGCCCCATCTACTTGTAGGAGAGTCCCCAAAGGGCTCGCACGTACTACGAGGAGGAATTGTATTGGCAGAAAAACCAACCGTGATGGCTGTGCAGAAGGCACTCGAGAGTGCGAAGAAGCGCAATTTCACCGAGACGGTTGAGTTGGCCATCAATCTCAAAGATGTGGATCTGACTATTCCCAAGAACCGTATCCAGGAGGATATCGTCCTCCCCAACGGCCGCGGGAAGTCCGTTCGCATCTGCGTGATTGGTGGTGGCGAACTAGCCTTGAAAGCCAAGGACGTGGCCGATGCCGTGATCACCCCCGAGGAACTCGGAGCGATCGCGGACGACAAGAAACAGGCTAAGAAGATCGCGAACCAGACCACCTACTTCATCGCCGAGGCGCCTCTCATGGCCGTCGTCGGTAAGAGGCTGGGAACCGTTCTCGGTCCTCGCGGAAAGATGCCCAAGCCCATCGCTCCCGGAGCAGATCCCTCAGCGATGATTGACGGCCTCCGCAAGTCTGTGACCATCAGGACGAAGGACAAGAAGACCTTCCACGCCGCCGTTGGGTCCGCCGACATGTCTGCTGATGAGATCGCTGAGAACATCGATCTCATCCTGAAGCGTGTCGAGTCCCATCTGGAGAAGGGAAGGCACAACATCGCGTCCGCCTACGTCAAGACCACCATGGGGCCCTCGGAGAGGGTGCTGTAAGGAGGTATGAAGATGGCACACGTCGCAACTTGGAAGAAGGACCTCGTCGAGGAGCTGGTACAGGATATGCGCGAGTATCCCGTCGTTGCCGTTGTCGACATGCACGGGATTCCCGGACAGCAGATCCAGTCCATGAGGGCGGGACTCAGGGCCCACGCCAAACTCAAGATGGCCAAGAACAAGCTCATGCTCTTGGCTATCGAGGAGGCGGCGAAGGAGAAGCCTGGTCTCGAGGAACTCAAGGACGCGGTGCACGGACAGTGCGCGATCGTGACCACGGACATCGATCCCTTCAAGCTCTACAAGAAGCTCGAGGGAACGATGACCCCCGCCCCTGCAAAGGAGGGTCAGCTCGCACCCTACGACATCGTCGTTCCCAAGGGACCCACACCCTTCGGACCCGGCCCCATCATCGGGGAGCTTCAGAAGATAGGCCTGCCTGCCGCTATCGATGCAGGCAAGATAGCAATCAAGAAGGACACCACCCTGGTCAAGGAGGGTCAGCCCATCCCCGGACCTGTGGCAGCGATGCTCCCCAAACTGGGTATCCTGCCCATGATCGTCGGTATGGAGCTCAGGCTCACCTACGAGGACGGTGTCATCTACAGGAACGATGTCCTGAACATCCCTGCTGATTACTATCCCACCATGTTCGCTACGGCCGCCCACAACGCCCTCGCGCTGGGTGTCTCGATCGCGTATCCTGCTAAGGAGACCATCGTGCCGCTCATCCAGAAGGCGTTCAGAGAGACCCTTGGTCTTTCTATCGAGGCCGCGATACCGACCAAAGAGAACATTGACAGACTCCTCGCGAAGGCGGACGCCCAGATGCTGGCCGTCGCTTCCGCAACCGGCTACACCAGCGACGAGATCGCGGCGAGGCTCAGTGCCAGCGCCGCTGCCGCTGCACCTGTTGCAGCAGCTCAGGACGCTGCTCCCGCCAAGGAGGCTGTCGAAGAAGAGGAGGAAGAGGTCAGCGAGGAAGACGCCGCCGCTGGACTCTCCGCACTATTCGGTTAAATAAGGAGTTGATTGAGATGGAGTATATCTACAGCGCTATGGTGCTCTACTCTGCTGGCAAGGACATCACCGAGGAGGGCGTTTCTGCCGTCCTGAAGGCCGCCGGAGTCGAGCCTGACGCCGCCAAGATCAAGGCCCTTGTCGCCTCCCTCGAGGGAGTCGACATCGCTGAGGCCATCGCGAGCGCAGCCGTCGTCGCCGCGCCCGCCGCCGCCTCCGCCGCTCCCGCTGCAGCCGCCGCCGATGCGGCTCCCGCCAAGAACGAGGAGCCCGAGGAGGAGGCCGTCAGCGAGGAAGACGCCGCCGCCGGTCTTTCCGCACTGTTCGGATGATCGGGTCCTGTCCGCAGGACCCACCTCAAACCCTTTACCCCACATCCCATTGTTTTCACGAGGTATGCCGGAATGACGGACGAGAAGATGGTGCTCAGGCTCTCCGCGGACACCGTCGCCGTCTATCGCGCCCTTGTCGCCGACGGCGAATTCCATTCCCTGAATGAGGCCGTTCGCCGTGTTCTGGATTCCTATGCCGAGAACAGGGTGGCGGAGGGCGTGTCCCCCATTTACGATGTGGAGGAGGTCGTCGATATCTCCGAGCTCACGCCCGACGGCAGGGGAATGGATGATATGGTCCGCGCTGCGGCTGACCGCTATTTGATGGAGCGCGTCCGTTCCGGTGAGAGACTTGGACGATGCGGTCCTGATAGCCTGCGGCGGCACCGCCAGGAAGATCACGGACGAGCATCCTTCATCCCGTCTCCGGACGATGTCCTACGATCCCGATCCCGCCAGCGGCGATCCGAGGTTCGTGGACGAATCGTCCCTCCGCGGCAGCCTGGACGGCGTCCGCGTGGCCGTCGTTCTCTCGATGCTGGGCGGAACCACTGCGGACAAGGCTCTGCCGGATGTGCTGGGCATAGCGCACGACCGCGGGTGCATGACGGTGGCCGTGCTGGGCATGCCGTTCGAGTTCGAGGAGGTGAGGCGCCGCAAGGCTATGGCCTCCCTTCAGGGGATCCGGAACATGGTGGATCGTCTGGTGATACTCGATATCGACGCTCTGGTCCTCTCCGAGGGCATGGATGCGGGCCTAGATTCGCTGCTCCGTGTCCAGAGCCATCGCATCGCCTTCGCACTGGATTGCGTCCTGCAGCTCTTGGATGGGCCGTTCTTCTCGACGTTCTCGCAGCCGGCGTACACCTTCGCCTATGTGAACTCCATGATGATATCCGATGCTGTGGGAGCGGCTCTGAGGACAGTCGTTTTCCGGACGACCCCGTCCATAGGAAAGCTCGTCGTAGCGGTCGGTTCGGGATGTTCGACGGCCGAGGTCAACCAGGTCCGTGCCGCCGCCACATTCCGTACGGGAATCCTCCCCGATGTCTTCGAGCGGGACGATCTGGATTCCAACAGGGTCGTGGTGTTCGTCCCTGTCCAGCCCGATCCGATCCGACGCCCATCGTTCCTTTTCCCACGGCTTCCCGTTCCTCATGATCCTCACGGCGTCCGCGAAGACGCCCATGATCGTGCGGAACTCGTACTCGGACGGGATGGACCGTCCCATCATGCGCCTGAACATGACCCTGGTGCCGTGCCGCCTGTTCACGGGGTACGCCACCTCATCCATCAGGTCGTCGAAGGTGCTGAACATCCTCTCCTTCTGCTCCCTGCTGGCCGGCAGGGTCTTCCGGGGGACGTTGTCCGCCTGGTACATCTCGTACATGACGATGGTGGCCGCATGGGACAGGTTGAGTATGGGGAATTCGTCGCCGGTAGGGACCCACACGAGCACATCGCACATCTCGAGCTCCTCCTGGAGCAGACCGATGTCTTCTCTGCCGAATACCAGGGCGATCTTCTCCGAGTAGCCGCGCGTGTTCTCCGCGAATTCCCTTATGGGAACGGGAATGCGGGTGTAGTTGCTGTCGCCTTTGGTGGTGACGCCGCTGGTGCCGGCAACCAGGAAGCATCCTTCGAGGGCCTCGTCGAGGGACCTCACGGTTCTGGCGGAGTCGAGGATGAACGAGCCGTGCTTGGATCTGCGGTAGGCGTCGTCGTCCAACTCGCAGGAGGGATTCACCAGCACGAGGTCGCGGAGCCCGAAGTTGGCCATGGAGCGGGCGACCGCGCCGACGTTCCCGGGGAACTTGGGTCCGACGAGGACCACCCTGTATTCTGCCATGCGGGACCCACGGGGGAAGCCGTACTTGAACATTGGCCGGTCATCGCGGCGACGCGGATCCTGCTCAATATCGGCTTTTCTCCGGCCGTCTCGTGTACTGCGAGGTTAGGGCCAGCAGCCAGATTAAGAAGCCCATCGCAATCGCCAACGCCCGGAAGCTGCCAGCGGGAATGCACGGATGCATCGAATGCCGAGCAGCTCATGGATCGGCATGCGCATCAGATGATGGAAGTCGTAGGAAACGCGGATGGGGATCCGCTCATTCGGATGCATCCTATCGTTTCTCGCGACGAAGATACGTATGCGGCCGGATCCTCCGTACGGCGTCCCGGTACAAGGCCGTCGATGTCAACGGGGCCCTGTGCCGCAGCATCCCCGCCCTCCTCATCGCATCTCGGAACTGTTCGAAATATCCGGGGCAGGGGATCCATAGAACGGGCAGGACGGCACCGTGTGGTTCCGACGCGTCCGCGCATTATTATTGGCCGTGCGATATAGCGTGCCACGTGGAAATACCCAAGAGTCATCCGAGATACAGATCGCTCATGACCAGGGAGCGTCTGGTCGAGATGGTCGGGAGGCATGTCGTCACTCCGACCGGACTCATATCCCATGGCAGGGGAGAGGCCTTCGACTATCTGATGGGAGAGAGGACCATCGGTCCGGCCGAGGACGCCGAGCGCGCAGCGGCCGCCATGCTGGTTCTGGCGGACAATCCCGTGGTCTGCATAAACGGCAACGCCGCGGCCCTCGACGCCGAGGGGCTCATAGCCGTCGCCGCCGCGGTGCCGGCGAAGGTGGAGGTCAATCTCTTCCATCGGACGCCCGAGAGGATGGAGGCCGTGATATCCCACTTGGAGGAGTCGGGCGCCGGAACAGTCCTGGGCAGGTCTCCGGACGAGAGGATCCCGGGTCTGGACCACGATCGTGCCCTGTGCACCCGCGAGGGCATATGGTCCAGCGACGTGATCCTCGTGCCGATAGAGGACGGGGACCGTGCGGAGGCCCTCATCGCCATGGGGAAGAAGGTGATCTCGATAGACCTGAATCCTCTGTCCCGCACATCCCGGGCCGCCACGGTCCCGATATGCGACGAGATATCGAGGGCGACGGCCAATATCCTCCGTTTCGCGGAGGAGCTCAAACGCGACAAGGATGCGGCGCGGAGGATAGCCGACGGATTCTCGGGCAGGGAGTGCCTGAATGGGACCATCGACGCCATATGCGCGTCGCTGCAGAGAGGAAAGGAGGAATGAGATGGACGATCTCGTGAAGAAAGGGTCTCTGAGGCTGCACTGGGTCGAGGACCACATGCCGGCCTTGATGGCCATAAGGAAGCGCTTTATCGACGAGCAGCCCTTGGCCGGCCTGAAGGTCGGGATGGCGCTGCACACCGAGGCCAAGACCGGCATGCTGGCGGTCACGCTCGCGGACGCCGGTGCGGAGATAAGGCTGGCCAGCTGCAACCCCCTGTCGACGGACGACTCCGTCGCCGCGGCGCTGAGGGAGGAGTACGGCCTGAACGTCTATGCGAAGAAGTGGGAGTCCCAGGACGAGTACTACAACAACCTGAACACGGTGCTCAACATGGCGCCCGACTTCGTAATAGACGACGGGGCGGATCTCATATCGATGCTGCACACCACGCGCAGGGACGTCCTTCCCAACGTCAAGGCCGCCAACGAGGAGACGACCACCGGTGTGCAGAGGCTCAAGGCCATGGCCGCCCAGGAGGTCCTGGAGTTCCCCGTTCTGGACGTCAACGATGCGAGGATGAAGTACCTGTTCGACAACCGCTACGGGACCGGGCAGTCCACATTCGATGGATGGATGACGGCCACGAACCTCATCGTCGCAGGCAAGCGCCTGGTCGTCGCAGGATACGGGTGGTGCGGCAAGGGCGTCGCTATGCGCGCCAAAGGCCTCGGAGCCCTCGTGACCGTCACAGAGGTGGATCCGATCAAGGCCATCGAGGCCAAGATGGACGGGTTCGAGGTCATGCCGATGGTGGAGGCCGTCAGAACGGCGGACATCGTCATAACCGTAACAGGATGCAAGGATGTGGTCGCCGAGGATGCTCTGAGGGCGATGAAGGACGGCTGCGTCATGGGCAACGTCGGGCATTTCGACAATGAGATCAGCAAGCCCGCCCTGGATGCGCTCAGCGTGGGCAGGGAGAGGGTCCGCGAGTTCATCGACGAGTATCGTATGGCCGACGGGAGGAGGCTGTACCTCATCGCGGAGGGCAGGCTCATGAACCTGGCTGCTGGACAGGGCCATCCCGCCGAGATCATGGACATGAGCTTCGCCACCCAGGCCCTCGGTCTGGTGCACATGGTCCGTCACCACGAGGAGATGGATGACAAGGTGTACGCCGTGCCGGAGGAGATCGATGCGGAGATCGCGGGGATCAAGCTGAGGTCCATGGGGGTCACGATCGACTCCCTCTCCGAGGAGCAGCTCAAATACATCTACGGCTGGGAGGAGGGGACCTGATGGATCCGTTCCTCTCCGTCTACGGGCACGTCACGCTGGACCAGATCCTGACGGTGCAGCGGTTCCCCCGGGACAACACCACCGAGGACGTTTTCGCAAAGAGTTCGTCCCTCGGCGGCACCGGGGCGAACATAGCCGTCTCGGCAGCCAGGCTCGGATGCCCCACGGCCCTGTGCTCGCTGATAGGGAGGGACCTTCCCCGGCACTACCGGGACCTCATGGCCGATTCCGGTCTCATCCTGGACGAGATGGTCGAGGTGGACGGCTACGAGACGTCCGCATGTGTCATAGCCAACGATTCTAGTCTGACGCAGAAGGTGCTGTTCTATCAGGGCCCCCAGGGCTTCGCGTCGGAGATCGGTGCGAGGCTCGAGTCCAACGCATCCCGGTCGGAGCACGTGCACTTCTGTACCGGGGATCCGGAGTGGTACATCTCCACCATGCGCGGTCTCCACGGCCCCAGCAAGGCCCTGGATCCCGCGCAGGAGTCCCATCGCATTTGGAACGCCGACAGGTTGGGCCGCGCTCTGCCGCTCGCGGATGCGCTGTTCTGCAACAACTTCGAGGCCGAGTCCCTGAGGACTTACATCGGCGCAGACGACATCCTGGATGCGGATCTGCCGTTGGTGGTCTGCACCGAGGGTGCGGCCGGCAGCCGCGCCAGGGTGGGCTACGAGACCATCCGCATCCCCGCCGTCCGTGCGGAGCGGGCGGTCGATCCCACCGGGTGCGGCGATTCCTACCGTGCAGGGTTCTATGCCGCGCTGTACAGGGGATACGGCATTCCGGAGGCGCTCGTCGTGGCCTCCTCGGTCGCCTCGTTCGTCCTGCAGGAGATCGGCGCCCTGTCAGGAACGCCTACGTGGGAGCAGGCGATCGAGAGGGCGGAGCCCTGGTTCGGGGAGATCCATCGACGACGGTGCGATGCGGCCCGAACGACTGTTTATCATCAGGCTGTCCGATCGGGTCGACCATGGTCCTGTACGCTCTGACCGGCACTCCGGGCACGGGCAAGTCCGCCCTCTCGGAGGAGCTCCGCCGCCGCGGCATGGAGGTCGTGGACGGCAAGGGTTTCATCACGGACAACGGGCTGCTCGGCAGGTACGACGAGGCCCGTGACACCTACGAGGTGGACTTGGACGCCCTCAACGAGGCTCTCGATGGTTTCAGGGAAGTGGGTCATCCAGTGGTCCTGGACAGTCACCTTTCGCACTTCATGGATTCCCGCGGGATCATCGTCCTCAGGTGCTCCCCGGATATCCTGGCCGGGCGTCTCCTCGCCCGCGGGTACGACGAGGCCAAGGTGAGGGAGAACGTGCAGGCGGAGATACTCGACGAGATACTGGTGGAGGCGTCGGAGACCGACATACCCGTCGGCGAGCTGGACACGACCGCGGCGGGGCTATCGGAGACGGCGGACGCCGCGGAGAACATCATAAAGGGCGGCTTCGCGGACTATCCGCCGGGCGCCGTGGATTGGACATCGGAGATGGAAAGATGGTTCTAGACAGCAAGAGGGCGAGCGTGGACTTCGCGCTCACGCCAGTGGCCAGAAGGCTCATAAACGTCAATCCGAACACAATATCCTGGATCGGTCTGATCCTGGCTCTGGCGTGCGGAGCGGTGTTCTGGCTCAGCGGACAGGACGGCAACGATTGGATGCTGGTCCTCGGCGCGGCCATGGTGCTGGTGTCGGGGTACTTCGACGCATTGGACGGAAAGGTCGCCAAGCTCTCTGGCAAAGCGGGACCCAAGGGCGACTACCTGGATCACGTCTTCGACAGGTACGCGGATGTGTTCATGATCGGAGGGGTGGCGTTCTGCGCCACATGGTGCGACCCGTACCTGGGCATGCTGGCTCTGGTGGGTGTGCTGCTCACGTCGTACATGGGCACCCAGGCCCAGGCCATAGGGGCCCCCAGGCTGTACGCGGGTCTGCTCGGGAGGGCCGACAGGGTCGTTCTCTCCACGCTGTTCCCTCTCATTCAGTACGCAACGATCATTCTCGGCCACGGGACCTTCGAGGTGCTCGGATTCGAGCTCTGCTGGATGGAGGTCATGATGCTCTGGTTCGCGGTCGTCGGGAACCTGACGGCCGTCCAGCGCGCCGTCATAACATGGAGGAATCTGGGAAGGATGTACGACGGGAAGGAGCGATCGTCGCTCCTTCCCAGGCTCCCGGCCGTTCTGCGGGACTCCGTCGCCCTTCCCCTTCGAGCCCCTCATCTTGGCCCTGTAGTACGAGAGAGGGTGGTTCATCCACTCCTGCTGGCAGAGCTTGTCGTCTCCGCTGCAGCACAGCCCTTCTGTCCTCATCGTGGCGCACGTCGGAGGAGTGTATGCGTCGCGTCCTCTTCCCTCTCCGATGATGTGCCTGATCTGGTACCCGGACATGTCCTCGTTGAAGTCCGGCGATTCCGCGAACACCCTGATTATGTCGTCGTACTGGTTCCCCAGCGCGTACAGGAACGTCACCAGAGCGAACCTCGCGCTGTGCGGCAGGTTAAGTCCTCTGCGGGACATGTCCATTATATGGAGGATGCACGGCGGGAGGAACTCGTTCCTCATCCGCTCCCCTCCGGTGGGGCTGAGCCTGGCTTTCGTCTCCTCCAGCGCCATCGAGATCCTCGTGACGTCCCCTTTGAGGAACCGCCTGAACTCGTCCGGCACGGCCATCGGGAACTCGGACTCGATCTTGTCCTGGATCGCGTTCTGCATCAGGCGGCTGTACCTGTCCTGCGGGAGATCCACCTGCCCGCGATGGATGTCTGTGTTGATGAGCTTCCATTCCACGGCTTTCAGCCTGTCCGCCAGGTGGAGGTAGTCTGTGAACTTCATGCGGATTATCCCGTCCGCATCGGCGGTAGATACGACGCCGAGCTGCTCGGACACCTCTATGACCGTACGGCGGTCCTCTCCGGCCAGCAGTCTGTTCATCCGGGCCGCCTCGGCCAGGGCGTAGCGTTTGGTCAGGAAGCGGTCGTCTACGGAGGCCACGATCATCTTCGCGTACGGATACGACAGGACCTCCATGAGGCGGTCGTAGTCGCTGGCCCTGACCATCGGTACGTAGGACACCTCGGTGCTCTCCAGCGCGTCCATGATGCGCTTCACGCCCCTTGTGCGTGCGGGCTCGTAGGATGCGGCCGACACGAGGTCCGCTATGTCCGCGCCGCTCTCCTCCACGAACTGCCGGGATTCCGAGAGGAACGGGAACTTGGCGACGCGCTCGCTGTCCATGATGGTGTGACTGCACGGAGTGTTAGATTAATCCTGCGCTGCATCGTCGGAATACGACTATGCTCCGCAATCCGTCGACGACACGGGGATCCTCCAGGGCCCTCTGCAGATCGTCGAACCCGTCGAACGGCCTCTCTGTGGCTAGCCTCTGGGCCCTCTTCCTGCCTATGCCGGGGAGCGCCGCCAGAGCGGACATGGGCATTCTGTTGATGTCGAACGGCCATGTGACTCCCGTGACGGATCTGTGCCCCCATTCCGTGATGAGCACGTCCTCGAAGGATTCTGTATCCACCTTGTACGGGATGCCGACGAGGAGCGGATAGGATCCAATCTGCCTGCCGAATGTGGTGTTGCCGTCCTGGAGCTCCATCCACACATCCTTGAGAACGGTGCCGTATGGTACAACCCTCCGGAGCATCTCGCTGTCGATCCCGTCCCGCACCTGCTCCTTGAATCTCTTGAAGCGACGCTGGTCGACCCTCGTGCCGAACTCTTTCCTGATGGGCAGGACCTGGCGTATGTTTATCCTGCGGACCATGAGCCCCTCGTCGCGGATTCTCTCGAGGATGGCCATGTCCATGCCGTATGTGTCCGGGGATTCGCCGTCCAGCCCGCATACTATGTTGATACCGGGCAGCAGCTTCGGCATGCCGTTGCCGCCTCTGCCTGATCCGGCCCTGTTGATCATGCGGACGGCATCCAGCACCTGTTCGGCCGTGCTGTTGAGGTTGTTCCCGACGATCACGCGCGGGTCGGCCGACTCCATGCCTAGGGCCAGGACGTTCCCCGCTGTGCATCTCGATGCGAGGGTGTCGAGCACCTGCGCGGACTCATCCGGATGGGATGCGATGACAGCCGGGTTCGCATTGTCCACGTGAAGGACGTCGAACTCCAGCGCCTGGAGCCCTTCGAAGAGGTCGTCCACGGTCTCGGGGGCGGGGGTCGGCACGGGATCGTTCGGATCGGAGCCGTAGGACACTATGCACGTCTGTCCTCCTACGCGGAGGTTCCTGACCCCGATCTCACGGAGGCGGGACGCCTCCGATATTATATCGCCGGGGGACCTCATCAGCGGCCTGCCCTTGGTGGGTTCGATGCAGTACGAGCAGCCTCCGCTGGCGAAGCGGTGGCATCCGCGGTACGATTCGATCTCGGCGATGAGCGGTTCGGGGAAGTCCTGGTGCTGGGAGACTATGTCGGCTCCCAGCATCATCCACCTGTTCCATTCGTCCAGGGTGCGCAGCCTCTCGCCGACCTCCTTCCCGGTCATGCCGTCGTAGAGGGATGCGGCCATGTCGCGTCTTATGGCGAAGTCGAACCTGTCGGCCACAGGGGCCGATGCGGCCGATCCGCCGACCAGCTTCCATCCGTGCAGCCGCGGGAGGAGGGCCTCCAGCTCCCTGGAGGACATGGGCATCGTGCGGAGGTACTTCCCGGGCACGGTGTTTCCGGAGAGGACGACGCTCACGGACGCATCCGGCACCTTCTCGCCTCTGCGTATCATATCCGCCGACAGATAGTCCACTCTGTCCGCGCCGGCATCGATGGCGGCGCCCGCGATGGAGCGGATCATAGGGGAGATGTACGGAGGAACGCCCAGCGCCGCGGGATCGTCTATGTAGCCGTCGACGAGAAGCACCGATATCTCCCTGGACATGCCTGTGCGATTACCGTCCTGTATAAAATAGGGGGCGGGATCCGGCGGTCTGCACCCGGTGGGATGATTTAGGTTGGATGTTGCATCCATGAATAACCCTTATTAGATACGCAATGTACGCGTACCGGTCCATGGATGCCGGCTGTATGGAGCGCATGAAGGCGCGTACGATATCCCTCCTCGAGGACAGGAGGGTGTTCGCGGTTCTGATGATAGTCGCATCGCTCCTCATCTTGCACTATACGGCGGTCAACAGCAAATGGGGCGATCTGGACCATTACTACGACAATGCGGGCGATGTCTTGAGTGGCCTCATGCCGTACAGCGAGGCGGCGTTCGAGTATCCGCCCCTCTCGCTGGTCTTCATGCTCATACCGCGTCTGCTGTCGTGGGATCTGGCATCGTTCCACTATGCCTGCGCGTTTCTGACGTACGCGTTCCTCGCAGCAGGGGCGTGGGTCCTGCTGAGGATGTCGGACGATCTCATAGGGTCCAGGTGGCGCACCCATCTGGTCCTGATATGCCTGGTCATCTTCAGCAGCTATTTCCTCATCGCGCGCAACGACGTCTATCCGACCGTGCTGGCGATAGTGGCGATGAGGCTGTTCCAGAAGGATAGGGCGCCCCTCGCCGCCGCGGTCCTGGCGGTGGCGGCCATGACCAAGTTGTATCCCGCCATCCTGATCCTGCCGATGCTGGCGGTCCTGTTGTCCAGAAGGGATTGGAGAGGCATCGGATGCGCCCTCGCCGCCGCGGGCGCGGTCGTTCTCCTGGTGGAGCTGCCGTTCCTGCTGACGGATCCGTCCACGGCCTTCGCCTATCTCACATATCACTCGGACCGCGGAATCCAGGTGGAGTCCGTGGCCGCAGGGGCCTTCATGCTGTGGGACAAGCTCTTCCCAGGGGATCTGGACGTCGTGTTCAGCTACGGTTCGGACAATCTCACGGGTTCGGGACCTGACGGCCTGGCCCCCTTCATGAACCCTCTGCTGGGGGTCGCCCTCGCGGTGTTCATCGTGGCGATCGCCGTCCGCACATCGCACGGATACGGAGACCGCGATCGCGAGACGGCGCTGTTCGGAGCCGTCTGCGTTGCCATGGTTATGCTGTTTGTGGGATTCAGCAAAGTGTACTCCGCGCAGTACGTCATTTGGATCCTGATGCTCCTGCCGTTCACTCAGGCGAGATGCTTCGAGAGCACCTCTCGGGACATGATTCTCCTGCTCATGATCCCGTTCGGGGTGTTCACCCATTTCAGCTATATGATGTACTCCATCTACGGGATATTCGATATGTCGGACATCGTGGTGGCCATGATCTTCATGAAGAACGTATTCCACATCGTGCTGACCGCATGGATAGTCCGCATGTGCTGGATGGAGGCCTCTCCGGGATGCTCCGGCGACAGCGTCCACTCAGCCGACCTCGCATCGATCCGATACGGAGGCGTTCGATATGAGCGGAAACGGATCCTCGCGCGATTCGGGCCTGGAGCTCCTTCGCATCGTGTGCATGGTTCTGATAGTGGCATATCATATGGTCGGTGGGACCCAGGATTGGATCGAGTACCCGGATCGGTGGGCCTGGAACCTAGTATCGTACCATGCCATGGGGCTCTGGGGGCAGGCGGCTGTTCTCTGCTTCGTGATGATTACGGGCTACTTCATGGTCCTGAAGCGCGTCCGCGCATCCAAGATAATCCGCCTGGCGGCCGAGGTGTGGTTCTATTCGGTCGCGATATCGGCCGTCATGGTGTGGGCGGGCATCGCAGAGTGGGACTGGAGCACCTGTCTGGTCACCGCACTGCCGATACTGTCCCGTGAGTACTGGTTCGTGACGGACTACATCATACTGCTCCTCCTGTCCCCTGTGCTGAATAGGATGCTGACGGCGCTGTCGAGGAGGCAGTTCGGATACGGTCTGGCCATCATGCTGGCTGTGGCGTACGTCTGTTCCGGGCTGATGCGGTTCGAGTTTCTCGGCAGTATCCCGTTCATGGTGCTGTTCTACTTGCTCGCCGCATACATCCGCCTGCATCCCGCGCCGGTTATGGGGAACAGGATCCTGTGGCCCGTCTTGCTGGTGCTCTGCATGGCCTACGGGTTCCTCCTCATGCTCGTGATGAACGGCATCTACCAGGGGACTGGCGAGCCCCTGCTGGTGCAGTCCGAGGACCCTGCGATCGCATGGTATGTCGTAGGGTCGCTGGCTATCCTCGTGGCGATAGCGATATCGCCGGTCCCCCGGAAGCCGGCCGTTCTGGCCGTCGCCGCGGCCATCGTCCTGCTCATGTCGTACTGGGTTGTCATGCCCTATCGCGGACTCGGGACCCGCGGACTCATCGAGGAGAGGTGGAGCATTCTGATGGGTCTCGCCGCCGTATCCATGTTCCTGACGTTCAGGAACATGCACATGCCAACCATCCGTGCCGTCAACTGGATGGCAGGCGGGGTGCTCGGGGTGTACCTGGTGCATGAGCACTGGGCCGTGAAAGACTGGGTGTGGAGTCGGCTTTTTGAGTCGGATATGCTGATGCAGAGCGACTTCGTCATAGTGGCGCCGACGGCTATCGTCCTTCTGGTCTTCGTCTGCATACTTATCGATCGGGCAAGGGATCTGATCCTGTTCCGTCAGGTGGCGAAACTGGGTCCAGTCTCCCGCGTATCCGCCCGTGCGGATGCCGCGTTCGATCGCATCCTATCGGATGAAGATGGATGAACAAGGATTATCTACGTTGCCACCTACAAGAGGAATCGCTCATGGGCATGTCTGCAGGAATCATCGACCGTCGGAGGATGGAGGCGGCTCTGGAGGACCGTCGTACCTTCGCCGTCATGGTGTCGCTCGTCTCTTTGGCGGTCCTGGTGTTCACCCAGGCGGCCGATAAGTGGCACGACCTCGACCATTACTACGACAACGCGGGATCCGTGTTGGACGGGATGATGCCGTACAGCGGGTTCACGTTCGAGTATCCGCCGCTGTCGCTGGTCTTCATGATCATACCGCGCCTGTTGTCTTGGGATCTGGAATCGTACCATTTCGCCTGCTCCGCGCTCGCCTATGCCTTCGTGGTCATCGGCGCGCTGGTCCTGGACCGTTTCTCGGACGACATGGTCGGGACGCGGTGGCAGTCCCGTCTCATAATTCTCTTGACGGTCGTGTTCTGCAGCTATTTCGTCATCGCCAGGAACGATATCTTCGCGGCCGTTCTCGCGCTGATTGGCGTGAGGCTGTTCCAGAGGGATCGTGCGCCCCTCGCGGCGGCTGTCGTAGCGGTCGCCGCCATGGTCAAGCTGTATCCGGCGGTGCTGCTGCTGCCGATGCTGGCTCTGCTGGCGTGCCGCAGGGACTGGAGGGGTCTGATGCTGTCCGTGGTCGCCGCGGGCGCGGTCGTTCTCCTGGTGGAGCTGCCGTTCCTGCTGACGGATCCGTCCACGGCCTTCGCTTATCTCACATATCACTCGGACCGCGGAATCCAGGTGGAGTCCGTCGCGGGCGGCTTGTTCCTGTTCGCCGACATGTTCGTTCAGACCGATATGTCAGTAGTGTTCGGGTACGGGTCGGATAACGTGGTCGGGCATATGCCGGACGCACTCGCACCGCTCATGAATCCCGTCATGATCCTGGTCCTGCTGGCGTTCGTCGCGGTCTTCGCTACCCGTATCCTGTCCGGAGGCATGGACCGCAGAAGGCAGAACGCAGTCCTGGGAGCGGCGTGCGCGATCATGGTGATGCTGTTCATATGCTTCAGCAAGGTCTACTCCGCCCAGTATCTGATATGGATCATGCTCCTCCTGCCCTTGACCCAGGCGTCCTGCTTCGACAGCACGCGCAGAGGCAGGGTGTTCCGCATAACGGTTCCGTTCGGCATCTTCTCGATGCTGAGCTACTTCTCCTACGCCTGCTTCAGCATATACGAACCCAATGCGATGATAGTCGTCATGATTGTCATGAAGAACGTGTTCCATATCGCGCTCACCGTGGAGCTGTTGAGGATGTTCTGGGCCGAGACGCGTCTCGAAGAGTGCGGCCCGTGCCCGGCGCGATGGAGGATGCGATGAGGATGCTGGCATGGGATGCGGAGGATGGAAGGCTCCTGCTCGCATCCGCCGCGGTGCTCCTGGTCCTGTACCTGCTCTTCGCGTTCGGAGATCCGGTGGACGACGTCGTAGTGTTCTACGGCTATTCGGAGCGCTTCGCCGCAGGCGAGCTCCCGTACCGGGACTTCAACGACTTCTATCCTCCGTTCGCATGGTTCTTCATCCTGTTCCCGGGGATTTTTGCGGACGATATCCGCATCTACTGCGCGATCTACGCCGCGATCATAACGATGGTCATGTTCCTGACCCTGTGCGTGGTCCTGAATATATGCCGCGGGCACGGGGTGTCGACGCGCGCCGCGACCGCCGTGTACATGACGATGACCGTCATCTACTACAGTCAGGCGATTCGCAAGTTCGACATTGCCGCGGCTCTATTCATGGCCGTCTCCGTCGGACTCTTCCTGAACGGCCGTCACGCATGGGCGTACCCTGCCGCTCTCGTCGGAGGACTGATCAAGGTCTTTCCGCTGTTTGCGGGTCTGGCGTTCTTGGCGCTCTCCGTCAGGGACCGCGGAGCCGTGCGCGGAACAGCGGTCGGCCTGGGCATATGCGCCGCCGTCGCCGCTGCGGTTTTCGTGCCCCTGCTGGTCCTGTTCGATCCGGCGCAGGTGATGAACTTCATCGTTGGCAATTCGGACAGGGGGTTCCAGCAGGAGAGCATGATGGCCACCGTGTCCGTGATCCTGTGCAGGGTGGCCGGCATGGAGACCGGCGTCGTATGGGCGAACAGCACGTGGGATGTGAGCAATCCGATATGCGATGCTCTGTCTGGATGCTGGACCGCCGTGACAGTCGCGACGGTTCTGGCCGTTGTCGCTGTCGTTTTCGTCCGTGCCTCCGTGCGTTGGATGAACGGCGGCGATGCAGATCGCATCAGGGTCGCGACCGCCTCATTGACCGCGGTCCTGATAGCATTCATGCTTTCCAACAGGGTGTTCTCGACCCAGTACATACAGTGGCTGTTCCCACTGATCCCGCTCCTGCTGGCAGGTCGGACACGCGAGGACGCCGTATTCGTCTCCGTTCTCGCGGCCGTCATAGTGCTCCTGTCGTGGTCTGCTCCCGCTATATATCTGTGCCAGGTGGTTCTGCTCATCCGCGATCTCCTGATGGTCTATCTCGGATTCCTCTGCCTCCGCTATGCGGCAGGCGGAGGCTGGTCGTTCGTTCCGCGCTGTCTCGAGGACCTCATGTCCGGCCGTTCCAGCGGGCATTCCGGCGTGCGTTAAGCGTATCCAGTCTGCGGATTTTGAATATCCAGTGACGGAGTGACATCACTGGATTCTGCTCTGTATTTAAA
>CAYUPU010000027.1:0-1282 GCA_964445265.1 uncultured Methanomassiliicoccales archaeon
TCCGGATGCGATACGGAACGGGGGCCGGATGCGATACGGGATTCTGATGTTCGATTGTGATATCTATCGCATCAACTCACTGGTGACTTAACACAATTCAAAATGTTCTGGGTATTCCTGCGTCTGTCTGTTCCCAGACCTTCGACGGTGTTGTATGCATTGTTGTTGATGTCCCTATTGGCAGGAACAAGATCGACTACGACGGAAGGTTCTACAAGCGCGTCGGCAACACTACCCATCTCATTAGGCGTGAGGAGCTCAAGGACATCATTTCCGAAGAGCGCGGAACGTTTTGGATGGACGAACCCTGCGATCTCACACCCGCAGATGTAGTGCAGACTGCGGTTTCAATGCTTGTTATTAAAGGGCAGGGTATCGGTCGGATATCTGTGGATGTGGATCCCGAGGGACGGGATTTCATCCTTTCCAGATACGGGCTGATTAGGGACGGGAGGCTCACAATCGCCGGTGCCCTTCTGTTCACTGCCGAACCCACGCGCATCAACCGCGGAGCATTCCTGAAGATCGGACTCTTCGACAGGGACGGAATCCTGGAAAGAGAGGACATCATCGAAACACCTCTGATGCTCCTTCCGGACGAAGCCATGAATTCCCTGTTGGAGAAGTTCATCCCTCCCACGTTCAGCTACGGATCGGCATCTCGCATGCTGTCCAGCAGATATCCTGTGGAGGGTCTGAGGGAGATTGTGGTCAATGCCATCGTCCACAAGGATTACAGGATCGAGGAGCCCGTTACTGTATCCGTCCATCCCAACCACATCGATGTATTCTGTTATGGAGGACTTCCAGAGGGATGGACCACAGAGACACTTGTCGGAAACCATCAATCGCTGAGACGCAACATCGTACTTGCCAACTTGTACCATGATGCGGGCTTCGTCGAGAACTGGGCTCAGGGAATTAGGAAGGTGTTCAAGGAGTGCGAGAGTAACGGGAACCCGAAGCCCGAGTTCTTCCAGGAATCCGGCGGACTTCGCGTGACCGTCACCAGCAATGTGATCGATGTCGATGAAAGGATTCCTACTCAGCTTGTGAGCACCAAGACGAAATCACCCGCGGATCGCCAAAAGAACATCGTCCGCATGATGGCCGCGAACCCCGGAATCACGATATCCGCCATCGCATCAGAACTCGGTGTCTCCTCCAGGACCGTGAAGAATGACATCAGCGCTTTGACCGAGAGGGGGTTCATATACAGGAAAGGTAACAACCGGGGCGGCGAATGGGTTGTGGAGGTCAGGATCCCGGAAGAGTGATTTCA
>CAYUPU010000027.1:1382-21882 GCA_964445265.1 uncultured Methanomassiliicoccales archaeon
CCATTCCCTTCACCATTCCCTTCACCATTCCCTTCACCATTCCCTTCACCATTCCCTTCACCATTCCTTCCCGAGTTTGACAGTTGACTGTTGAGTCTTGCCCAACTTCCGCGGGGTTCTTCGTTCCAGACGTGCCCGTCCGCGTTCTCACTCATGGTCCCGTCGGACCTGCGGATCAGCATAAGTGAGAACGAGGTCAGTTCCTCGACCATCGTTTCCGTCGTACTGGACCTGTAGGGCTCCAGGGTGTGCTCCGCGTGAACGGACGGTTCGTCAGCAGCACGAAAAGCCCTTCGCGCCCGCACACCATCCGCCCCACGGCATGGTCCATGGCCTCCTCCTTCGACGCGAAATCCAGCGGGAAGCGGCAGCTCGGACGGGTATCCACGAAGCAGTTGGATACGCGGTACCTCTTCCCAGGCCTCGCCCCCTTCTCGATCGCCCGCTTCATCCCGACCATTTGATTCCAGTCGCGCTCCGCGCGCCCGCGGTACGATTCCAGGACGTCCTCGCCAGGCGCGACATGGACAGCCCCCCCCCCAGCGTCCCCGTAGTCGTATATGCTGGTCAGGACGTTCTTAAGACGGCAGCACCAGGCCACGGACCGGTAGGAATCGAAGCTACTCCGCTCCTGGTAGCCGGGTGTGCGTGCCGTCTTCAACCCTCGAAGCTAAAGAGCGCGACCGATTCCTTCCATCTGGCGCCGTCTTACGCGGCACCCTATTTATCCTCTCGCGTATGGTCCCCTCCATGGAGCCTCGCGTCATTGTGAACGGCATCGGAGCAAGAGCGGTCGGAGGTCTGGCCGGCGAGAACGTGCTGGTGTCGCCGTCCGCGGTCTCGAGGGACCTGGCGGTTCTGGCCGGCGGCGCGGACATCTCCGCCGGCGGCGGGAGGGGGATCGCGGGCCTGCTCGGGGCCGGGAGCCTCGCGGACGTCCGCAGGCTGGCGGACGCCCTCTCGCACCGTACGGACCACGGGCCCGGGGACGCCGAGGTCGAGGCATCCGATCTGCTGGTGGTGAACACGCGCTCCGGCTGCTCGGTCAGCGACGGGTACCGCGGATGGCTGGAGGGATTCGATCGCGTCGGAATCGCGTCGTTCGACCTCTCGGAGCATCTGGATGATGCGAGGAGGGCGATATCATCGTGGGCATCGGACTCCACGGGCGGCCATATGGAGGGGTACGTTCCTGAGCTGGACGGCGCCACCGATATCGCGCTCTACGATTCCCTGCATATCAGCGGGATGTGGGAGAACGGGTTCGATCAGTCCGGCACGCGCGCAGGGAGGTTCACCCTCGCCGATTCCGGTACGATCCAGGTGATGATGATGCGTTCCCGGGGCCGTTTCAGGTACCGCGAGGACGCCGGATACAGGGCGGTGGCCATGGACCTCCGGGGCGGTCTGGCCGTATGCGCGGTGATCCCCGCCGACGGCCGTCCGGACATGGGCCGTAGATGGGCCGGGGAGGATCCCGGCTTCCGCTCCGAACTGATCGACGCGCTGCTGGATTCTCCGTACGCCGATGTCCGCCTGTCTTTCCCTCGCACGGAGGTGTCGGTAAGGACGGATCTGATGGACATCCTCGCTGCGCTCGGGATGCCCGACGGCATCGAGCTCCCGCACATCGCGGACCGTCCGCTGAGGCTCGCCGGCGGCAGCCAGGCGGTGAGACTGTCCATAGGCGAGAACGGTCTGGAGGCCTCGGCGGTGATCGAGAATCTGATATGCCGCTGCGCTCTGATGCCGGACGTGCCCATAGACTTCGATGTCGACATCCCCTTCGTGCTTATCGTGCGCGACGAGGGCAACGGCACGGACCTCCTCTCGGGATGCATCGGCAATCCGGGCGGGGGCCGCCCTGCACGACGGCCGGAGCATCGATGAACCGGACCTCGGAGACGGGGCCCTTCCCGAGGGCCCCGGCCGTCTCCGGTTCCATCATGTCCGCGGACCCGCCCCTGCACTCGAACACCACGGTGCGGAGCCTGGCCCCGTCGTTTTGGAGAGGAGTGTTCCCTCCCACGTCCGTGTACGCGTCCAGAACGTTTGACAGGCGCTCCACGGCCTTCCTCACCCTGTCCGGCATCCTGCCGTGCTCTGTCCCGGTCCTGATGACGAGCTCCGGAGCGCCCAGGATGGCATCCAGCACAGGGCTGAAATCATCGTCTATCACGCACTTCCCGGGAGTCGCGGTGAGGCACTTCGCGCATCCCACGCATCTGCGGATCCTCATTCCGGCGAGGCATGCGTCGCCCCCCGGATCCTAGGCATCCGTCAGGATGAAACGGTCGCCCTCCATGTTTCGGCGAGCCTCCGGGCGTCTAATAAATCTCTCGGTCGGTCGGAGTACGCGACGATGGCGTTGATGCCGTCGGTCCCGTGCTCTCCGCTCCTCCGCGCTCCGCCGTAGCGCCGCACGCCCGCATCCGCGGGGACGCGCCTCGCGGGCTGCTGCGGGATCAGGGTCTGCTGGTAGTATCCCATTCTCGCTCTCCTGCGGCCGTGGCCGCATACGAGACACCGCGGGATCAATATATCAACAGTAGTTTGTTATCTTTGTAATATGAGTAATGTATGTTATCCATGTCGCCGTGAGGGACGGGCCGCCGTGATGCGCGCCATCGCTCCGTGTAGAACGTGGCTATGGTGCTACGACCGTCATCGGTGAGGACGTACTTGTTGCGGAGCTCGTCCTTCTCGATCCAGCCGTTCCTGAGCCACTTGTTGATGAAGTCCCTCTGGTAGTACACCGCCTCCGTCTGCCTCTGGGATGATTTCCTGTCCGGGGCGGACGGCGATGCGTCGCGGTACCATATGCCGTTCTCCTTCAGGGCCTCGATCATCTTGCCGCTGGTGATGGACAGGTTGCGCTCTATCCTCTCGGACAGCACCCTGAGCCCCCTTACCAGATGCTCCTCCGGCATCTGGATGCTGTAGCTGGATAGGGTGCGCGGGTCGTAGGTGGTTTTGGTCAGGCCGACAGGCTTGCCATCGATGAAGTAGGCGTCCCTGATGCGGTCGCCGGAGATCGTGTACTCCCTGGTCCCGACCGAGAACACGACGGTGTCGGGGACCATCATGGCGGCTATGGCGGATGCGGCCGCGTACTCGGAGGTGCCGGAGGATATGTTGACGTAGATGTCGCAGTTGGGGTCGGCCGCCTTCTCGGACCTTATCACGCGGAGGGCGGTGCGGAGCATGGTGTCGAAATTGGACACGTTCTCGTTGTGCTCGACGATCTCCACGGGCAGCGGGGACTCCTCCTCGATGAGCTCGAGCGTGCGGCTGTAGAAGCTGGAGTAGAGCCTGCCGCTCTCCGATCCAGGGTCCTTCACATAGTGGATGATGTGGGCCCTGTTGATCTCATAGAAGAGTATCGGGTTCACGACCTTGTACGTCTCGAAGGTCACGCAGGCGATCATTATCCTCTTCTTACGGCCAGACGGCAAAGTGCATCCCAATCCTGCATGCCGCATCGGATATTTAACGGATATTGTGACAGCAATGTAAATTATGAAAATCACGAAAATAAAGAATGTTACAGAGATAACATTTGAAAAGTTATATATCACCTAGTGGTTGATGGTATCGTGCCTTCCCCGAGGCATATGGAGCATGACCCATCCATGTTCGTGTTCCGTGGGTCGACCGGTACGTTTATTGCATCCATCCACATTCAAACTGGTCGACCCAAACCCTTATATCCAACCCGTATATCACTCGATTCAACGCACTGGTGGCCTAGTCTGGATATGGCGGCAGCCTCCTAAGCTGCAAGCCGGGGGTTCGAATCCCCTCCAGTGCGCCATTGTCTCTCCATTTGTGCATCGGTCCGTTCGAGCATCGGACTTTTCCGATTCCCATCGCGTCGAAGTCCCGGATCCGTGCGGGGGACGCGGCCCCTGCGGTTCAGACGAACCTTCCGGTGACGCTGTCGGGACAGCTCCTGACGTCCTCCATCGTTCCCGCCACGACGATGCGCCCGCCTTCCTCTCCGCCGCCAGGACCCATGTCCACGATCCAGTCGGCGTTCGCGATGACGTCCGGGTCGTGCTCGATCACCACGACGGTCGCCCCGTTGGAAAGCAGCGTTCCGAAGACCTCCAGGAGCGTGCGGACATCGAGCGGGTGGAGGCCGATCGTGGGCTCGTCGAAGACGAACAGGGTGTCGGACTGCCCCCTGCCCATCTCGCTGGCCAGCTTGAGCCTCTGCGCCTCCCCTCCGGAGAGGCCGGGGGTGTCCTCGCCCACGGTCAGGTATCCGAGCCCCAGGTCCTCCAGGACCTTGAGGCGCCTGGCGACGCCGCTGTTGCCTTCGAGCTCCCTCAGGGCGGCGGACACGTCCATGTCCATTATCTCCGGCATCGTGAGGCGTCTCCCGTCGCGGCCGGCGATGGCGATTCCGGAGGCATCCCCGCGGTACCTGGATCCGCGGCAGTCCGGGCAGGATATCTCCACATCGGGCAGGAACTGGATGTCCAGGCTGATGGACCCTGTGCCGTCGCAGGTGGGGCAGCGCAGCCTCCCTGTGTTGTACGAGAAGTCGCCGGCCCCGTACCCGAGCCTCTTGGCGTCGGGCGTCCTTGCGAACGCCCTCCTGAGATCGTCGTGGATGCCGGCGTAGGTCGCCACGGTGGATCTGACGTTGATCCCTATAGGCGCGGCGTCTATGAGCATGACCCTCGAGATCCCCTCGGCCTCCACGGACCGGACGTGAGACGGGAGGGCCCTCCCCTCCGCCGCGGCGCGCACGGCCGGGACGAGCCCCTCGAGGACGAGGGTGGTCTTCCCACTGCCGGACACCCCGGTGACGACGGTCATCCTGCCCTTCGGTATCCTGACCTCGAGCGGCCCGACCGTATGGATCGCCCCTGCCGACATGGATATCTCCCCCTCGGAGAACACCTCTCCGCGCGGGACGGCGTCCAGCACGCGCGTCCCCTTCTCCGCGTCCAGGAACGGGCCGATCCTCGATGCGGGGTCGGCGGCGATGTCCCTCGCGGTCCCCTGGGCGATGACGCGCCCGCCCCCGGATCCGGAGCCCGGACCCATCTCCACGATCCATTCGGACTCCCTCAGGACCCTGGTGTCGTGGTCCACCACGACCACGGAGTTGCCGTCGGCGCGTAGGTCGCGGACGACGCCCAGGAGCCCGGACAGGTTGGAGGGGTGCAGTCCGATGGAGGGCTCGTCGAGGACGTACAGGACGCCGGTCGTGCGGTTGCGCACGGCGCGGGCCAGCTGCATCCTCTGGCGCTCTCCGGTGGACAGCGTGGACGACGCCCTGTCCAGCGAGAGGTATCCGAGCCCCAGGTCCATGAGCCTCGATGCCGACGTCATGAACGAATCGCGCACTGATTCGGCCATCCCGCGCATCTCCGCTGGAAGCGATGCGGGGACGCCGTCCACCCAGCGGATCAGGGCGGAGAGGGGCATCCTGCACGCTTCATCGAGCCCGATCCCTCCGATGAGGGGGGCCCTCGCGGCCTCCGACAGGCGGGACCCGCCGCAGTCCGGGCAGACGCCGGTCGTCAGGTACCTCTCGACGCGCTTCATGCCCTTCTCGTCCTTCACCTTGGACAGGGCGTTCTCGACCGTGCGGACCGCGCTGAAGTAGGTGAAGTCCATCTCCCCCGCGTTGTCGCTCGTCTTGGACTTGTACAGGATGTGCTTCTTCACCGCCGGGCCGTGGAGGACCACCTCCTTCTCCTCCGGGGTGAGATCGCGGTAGGGGACGTCGGTGCGGACGCCCATCGCGCGGCAGACGTCGGTCATCAGGGACCACATCAGGGACCCCCATGGGGACACGGCGCCCTCGTCTATGGTGAGGGACTCGTCGGGCACCAGGGAGGACTCGTCCACCCTGCGGACGATGCCGGTTCCGCCGCATCCGCGGCAGGCGCCGCGGCTGTTGAACGACAGGTCCTCGGCGCCCGGGGCGTGGAACACGGCGCCGCACTCGGAGCATTCCAGGGGGAGCCCTGCGGCGACGGCTATGGACGGTTTCAGACGGTGGCCGTTGGGGCAGACGTGCTCCGCCAGCCTGGAGAACATGAGCCTGAGGCTGTTCAGGAGCTCCGTGCCGGTGCCGAAGGTGCTGGTGATCCCCGGGACGGACGGGCGCTGGTGGAGGGCCAGCGCCGCAGGGACGTAGCGGACGTCGTCCACATCGGCCCTGGCCGCCTGTGTCATGCGGCGGCGGGTGTAGGCGGACAGCCCCTCCAGGTACCTCCTGGAGCCCTCCGCGTACAGGACCCCGAGGGCCAGCGACGACTTCCCCGAGCCGGACACGCCGGCTATCCCGACTATCTTCCCGAGGGGGATGTCGACGTCCACGTCCTTCAGGTTGTGCACCCTCGCGCCTCTTATCTCGATGCGGTCTGCCATCGTGTATCGCGGCGGTGATGCGGGAGCGGGGATAAAAGGAAGGCAGGGGACGGGCCCCCTGCGCGTTTCAGGCGGATGCCGGGACGGTGTACAGGCCGTACCCGAGCTCCTTGTACGTGACGGTCCTCCCGTCGGACACCGTGGATGTGCTGGTGCTCGTGCGGCCGAAGATGTCGGTGCTCGTGTAGGTGATCTCCCCGTCGCTGTCGATGGAGTAGGCGTCGGACACCCATCCGACGCCGTAGAGGTTCTGCTCGAGGGTGGTCTCGCATCCGTAGTACGTCCTGCCGTCCTGAGCGTAGCTGAACACCTTCACCTTGCTGCTGTACGACGCGTCCGGGGTTCCCGGGACGTAGCCGTCGACGGCGACCGCCGCTATGCAGTGGCCGGGTATCAGGAAGACCCCGGCGTCGTATCCGGACGCCTTGTACAGGGCGGCGCACAGGATGGACGTGTCCTCGCAGTCGCCTCCGAGGTTCTGGATGGTCTCCATCGGGAACGCGTAGTACTCGTCCTGCTTGTAGAGCCTCTCGTCGTACTGGTAGGAGAACGCGGTCTGCACGAACGCGAGGACGAACTCGGCGTATGGCTGCCCCTCCGCGCTTCCGCCGTAGGCCGCAGCGTATTTGGACTCCAGGTCGTCGGCGATCCCCTGGACCACGTCGTTGACGACGATGAAGCCCGTCAGATCGTCGAAGGTGCTCCTCTCCTCCAGGGACCTGGACAGGTCGCCGGTGGAGTACCTCTCGAACTCGGAGTAGTCGTAGGTGACCGTGGTCGTGTAGGACCTGCCGTCGTAGGTCCAGGCCAGCTCCTTCGTCACGGTGCCCGAGATGACTATCTGCATATCGTGCGTGACGTACTCGGTGAATACCATCCAGGGGATGGACATCCCTCCGGGGCGGAACCCCTGGTCCGAGTTCTTCTCGCACCTGACGCCGAACGTGTAGCTGCCGATGTCGCTGTCCTGTATGGTCCAGGTGGCGAAGGGCTCGGTCTTCGAGACGGAGCCGATGTAGCTGCCGGAGGAATCCTTGACGTACCATCTGAAGGATGTGTACTTGGACGCCTCCTCCTCCGCCAGGGAGACCCTGATCTCGACCGTGCCGCCGTCCTTGTCCTCGGACACGGTCCCGGTGAGCACATCGGTGCTCTTGAGGTCTATCTTCTTCTCCGATCCGGTGGCCGTCGTGGTCGTGATTATGTCCTGTTCGTCGGATCCCCCGTCGTCGGGGACCGTCGTGCCGGGCGTCTCCTCCGCAGGCGTCTCGTCGCCCCTTCTATCATCGTCCGTCGCCGCGGCCGCGACGGCGATCATGGCCGCGACCAGCATGATGACGATGAGGAGGCCCTTGATGCCGGCGCCGGCGAGCAGCCCCGACTCGTCGCGTCCGCTCCTCTGTCTCATGATAGGGATTCTTTTTGCTCGCTATATAAGTCATTTCGGGCCGTCCTTCGGACGGATCGAACCATGCCGGGGGCAACCCGCTATATAGGTCCCCGGCGTCCGAGGCGGTGTGGAAGTGACCGTGGACGATGTCCTGTCCTACACGAACATCGTGTCGGACCTCGTGATGCTGATCGTCGTGCTCGATGTGCTGGCGCTGTTCGTGCTGCTGTTCCTCGAGAGGTGCGATCCCAGGGTGTTCGTCACATGGCTGATCCTGATGGTACTGCTGCCCCCGGTCGGATTCATACTCTATCTCTACCTCGGGATATCGATCTACAACAGGTACAGGTTCGAGCCGAAGAACGTGACCGATGCGCAGATCCTCGACGCCGTCATCCATCAGAGCGACATGCTGGAGAGCGACAGGCGGGAGCATCCCGAGCTGGAGGATGTCATGAGGGTCGCCGAGGCCATGAAGCGCGCCGGCGCCTGGACGTACACGAACAACAACCGGGTGGAGCTGTTCACCGAGGGGGACCCCCTGTTCCGCAGGATGATGGCGGACATCGCGGCCGCGGAGCACACCATCCTCGTGGAGTACTACATAGTGAGGAACGACCACGACGGCAACGAGTTCGTCGACCTCCTCGCGAGGAAGGCCGAGGAGGGGTTGGAGGTCCGCTTCCTGACGGATGCGTTCGGCATCGGGAAGGGGCCGAAGGACGGGATATACAGATTCAGGAGGGCCGGCGGGCACTACGCCATGTTCCACCGCGCGGCCAACCTCCTCCTGAGCCCCAAGAAGAACAACCGCAACCACCGCAAGATCGCCGTGATCGACGGGAGGACCGCCTACTGCGGCGGCTTCAACATCGGGGACGAGTACAGGGGCGAGGGGCCCCTGGGCCACTGGAGGGACGCCACCGTCAGGGTGGAGGGCGCCGGCATAGCGCCGATGGTCGCCCGCTTCTGCGGGGACTGGCAGTACAGCGCCCCGAGGGACCGCCTCAGGCCCATCGGCGAGTACATCGACCCCTCCGTATGGACGATGGACGGGGACGTGCGCATGCAGCTGGTGTCCGGCGGTCCGGACACCATGCCCGGCAACCCCGTGCACATGCAGTACCAGACGATGATATCGTCCGCCAGGAGGAGGCTGTACATCGCGACCCCCTACCTCGGGCCGGACGATGCTATGGCCGTGGCGCTAGAGAACGCCGCCCGGTCGGGGGTGGACGTCAAGATCCTGATCCCGGACAAGAAGGACCACATATTCCTCTATTGGAACAACCTCACGTGCGCCGACAGGCTCATGAGGTCGGGCGTGAGGGTGTGGAGGTACAACGACGGGTTCATCCACGAGAAGATGATGCTGATCGACGACGTGTGCTGCTCCATAGGATCGGCCAACCTGGACAACAGGTCCATGAGGCTGAACTTCGAGACGAACGCGATGGTGTACTCCGGCCGCATCAACTCCGAGGCCGCCGAGCGGTTCCTGGCGGATCTGGAGCGGAGCACAGAGTACTCGTGCGGGGACTACGAGCGGAGCACCCCGATGGAGAGGGTGAGGATGGCGGTGTCATGGCAGATGAGGCTCCTGGCGCGATGTTCGATGCGGCGGTGGTCGGGGCGGGCCCGGCGGGCATGTCCGCGGCGATGCGCCTGTCCGGATCGGGGCTGAGGGTCGTCGTCCTGGAGCGCATGGAGGGGGAGCGCTTCGACCGCTACCACTCCATATGCGGGGAGGCGGTCAGCGACCGCGCCCTGCGCAGGGCGGGGTGGATCCCGTCCTCCGAGACGGCCAGGGTGGACGCCATACGCATCTCCACCGTACGCGGGACGTCGGTGGACGTGCCCGTCAGGGGGAGGATCATCGACCGCCCCGCCGTGCTGGCGGAGATGAGGGGCCTGACGGACGCGGAGTTCGTCCGCGGGGACGTGTCCTCGGTGTCCGAGACGGAGGGCGGGTACGAGGTGTCGATGTCGGACGGGCGCACGGTGCGCTGCCGTTGGCTGATAGGCGCCGACGGGGCGCATTCCGCGGTGAGGAGGTGCCTGTTCGGCACCAGGCCCCGGGGCATGATGAACATAGAGAACTGCATCGCCGGAGGGGACGGCGGGTCCGTGCTGGAGTTCACCGTGGGGGAGACGTACCGCGGCTGCTACGCGTGGAGGTTCCCGTCGAAGCCCGGGACGGTCTCGGTCGGGTTCGCGGTCGGCACGGGGAGCCACAGGGACGTGGAGGGCCTCGCGTCGTGGGGAGCCAGGGCGCTGCCGTTCGGGCCGGTGCCGGAGGCCGCCAAGGGCCGCTGCATCCTGGCCGGCGACGCCGCGGGCCTGCCGAATCCGCTGTGCTACGGGGGCATAGGGGCGGCCATGCTGTCCGGGAGGAGGGCCGCGGAGGCGGTCCTGAAGGGGGATGCGGGAGGATACGTCCGCTGGGTCCGCCGGGACAGGATGTTCGATCCGAGGTTCATGGACGCCCGCGCGATCTTCTCGGAGTGGACGGACGACGACATCGAGGACGCCCTGGCGCCGCTCGCCGGGCGCTTCTCCCCGATCCGCGGGCTGCGCGCGGTCCTGCGCAGGCCGGAGTGGACGCGCGTGTACATCGGCGTTCTGCTGGCGCTCCGCATCGGATGGCGACGGCCGCGCTTGGGTCTCCGATTTATACCTTCAGATCCTATCTCGGACCGAGGAGGGTCGTTCATCGACGGAGACAGCGACAGCAGGCTGAGGTGCAGCAGATGCCTCTACGAATGGGTCCCCCGCAAGGACAGCCCGCCGCTCAGGTGCCCCAGGTGCCGCTCGGTCAAATGGAGCGATCAGAGTCTCAGGCTGGAATGCAGGCGCTGCGGGCACGTCTGGAACTCCAGGGACGGGAATCCGAAGAGGTGTCCGTCGTGCGGATCGTACAGATGGATGGACGAGCCCCGCGGGTTCGAATGCGCGCGCTGCGGGTACTCCTGGGAGTCGAAGACGTCCAAGGTCCCGTCGAGATGCCCCTCGTGCTTCTCCAGGGCCTGGAGCGACGAGCCCGCGGAGGAGGCCGTCGCCGTGGACACGTCCCTGGACGGGCCGATCGCCGAGATGCACCGCGAGGGGAGGAGCTGCGTGGAGATCTCCATCGGGCTCGGCATCTCGTACGCGAGGGCCAGGTCGGCGGTCGAGAGGCTGTTCCCCGGCATGCATATCAGGCGACGTCGGTCTGGAAGCTCGTTCCTGACCCTGTCGATTCTTCTGACGGTCTCGATGTATCTCGTGTGCTCGATGTCTGCCGCCCTGCGAAGGTCCGCGATCTGCTCCTGGCAGGTCCTCGCCTCGTCGCGCAGCCTGTCGGCCTCGTCGAAGAGCTGATGCATCTTCTTGTGCGCGGCGTCGCTGCTCTTGGATGCCTTCTCGGCCTTCTGGTGCCAGCTGTTGGCCTGTGCGCGGGCCTCGTCTATGTCCCCCAGGCCTCCGGACGCGCGCATCCTCTGGACCCTCTCGTTCCACTGGTCGCGTTTGCCGCGGCACTCCCTGGCGGTCAGGTTGGACTCGTCCCTGCGCTCCTTGTACACGTTGGCCTCGGCCGAGAGGGACCTGGCCCTCTTCTGGAGCTTGTCCCTCTTGTCGGCCAGGATCCCGGCCTTCTCCTGGTACTCGTCCCTGAGGCGCCTGTGGTTCGCGGCCTCCCTGTTCAGATCGGCCACTATGGCGTCCAGCCTCTCCGCGTCCTCCTCGATGCCGTCGGATGTCATCGCAAAGCCTCACGAGCTCGAATTCGGTCATGTTCCCCTTCCTGTCCTCTATGTTCTCGTGCATCAGGTGCAGGCCGAACATCTCGCCCGCGTTGCGCCTGCACACCACGGCGGTGTCCTCGCCCAGGGCGCCGCCCGACAGCATCTCCGCCGCGAGGGCGGTGTCGGCGATTTCGATCCTGTCGGCGTCCGGGAACAGCGCATCCAGGTGCTCCCTGGTCTGCAGGAGGGCCTGGATGTGCGATGCGACGTGGCGTATCCGGATCCCGGGGCGCAGGGAGAACGCGCAGTGGTGTATGGGGAGCCACAGGGCGCGGAGGACCTCGATGTCGCTCCTCCCCTCCAGGGCCTCCCGGGTCTCGACGACCGGCCCGGCGGTGATGTTGCTGGATGCGACGACGCCGTAGTCCGCCTCACCCGAATCCAGGGCGGCGACGGTGTTGCGGGAGTCCTCTCTGGGGACGAGGACGAAGTCCCTCCATCCCATCGCTCCCGCGAGCTCCGTCGCGGCCTGCTCCGAATTGGAGCCGGGGATGCCCATGTAGGCGATTCTCACGACCATGTCCGCGTGAAGATGGCGGCGGTATATAGGAAATGGGTCGGACCGCTCCGCACCCGTTCGCGACACGTGCTCCGTACATAGTACTAACATTTCGAAGGTAAGTTACCTTTTGTTATATACTAGATATGAGAACACTGTATCGTCTCCGGTCCGGAAGAGGGCCGGAGGAGGTGGCGCAGAATGACGCATCACAAATCTCGCAGCATAGGGATCCTCGAGTCGCCGCACGCGATGGCCCTGATAATGTACGTCTACGACAACGAGGGATGCCAGAAGAGCAGCGTCTATGCCGACGTGTCCCACAACACGACCATGGCCAGGAAGATAGACGCGCTGGAGAGGGAGGGGATACTGACGCAGGTCCCCATGGCGCGCGGGAAGGCCCTGTACCTGACGGATACGGGAAAGGCGATCGCGGTCCATCTGAAGGAGATCCAGGAGCTCTGCGACGATTCCAGGAGGATGCAGGCCGCGGAGGGCTTCCCGGCGGACCCGCGGAGGATGCGCGCGTAGCGGCGATGCGCCTGAACATGTTCGGAGCACGGTTCTCGTACCGCATACGTGTCTTCTAAATAACAATACGCAATCTCAAAGGCGGGGATACACTGTACTGTCCGGAATGCGGAGCCGACGTGTCGTCGGATTCTAACACCTGCTGGAACTGCGGACGCGAGCTGTCCGGGGGCGCATCGGCGTCCTGGGCTGAGTCGGATCCGAAGTACCAGGCACGCGTGTACGTGAACAAGAAGTCCACGGGCGTGGCGCTGATCCTGTCCCTGCTGGTGGCGGGACTCGGCCAGATGTACGTCGGAGGAGTGCGCAGGGGCGCGCTCCTGCTGCTGGCCTACCTGGTCTGCGTGATGCTGGCGCTGACGCTGCTGTTCAACGGGTCATGGGCGGCCGGCGCCATCCTGTACCTGCTGTGCTTCGTCGTGTGGATCTACGGGATGTACGACGCGTACAAGATGGCCCAGAGGTACAACGCGTACCTTCTGAGCCATGACGGAAACCCTCCTTCGGAAGAGGAGCTTTGAGACACCCGCCCGCCGGGGATCCTCGGCGGCGAAACCCCTTATCGTGTTCTTGCACGGGCTCCCCCGCATCCGCGCCGGGGACAGCAACGGATAATAACGGGGCCGTTCGTGCGGTCGCCATGGACGAGAGCTACGGCAGGTGCAGGACGTGCAGGCTGTGCATCCATTCGGAGGACGTCTGGGTGTGCGCCCCGGAGTCGGCGTCCGTGGATCCGGACGGCGGATGTCCCAGGTACCGCCCGGGCTGCTGCGGGAGCTGCAGGTCCTGGAGCAGGGGCGTCTGCGCCCGCCACGGAAGGGAGGCGGAGTCGTTCGACGTCTGCTCGGACTTCGATCCCTCGGGCCCCCGTCGAGGTCCTCTCCCTCCTGTTGGAGAGGATGTTCTTCATGCTCGCCCGGGCCTTGGAGTCGCCCATCATGACGCGCTTCGCGGATTCGGGTATGCCGTAGTAGACGATGTTGTCGCACAGGGTCCTGTTGCCCTTCATGGCGGGCCTCACCGCCGTGTACGCGTCCTGCATGCCCTTGACGACGCCGTTGATCAGGGACGCCATGCCGTAGATGTTCGAGTCGATGAAGCTCCTTGCGTTGATGTATCCGCTCTCCGGCAGGAGGGGGTTGTACGTGCCGTCCATGAAGTCGTCGTCCAGGTCGTCGATGGCATCCATGACGTACACGGCGGCGGTCAGGCCGACGAAGATCTCGCGGAGCTCGTCGGAGAAGGAGTTCCCGGCTATGTCCCGGAGGGGGCCGGCCAGCCCCTCGCCGAACGTCCTGCCCATGAGGACGGCGTCCCTGCATCCGGAGAGCTCGAGGTCGCGGAGGGCCTCGAACCCCTTCCCGACCATTTTGTCGTATTCTGGGAACTCGGATTCGGCCTTGCGGATCGCTCTTCCGAGGGCGAAGGAGGCGGCCTTGGTCTTCACCGACGGCAGATCCGTCTCGTCGTCGTAGAGCTCCCATTTGGTGAGGATCAGGGTGTATCCGGCCATCCTGCGCATCATCTCGGACGATGCGCGGTGGGGCTGGAGGACGCACACCCTCCGGGTGGTGCCCTCGAAGTCGAGGCACTCGCCCATCAGGCCGTCGAGCAGGATGGTGTTGAACGTCATGTCGTAGTTGACGGTGAGAGTCCCGGTGAGACCGTATCCGTCCCTCAGCTGGTGGCACCCCTCGCAGTAGTACTTGCGGTAGAGCATGTTGTCGGAGGGCGACAGCCTGCCGTACGACGGGACGGTGTATCCGAACATCGGGCGACGATTATCGGGACGATATATATGGGATATCGGCGCCGCGCGGATCGGGGTCCGGAGGAGCCGCTCCGCCCCCGGCCTCCGATCCTGGGGGCGTCTATGCTTCCGCCGGATTCCCGATCGTCTCTCGTCCGGCGGCGGTGCACGGATGGAGGACCTTCCAATCCGTAGCTCATTACGGCGGGGGATGGGACCGTTGCGGGAACATCTGCTCCGATTCTGGCGGTCACATCCTCTAATATCATCTCATAATAAGTGACTCTGCGCAACATACCGTCCCCGTACGGCGCTCCAAGAGGCCGTTGGCATGGAGGACGATGCGGAGGCGGCATGCGGCGCCATCCTGCCCGCGAGGGCAAGAGGCATAGTCATGTTTACGAACAAAAGAGAGAACAGGGGGCTCAACGCGGCCCCCAAGAGGCTCCTCGCAGCGGTCGCCGTCCTGGCGATCGCAACGCTCCTCCTCGCCGCTGTTCCCGCGGCGATGCAGGACAGCGATGCCGAGGGAGAGCTTACGGTGACGCTGAAGGGCGATATCACCGCGACGTACGATGGTGGAACGGCCATCGAAAAGAATGGTACAGCCAGCGTCACAAAGGGTACAGTCATAACAATAATGGATGGGTCTGCGGCAGAGGTGCCGGACGGACAGACCAGGGCATTGTACAAAATAGTCGGTGACACGAGAACCGCACTCGACACTTCTGGGACCAAGACCTACACAGCGACGATCGACGATAAGACGGAGTTCGAGCTGGTGACGGGATACACCGTGGATGTAGGTGCGGGGCTAGAAGTCAAGAAGGGGGCCGTCATTCTTTCGGGGAACGGGAATGTTGTTGCGAAGGATGACACGCTTACGGTCAATGTTGCCAGCGGAGTCACTGACGGAAAGAGCTACAAGCTCCAGGAGGGAGAGTCGAAGAATGACTTGACCAAAGATTACCCCTATAAGATGCCTGGGTATAACGTCAAGCTCAATCTCATAAAGTGCTATGAGATCAGCTACGACGGATCCGACTTTGAAGTGAAGAATGCGGAGGGGACCTCCACAGTTGCGAATGGAACAGCAGTGGAAAGTGGAACCGCACTCACGGTGAATTACATCGGAAAGGTTCCTGCTGGGAAGGAAGCACAGGTGGTTCCTGGGCTCACAAACGGGAAGTATGTGGTCGAAGGCAAGGACGCGAAGAAAGGAACCATCACCCTGGGTGTCGAGTTCGTCGACAAGGACTTCGAAGGGAGCAATCTGAACATCGGACCCGGTACCGTGTACCAGAAGGACTTCTATGCGATGCAGATGATAACCATAACCGGTGAGACCCAGATCGCAAAGGGGGAACTGGTCGTGGTCAAGGGTAAGCTCGTGGTTCCAGAGAACGCGAAGCTCACGGTCCTCGAAGGAGCGACCCTTCAGATCGACGGCGTCGCCGAGATCAGAGGAGATCTCGAAGTGGTGTCCGAGGAGGACAGCGATGGAAATCAGCACATCGGAAGGTTTATTGTCACCGGTGAGGCCAGGATCTCTGGGAACCTGGCGATAAACGGTGAGATAAAGGCTGGGGCGGTAGATGGAGTTGAAGCCAACCCTGGTAAAATAATAATCGCGACGGGATCCACGGCCGAAATCGGAGAGAAGGGAGCTGTAGAGGGGGATTTCGTTGTTCAGGATGAGGCGAATCTGTCTATAGCGGGAGAGATACGCAACACTGATGGGAAGACCAAGTTCGAGGTCGCTGGCACCCTCATGGTGAATAGCAGCATCCCCTCGCCAGGCTTCGCAGTGGAACTGTCCAGCCAGGGGGCAGTGGAGCTAGAAAAGGTGGTCCTCGGAGAGAGATTCGAGAAGGGTAAATTCTCAGAGAAGGCGGTGACCGGAACCATTACAGTCACGGATAAGGGGATCGAGTACTATAACAAGGAGGACACCGAGGAGGTCGATGCACCCGCGATGATCCCAGGCAATAAAGTAGTGATCACTGGATCGAACGATGTGAAGAAGGCTGCGGGAGCAACCTCAGTGTCCGAATACACAGGGAATGTTGACGCCGGGGCAGAAATATCCCGGGTAAGTATATCCGTAGAGACTACGAACACGCTCATCGCGGCTAAAGACAGCGATGCAGGGGCCAACAAGGAGTATGTCAACTATCATAGGCATGCCTCGGTAATGAACATATCTGGATCCATCGGCGTGGAGTCGGAGATAAACTACACAGGGGAAACAAGCATAGACGATCCGGTGTCCAATGAGGTCGGAGCGACGATAGCGGTCACAGGAATAGCGAACAACAGAGCATTCGTCAAGGTCGGAGGGGATCTGACAATCAGCGAACGTGTGAAGATCGATGCGGCTAATGCCACGATTGATGCACCTGTTGTGATAGGTGGAGAAGAAGCGAGCCTGAAACTGACTGGAACAACAGTGGTGAAGAGTCCGATGACGGTCCGTCTCGGGGGCACGCTGGATGTCACAGGACCTATGAATGTGAAGGCCTCCATCGATGCAAAGGCCATCGGAACCACTCCGGGTAACGCGACTTTCAAATATACGGCCGTAGGCACGAGCAAAATCAATGTCAGTGAGGACGGATCCCTGACACTCAATAGCCGTCTAGACGACAGCAAAATCAATGCCGCCTACTACACCACGAAAGAGGGGAACAACACCATCTACCATTATGTCACGGTCGATGCCGGTCTCGCGACTGGGGCCAAGGAGATCGAGATCTACGGGAATCAGACCCTTACCGAGAGCGCTGAGATCCCTGCGGACACCAAGGTCACGCTGAAGGGCGGAATCCTGACAATCGGGGCAGAGGAGAACTCCGATGTGGTCCTCACAGTCAAGCAGAGCAGCGGCTCCAGTTTCGGACTCAAGGCGACATCCGGTTCCTCGGTAGTGGTCAACGGGACGTTGGACGCGGAGAGGATGGAGAATGTGGATGCCAATCTGAGGAACGGAAAGATCGTCTCTGATGTGTACTCGGCCACAATGGTCAACAACAAGGTGGACAAGGATGGAAAGGCCCAGTGGACCAACATATACACCGCGCTGGCCAATGCCGAGTCCGGGCAGACCGTCCAGATCCAGAAGGATATCACCGCGGGAAAGCCTGTAATGATAAAGGAGGGCGTGATCCTCGATGTCAACGGGAACACCATCACGGTAGCCAACAAGCAGGTCATGACCGTGAACGGAACCCTCGACCTAACCGACTCCGCAGCCGAGAAGCCTGGTGTAAGGCTAACCAAGGAGGTCAAGGAGGATGACAAGGTTGTTTCCGCAGCCGGGAGCATGAACGTGAATGGGTATGTCGAATACTCCGTCGAGGACGTGCCTGTAGCCATGGGCGATGATCCGGTGGACGCGACGATCCTTATATCCGGGGCGTACTACACCACGACTAGCAAAGGGGTCAAGACCCACGTGATCACCACGTATGAGAAGGGTGCTCAGAAGGCGCCAGAGGCGGACGAGCAGACCGTAGAGTTCGAGGTCGCCAAGGGCGACAGCATCGTTCTCGGGAACCTCGCTCTGAAGGGTACGGACAAGACGGTCAAAATTATCGTCAAGGGCGACGCCAATGTGAGGAGCATTACCATGGATAACGCTATGATCTCTGTGTTGTCCGGGAAGAAGATCGAGGCAGTGTTCTCCAGCGAATCCGATTCCATCGCGGTGAAGGGACAGGTAGGAGGTACAGACCTCATGGTGAGCACCGACAAGGTCGGGAATGCCGCGGTCATGACCGTTGCAGGGGATATCATCGACTACACGACCAAGGACGGAAAGAATGCCGATGTAAAGGTCGATACTTCCGTCGGCTTTAATGGGAATGTGTATATGCTCGAAGCGCTCGAGCTGACCGTCGACAAGGTCACTGTCACCGGCAACATCGTCGTCCACGGGCCCAAGAGCCCCGCTGCAGCGACCACGCTCACCATCGCGAACGACATGGATGTGGCTGGAACCGTCGACATAAGGAACGGTTCCACTATGACAGTGGGCAAGACACTGACGGTTAACGGAACCATCACCGTCACCAGCGGAAAGCTCAATGCCGCTAATGCGACCGTCACCGTTTCCTCTGGAGCGTCCATCAATGCCTCCGCTGTGGACACCGCTGGGGCATCCGTAGCGTCCTTCGAGGCGGAGATTCTGTACGTCAGCGTAAACGCGAACGACTTTATCGCAAAGACCACGGGCGCCGACCCCGCCTCCGTTAAGGGCGAGGCCACCATCGGTGCCTACGTCCTCGCGTCCCCAGACGCGGTCCTCCCCGAGAAGATAACGAAGGAGGACGGCGACTACATCGGAACGAAGTTCATGGTCGAGGGCAAGGACTATCTCCGCTCGTACACCACACCTGGGAACAATTCCGCTCTGAAGATCTCGGCGGTCACCGCGAAGGTGGTCGACAAGAAGTTCATCGGATGGTACAGCGATGTGCTGAAGAAGAACTCCAACGACGAGGCCAACAAGAACGTCACCATCGGGACCACCGGATGGGAGACCGTCTCCGCCAGCCTCAACCCGTACATCTACACGATCGAGGTCAGCACCGACGGCGGGATCAACTACATCACCGCCGGCGGAAAGCTGCTCACCAGCGTCCCCGGGAAGGGCGACACCTATGCCATCTCCGGACTCGAGAAGGGCACCTACCAGCTCGCGATCTCGGCCAAGACCGGGTACGATGTCTCCAAGGTGAAGATCTACAACGAGAAGAACGAGGTCACCTCCATGGCGATCACCGTCGGCGGAGAGACCTCAGAGAAGACCTACCGCTTCTCGATGATCGGATCCGAGCCCGCAGGGTCCTCGGACTCCTCCAAGGACATCGTCGAGGCCATCGACAAGAACACCGAGGCCGTCAAGGGACAGTCCAACGGCGGCACCGGCCTCACCGACACGCTGCTCATCATCCTGGTCGTCCTGATCGCCATCATGGCGGTCATCGTCGCCCTCAGGCTGATGAGGAGCTGAGTCCGGCACAGCGATACGACCTGAAAAGCAAACCGTTTACGGGAGGTCCCGCATGGGACCTCCCGGTCCGGAGCCGCTCCGCGGCGTCCGTTCTGTTCGTTCTCGCGATCCTCGGAGGAGCCTGCCCGGCTCGGCGCGCCTCCAGGCATCCGCGACGTCCCCGTACCCCGCCTGCTCCAGCAGGTCCAGGAACAGGGTCTCGGCCACGATCAGGCCCCTCTCCTGCATGCAGTCCGATCTCGCCTCGGCGGCCAGCAGGACCGCTGACCTCCTGCCTATGGGGCTCCTGAGGACGCCCTCGTAGCAGTCGAGGTACATCCTGTCGGGGTTCCTGTGCTTCAGGTCCATGAGGTCCTTCAGGATCGCCATGCTCCTGGGGCATCCGGCCTCGGTCGCGCACTCCAGCAGGGGCCCGACGATCCCTTCGAGCTCAGGAGGGAGGTCGAATCCGGTCTTCTCTAGCTCCTCCGCGCCCTCGCAGGCGAGCAGCCAGTCCCCCTCGCTGTTCAGCGGCGAGACGTCGTAGAGCTCCTCCTCGGAGAAGTCCTCCAGGGAGTCCATTATGCGGTCGATCGCCTTCTGCGTGAGCCTGAACTCCTCGACGCTCCCGAGGCGGACGCGGCCGCTCATCATGTCGCCCGTCAGGACGTTGTCATCGGTGCACCCCTCCAGTCTGAATGTGGTACCGTAGTCCTTCATGGACGGGTCTACGGGCGTATCTCGTATGATAGCGTTTCGTCACGTGTCTACGAACGATGTGCGATGCATCACGGGGACGGAGGGGCCCCGGGGGCGTCGCGGAGGACCTCCCTTATCTCCGCGAGGAGGCCGGCCACCCTCGCGCCTTTGTCGGTCAGGGTGTACCGGGTGGACCTCCCGTCCGCGGAGCCCGCGATGAGGCCGCATCCCTCCAGGGCATCGATCTTTCCGGGAATGGAGTAGTTGTGGCTGACCCCGCGGTAGATGTCGCTCCGGAGGCAGCCGTCGTGGTCGCGCACGTAGAGGATGATCTCCATCATGTGGGAGCTCTCCAGCATCAGAATGGAATCGGGCACGGGGACGTCTCCTTGGTGGGTCTGCCGCCCGGCGCGGACGCGCGCGGGCGTAAGGAGGGCGCGACGGGGATCCTCCCGAT
>CAYUPU010000028.1:0-21465 GCA_964445265.1 uncultured Methanomassiliicoccales archaeon
TAAATCGAAAATCGGAATCGCAAGTGTAGCCTATACGATCCCGAAGTTTTAGGTCTCAAGGATGAACCTCTGATCCGTCTCGAGCGACTGCTCCTTCAGCTTCTTTCCTATATGCAGATCGGATATGTGCATGAATCTCATCGATATCACCTCAGAGAGAACAGATGGGGCTCAGAGGTGCGGATCTCCCCGCCCCTCCTGAGCTCCGCCGTGTACTGGTAGCGCGGACCGGCCGGGAGCCCGTCCATGCGTACTATTCCGGACCCGTTTCCGGCCTCGTAGCGCCGGACCTCCGAAGGAACGCCGTCGACGATCACGGACACGTGCGCGATGGCATCCCAGCCTCCGGCCACCGCGTTGCGGAATATTACCGAAGCGCCGTCCCGATCCACGACGAGCATGGTTGGAACCTCGTCGACGGTCCACGCGTAGCGGGGTCTCTCCACGGAGGCCTCATCGTGCGCGTCGCCCATGATCCTCAGCTTGAGGCGGTCGCTCCTCAAGTTCTCCTCTATGAGCCTGCGCTCCAGGTTGTCGCCCTTCCCGTCATCCGATTCCACCATGTCGAAGAACGACAGGATGCGAGGAGGGATGGGGTCGTAATCGCCGCGGTCGTAGTACTCCATGTACTTGTACAGGGAAGGACGGGAGACCGACAGGCGGCCGGCGGCCTCGGAGATCGACGAGACCTCCTTGATCCGTTCGGATATTGGTATTCTCTCCATGTCTCCTGCAATCACGTCTTGATTTTTAATCCTACATTTTTTGTAAATTGTGTAATCGAATTCATATTTAAAGAAATGATTAGAACCCTCTAATCAACAACAAATTACGGCATAGTCTGCTCGTTTCCACCAATTTTAGACCTGACTTCTCCGCGTAATGATAAAATTGTAAATCATGAGAAGATTGCGTTTTAGTTATGATACGGCTCATAGCCGTGCCGTTCCGGGGGATGTGCGGACGCCCTTCGAGGAAGGGCGCGTGGAAGAAAAGAAGGAACAGATGGGCCCGGGATGGCTCCCGGGCAGAGGTTTGGTCACTGCGGGACGAACTTGTACCCGTAGCGGATGACGCCGGACTCCCCGTCGGAGTCCAGTTTGCGGAGGACCGCCCTCACGGGCATCCCGATCTCGATCCTGTCCAGCTCGACATCGACGAGCTGGGCCTCGATCATGACGCCGTCGTCGGTCTCGACCATCGCGACCGCATAGGGCTTCTGGAACCTGTTGGAGTCGGGGGCCTCGTGGATCACGGAGTAGGTGAAGACCTTCCCTTTGGGGCAGACCTTATAGGGCACGATCTTCCCGGCGGCCGCCCTGCGGCACTTGGGGCACAAGGACCTGGCGGGGAAGTAGATGGTGCCGCAGTTCTCGCACTTGGTCCCCTCGAGGTTGTACCTTCCGGGAATCTCCCTCCACTCTCTAGCTACGGATGACATCACATCGCCTCCAGTATGGTGACGGTGGCGGCGGATCCGACGCCTCCGACGTTCTGGGCCAGGGCATACCTGACGTCCTGGACCTGGCGCTTGTCGCACCTTCCCCTGATCTGGTCCGCTATCTCGGCGACCTGGGCGACGCCCGTCGCGCCGATCGGATGGCCTCTGGCCTTCAGGCCTCCGGACGTGTTGATCGCGATCTCACCTCCGATCCTGCACTGGCCGTCGAGCACGGCCTTCCCGGCCTTGCCCTTCTCGAAGAACCCGAGGTCCTGGAGCGCCATTACGCCGGACACGGTGAAGTTGTCGTGCACCTCGGCCACCTGGATGTCCTTCGGGCCTATGCCCAGCTGCTGGTACGCCTTCTGCGCGGCGACGACCGTCGCCTGATAGGAGGTTATGCTGCCTCCCCTGCTGAACAGTCCGAGGGTGTCGCTGGCCTGTGTGACGGCGGCGACCTTCGCATAGTTGTCCGTATGCTTCCTGGCGGTCTCCAACGGGCACAGGACGAGCGCGGCGGCGCCGTCGGATATGGGTGCGCCGTCGAACATGCCGAGGGGTTCGGCGACGGGTCCGGAGCGCAGGACGGTGTCCAGAGTTATCTCCTTCCTGAACTGGGCGTTCGGATTGAGGGCGCCGTGGTAGTGGCTGTTGACCGCGAACGACGCGATCTCCTCGCGGGTCGCGATGCCCTCGTGGATCATCCTCCTGGCGATCATCGCGTGGAGCCCGGCGAAGGTCACTCCCATGCCGGCCTCCCACTCCGCATCGGCGGTGGCGTCGAGGACCGAGTTGATGGACGCGTCGTCCATGTCGGTCATCTTCTCGGCCCCTCCGACCACGACGTAGTCGGCGAGACCGGATGCGACGGCCATGTACGCCTGCCTGAAGGCGACGCCTCCGGAGGCTCCGCCCGCCTCGACCCTGACCACGGGGATGTTCCTGGAGGCCATGCCCGTGTAGTCGGCGATGAGGGCGTCTATGTGCTGCTGGTTGATGAAGCGGCCGGCGGACATGTTCCCGATGTACATGGCATCGATCTCGTCCCCGGCGAGCCCCGCGTCCTCGATGGCCTTTGTGCCGGCCTCTATCCCGAGGGACCTGAAAGACTTGTTCCAGAGCTCTCCGAACTTGGTGACCCCGGTCCCTATGATTGCTACATCCCTCATTCTCAATCCCCCATGACGATCTTGCCCTTGAACTTCGCATACGTGCCGTAGTCCAGGGCTATCGTGTTCTCGAGAACCTTCTCCAGAAGGGGCGCGTTACTCCTCCTGTAGTCCTTCATCGCATCGGTGACGGTGATGTCGAAGGCGTCGCTCCCGGCTCCGGAGCCGTACGATGTGACGAATATCCTGTCGCCGGGCTCGGCGTGGTCGAGGACGTTGGCGAGTCCGAGCGGGACGGCCCCGCTGTAGGTGTTCCCGATCTCGGGCGTGAGGAGCCCGTATCCGATCTGCTCGGGCATGAACCCGAGCTGCTTGGCGACCCTCGTGGGGAACTTGCCGTTGGGCTGGTGGAACACCGCGTGCCGGTAGTCCTCGGGCGAGGTGCCCATGGCCTCGAACATCATCTTCGCGGCGCTGGTGATGTGCCTGAAGTAGGCGGGCTCCCCGGTGAACCTGCCGCCGTGGCTAGGATAGGTCTGGCCCTCCCTCCTCCAGAAGTCCGGGGTGTCGGTGGTGAAGGAGAGGGTCCTGTTGATCCGGGCGATGATGTTCTCGGATCCTATCAGGTAGGCCGCGCCTCCTGCGGACGCCGAGTACTCCAGCGCATCCCCGGGAGCGCCCTGGGAGGTATCCGAGCCTATGGCCACGCCGTATCTGACCATTCCGGACCCAACGAGCCCCATGCACGCCTGTATGCCGGCGGTCCCCGCCTTGCAGGCGAACTCCATGTCCGCGGCGGTCATCGCGGGAGTGGCCCCGATGGCCTCGGCGACGATGGTGGACGTCGGCTTCACCGCATAGGGGTGCGACTCCGAACCCACGTACACCGCGCCGATGTCCCGGGGGTCGACCGACGGGACGCGGGCCATCATGTACCTGGCCGCCTCCGTGGCGATCGTGACGACATCCTCGTCCGGGGATGGCACCGACTTCTGGTTGATCATCAGGCCCTTGCCCATGGCCTTGCCGTCGATGCCCCAAATCCTCCCGATCTCCTCGGGCTTGATCCTGTAGCGGGGCACGTACGCGCCGTAGCTCACTATCCCTACTTCCATCATATCCCTTCCTTCAGGTGCTCCATGCGGTCCACGCACTCCTCCACGGACAGGTCCGTGACCACCAGGGGGATCCCCTCCAGCCTCGCCAGCTTCACCGCGAGGGGGTCGGTCATCTCCGGCTGCACGTACACCACCATGGCCGGCGTCAGGGGATGCGCCCTGACCGCGACCATAGGGGATCTTCCGTAGTGCACGTTCGTGAAGAACAGCGCGCGCTCCGTGTTGGACCCGTATATCTTCAGATAGTCCCTCGAGCTGAGGCTCAGGATCGCCTTGATGGAGTCGACCGCGGTGTATCCGAAGATCGACTTGCTGATGATCCTGTCCGGATTGAGGTTCCTGCCCTCGATGGATTCCATGAAGCGGTCCACCGGCACTCCGCCGGCGAACTCGTCCATCGAGATTATGCAGTCCAGCCTGTACTCCGGGTTGTATCTGGAGATGACGGGGGACCCGTTGCGGATGTCGAGTTCGATGAAGGCGTCGACCATCTTCCTGACGACATTGACCCCGGGGGACCTCCTCCTCCCGGACTCGTAGTCGCTGACCACGGAGTGGGAGACGCCCATGGCCTCCGCCAGCTGATGCTGGGACAGGCCGAACTCCTCGCGCCACTTCCGGATGGTCTTGCCCGGATCGGGGGAGAGCGCTATCTCTCCGGCGATCTTCTGCTTGAACTCGTCCATCATCGGAGCCGGATTACGGGAGGCCCCTATATAACGCTGACGTATATACGATACGTCGATCGTCGTCAATCCTTGGACAGCGCCTTCTCCAAGGCCTCGGCCACGGTGCGGAGAACCTTGATCCTGCCGTACTTCTTGTCCTCGGACTCGACGACCACCCAGGGCGCCCAGGGGGTGTTCGTGGACTCGATCATCCTGTCGACGTACTCCTCGTACACGGGCCACTTCTCCCTGTTGCGCCAGTCCTCGTCGGTGATCTTCCACCGCTTGTACGGGTTCTCCTGACGGGCCTTGAAACGCGCCAGCTGCTCGTCCGGGCTGATCTCCATCCAGAACTTGATGACGATGCCTCCGGATTCCGCGATCTGCCTCTCGAAGACGTTTATCTCCTCCGCGGAGCGCGAGTACTCCTCCGGCGTGCACAGACCCTCGATGGGTTCCACCATCATCCTGCCGTACCAGGAGCGGTCGAAGATCGTGATCCTGCCCTGCTTGGGCACCCCGTAAGCGAACCTCCACAGGTAGGTGTGGACCTTCTCGTCCCCGACGGGGGCGGCGACCGGGCGGACATAATAGCCGCGGGGATTCAGAGCGCGCGTGAGACGCTTGATGCTGCCGCCCTTGCCGGCCGCGTCCCAGCCTTCGAAGACCAGCACCATGGAGCGCTTGGATGCGGCGAGACGGGTCTGCGCGGCGGCGATGCGCGTGGACAACTCGGCCAGGTCGGCCTTGTACCGGGATGCCGTGAGCGTGAGGTCCTCCGTCCTCCGGGGGTTGCGGTACGGCATGCGCAGCCCGACCGCCGGCGGACGGAACGGGGAGTCCAGACCCGCGGTCACGCGCGACACGAACGCGTGGACCACCGAGAGCACGGTCTCGTCCAGCCCCCTTACGTCCACGATGTTCCACGGAGCGGCCGTGCTGCCCGTCCTGGCCAGAAGGGGCATGACGGTCTTGTCCTTCCATTTCTTCGGATCGATATGGTCGTCCGTCAGGAACGTCCCCTTTGCCGACTTCTTGAGAGCGTAGAGCTCCCCCAGATTGTCCACGGCATCGTCATCCATATTGAGATAGAACTTGACAAGGACCACGCCGTTGGCGATGAAGTACCTCTCGAGGGTATCGGACATCATCTCGACCTCGGATGTGTCCGCGCCTCTGCTGGCGGCGCCCACCAGCTCCGTGAACCAGGAGCGGTCGTAGATGCCGATGACCCCCTTGGCGGGCTCGCGGGAGATGTATCTGAGCCTCTCGCGCGGGGAATCCATGCTGTCGGGGGAGAAATGCGTATACAGGATCCCCCTCGGCTCCAGGAGGTTCATGAACTCGTTGATCACACGGCCCAGAACGCGACCGGAGCGTCCCTCGAAGACCACTATGATCTGCCTCCCTTCGTCGACCACCCTGCGCTGCAGGAGCGTCAGGGTGTGCACCAGCTCGTCCGATACCGCGGCCGCCATGAGCGGTCGGAGGACGGCATAAGACTTCATGGTTTCTAGACGGGGTCCGCGGAGACGGGACGCGGACGGGGGATCCATGGTTTATCTAGGCATGCCCGCATCATGTCCGCATGGCATCGGAGCCTTCGATTCGGGAGATAGAGGGGATCGTGAGGGAATCGGGAGCGCGCGTCAGAAGCGCACGCGGATTCTCAATCATGGACAAGGGCTCTGTCGAGAACATAGTCACGTCCGCCGACCTGGAGAACGAGGGATTCCTGAAGGAGAGGCTCACCGCCCTGCTCCCAGGATCCGCGTTCATAGGCGAGGAGGGGGACGAGGCCTCCCTGTCCGATACGGAATGGGTCTGGATCGTGGACCCCATAGACGGGACGACCAACTTCTCCCGCGGGATCCCCATGTGCGCAGTATCGGTCGCGCTCTTCAGAAACTCGCGCCCATGGGCCGGATTCGTCCTGAACCCGTTCACGGACACCCTGTACAGCGCCGCCAGGGGTCGCGGGGCGTTCAAGAACGGCACTTCGATCCGCGTGTCTGACCGCCCGTTCAAGGCCTCCCTCCTGAGCACGGCATACTGCTGCTACGAGAAGAGCCTGGCACGCCCCTGCTTCGAGGTGAGCGAGAGGCTGTACCCGGAGATCAACGACATCCGCAGGATCGGGACTGCCGCGCTGGAGCTGGCCCTGATGGCCGAGGGCGCTGGAGAGTTGTACTTCGAGATACGCCTGTCTCCATGGGACCACGCCGCGGGACTGACGATCCTAGAGGAGGCGGGAGGGTGCCACACTGGGATCAGAGGGGATGTCAGGTTCGATGCCCCGGGCCCCGTTCTGGCCGCCAACAGCGTCGAGAACCTGCGCAGGCTATCCGAGGTCGTGGACGATGTTTTCGGCGGGAGGGTCCCGTACCGATGCAGGAGGACGCCGGCACGAGGGCCGTCATCGACGGCATGTCCCGGAGGGACGCGGTCGGAGCCCTCCGCCATATCGCGGAATCGCTCGGGAGCGACGTGTCCGGAGAGCTCCTCCGCGGATACTTCGCCCAGGAGGCCACACCGGAGATGGTCAGAGCAGAGGTCGGATCGCGCCTCGCGAAGCATCCCTCGGAGTACGAGGAGGCGTTCCTGGGCGACGATGCCGGACGCGCATACAGGATGTGCTGCTACGATCCGCTGGAATCCACGGCCATGTGGGCCATGGACAGGGCCGTGGAGGAGCAGGTCCCGAGACTCGCCGCCATGCAGAGGCTGGGAATGGATGCCGAGATGGAGGATGCGGCGGAGGTCGTCATCGACCTCCTGCTGAACGGAGGAACGGTCATCGGCGGGTTCGCCGGCGAGGAGTTCGCCGCCGCGACCGCCGGCAAGCTCCGCACAGGCATCGACAATGGGGACATCGGGTACTGCTTCTGCACCGGCTGCGGGCATCCGCCCTCCGGACGACACGGACCGCTGCGACGCCTATCAGGATCCCCAGCAGCGCCCCGGCGAGGACGTCCGTCGGCCAATGGACGAAGAGGTACAGCCTCGAGTAGGCCACGACAGCCGCCGCGGCGAGGGGCGGCACGGCCCACCTCCTGCAGCCCATCGCGATGCATGCGGCGCAGGCGAATGCGTACGCGGAATGCCCCGACGGGAAAGAGTAGCTGGAAGGGGCCCCTACTATGAGAGGGAAGTCGTAGACTTCGAACGGCCTGTCGCGACCCACCAGAGGCTTCGCCGCCAGATCCACGATGATTAGGACAAGGACCATGGCCAGCATCATCGACGTGCCCGTGGCCCTGCCCCTCTTGGAAAGCATCAGGAGCACGGCCATGGCGATCCAGCATGCGGAGTGCGCGGTCACCGCGGAGACGGCCTGCATGGGTCCGTCCATCCAGGGCGATGCGCCCTGGATCCACAGGAGGATGTCCAGCTCGTCCATGCACCGTGATGCGCCATCGACATGATAACTGTACACCGCACGGACGGTCCGGACCGCCCGCTCGCGCGCCCGCGCTCTTTATCTATCCTGCTTTTATAGGCGACCCGTAGGAGACCGGACCTCATGTCGGGAATCGGAGATTGCACCAGAACCATCGCCACGGACGAGGGCGAGATCACCGTATACAGCCTCAGAGAGCTGGAGAAGCAGGGGGTAATCGGGGATCTCTCCAAGATGCCCTACTCCATCAAGATAATCGTCGAGAACATGCTCAGGCGCAGGGACGGGGAGACCGTCACGGACGACCACATCCGCGCCGCGGCCGGCTGGAGCCCCGAGGGCAACGACGGAGAGGACATCCCCTGGATGCCCGCCCGTGTCCTCCTGCAGGATCTCACCGGAGGGGCCGCCGTCGCCGATCTCGCATCCATGCGCGAGGCCGTGGCCGCCATGGGGAAGGACCCCGAGATCATCAACCCCATGCTGCCTGTGGACCTGGTCATAGACCACTCGCTCATCACCGACTACGCCGGGAGGGACGATGCCCAGGAGCTCAACGAGCAGCTCGACTTCCAGAGGAACAGCGAGAGGTACTCCCTGTTCAAGTGGGCGCAGATGTCCCTGCGCAACTTCCGCGCGGTGCCGTCCGGACAGGGGATATGCCACCAGGTGAACCTGGAGTTCCTCTCTCCGCTCGTCCACGTGGTTGAGAGGGACGGCAGGACGATCGCGTACCCCGACTCCTGCTTCGGAACGGACTCGCACACCACCCAGATCGACGGCCTCGGGGTCGCCGGCTGGGGCGTCGGCGGCATAGAGGCCGAAGCGGCCATGGTCGGCCAGCCCAGCTACATGCCCCTGCCCGACGTGATAGGATTCAGGCTCACCGGGGAGCTAAGGGAGGGCGTCAACGCCACAGACCTCGTGCTGACCGTGGTCCATATGCTGAGGAAGAAGGGCGTCGTCGGCAAGTTCGTCGAATTCTACGGCCCCGGATACCAGAGCCTCCCCCTGCCCGACAGATCCACCCTGGCCAACATGGCCCCAGAGTACGGCGCGACCATGGGATACTGCCCCGTGGACGAGAAGACGATCGAATACCTGCGCCTGACCGGCCGCGACGAGAAGCACATCGACGCCGTCGAGAAGTACATGAAGGAGCAGACGATGTGGTACGGATCCGAACCCGAGTACACCGACACCCTCGAGCTGGACCTGTCCTCCGTCGAGCCGTGCCTCGCCGGATACAAGCGCCCCCAGGACCTCATACCCATGAGGACGATGAAGGAGGAGTTCGCGAAGACCCTGGAGGCCCTCGGCGTGAAGGAGCAGAGGAGGGCCGTGGCCGGGACGATCGGCGACGGGTCCCTCGTCATCGCATCCATCACGTCCTGCACCAACACCGCCAACCCGTCCGTCATGATGGCCGCCGGCCTCGTGGCAAAGAAGGCCTTCGACCTCGGCCTGAGGCCGAAGGAGTGGGTCAAGACGTCCCTGTCCCCGGGATCCAAGGCCGTCACGCAGTACCTCCAGAACTCCGGGCTACTGATCTACCTCCAGAGGATGGGCTTCCAGGTGTGCGGGTACGGATGCATGACCTGCATCGGCAACAGCGGACCGCTGTCCGACGAGGTCTCCAACTCCATCAAGGCCAACGACCTCGTCGTAGCGGCCGTCGCGTCCAGCAACAGGAACTTCGAGGGCAGGATACACCCGCTCGTCAAGGCCAACTATCTGGCGTCCCCGCCCCTGGTGGTCGCCTACTCCATCGCCGGAAGGGTCGACATCGACCTGGACCGCGAGCCCCTGGGAACCACGCCCGAGGGGAAGGAGGTCTTCCTCAGGGACATCTGGCCCGAGGACTGGGAGGTCTCCAAGCTCACCGACGAGTACGTCACGCGCTCGGTCTACGTGTCGAAGTACAAGGATATCTTCGAGGGATCGGCCAGATGGAAGGCCGTTCCCGGCGAGGAGTCCCCTCTGTTCCGCTGGGACGAGAAGTCCACCTACATCCGGAACCCGCCGTTCTTCGACGACATAGATGAAGAGCCGGGGATCAGGAGCATCTCCAGGGCCAGGGTCCTGGCCAAGCTCGGCGACTCCATCACGACCGACCACATATCCCCTGCGGGATCGTTCGGCAGGGACACGGACGCCGGCAGATATCTCACCGCCCGCGGCGTGGAGCCCGAGGACTTCAACTCCTACGGATCCCGCAGGGCGAACCACGAGGTAATGGTCAGAGGAACCTTCGCGAACGTCCGCCTCAGGAACCTTCTGGTCCCCGGGAGCGAGGGGAGCTGCTCGGTCTACCAGCCCGACGGCACCGTGGACACCATCTTCGAGACCTCCAGGAGATACGACGAGGACATGACCCCTCTCATCGTGCTCGCCGGGAAGGAGTACGGGACCGGGAGCTCCAGGGACTGGGCCGCCAAGGGTCCGCTGCTCCTCGGAGTGAGGGCCGTCATCGCCGAGTCCTTCGAGAGGATCCACAGGTCCAACCTCGTGGGCATGGGCATCGTGCCCCTGCAGTTCCTGCCCGGCCAGAACTCACAGACGCTCGGACTCACCGGCAGGGAGACGTTCGATATCGACCTCTCCGACATGGAGCCCGGATGCACCGTCAGGGTCACCGCGTTCAGGGACGGGCAGAAGCTCGAATTCGACACCCTCTGCAGGGTCGACGTGCCGGCCGAGGTCGACTACATCGCCAACGGCGGGATCCTCCAGTACGTCCTGAGGAGGATGATCTGAAACAACGGGGGCCGGCACGACGCGTCGGCCCCCCCCCCCTCCGATTGCAGGAATCCAGAAGTAATTCTCGATCTCCGTTCCTCACTCCGTATCATTCAAAGTAACAGGTTTATATTAATCCTGAATAATCACCATTGGATTAATCATCCAACGGTGATAGATTGAACAGCAAGATTCTGATATGCATCGCCGCCATCGTCGTAATCGCGACCGCCGTCACGACGATCGTGATAGCGAGCGACGGGGGGGGGGAGAAGAAAGTCGCGCCCGAGGAGGGCAAGACCACCAGGCTCACGGTTCTCGGGAACGCTGACCTGGACGACGACATCGACGAGGACGACATCTCCGCGATACAGTACATCATCGACCACAACGGCACGGTGGAACAGTACCCCTATGCCGATGCGGACAACAGCACGAAGATCGATTCCAAGGACATCGACTTCGTCAGGGACATGATCTCCCAGAAGGAGCAGAGGATCCACTACATCAACGTCGACGGGGAGATCGCGTCCGTGAAATACCCCCTCACGGGAACCGTGATCGCCACCTACAACAAGACCGTGGAGGCCCTGAGGACCCTAGGCTGCTCATCGCAGATCGTCGCGACCGACGATTTCACATACAAATGGCCCACATACTTCCCGGAGTTCATGAATCTCCCCAGCATAGGCGACAGGTTCAGTCCGAGCGTCGAGAAGGTCCTGAACTTGAATGCCGACGCCTACCTGTGCGGAACCAAGCAATGGTTCGCCAAAACGCTCGAGACCGATCTCGGGACATCCTCCAAGACAGATGTCGTCAGACTCCCGACCTGGGAGGAGGGGCAGGTCCTCTCCGGTATGGTGACGCTCGGCTACATCCTCCAGAAGGAAGGACAGGCCGCCAAGTACCTCGACTGGGCCGAGGGCATACTGAACAAGGTGGACTCTGTCGTATCCAAGAAGAGCGACTCGCAGAAGCCCACGGTGCTGGTCCTCGATGCAGACAAGGTAACCTCGACTAAGAAGGCCGGATCGGGCCAGTACGAGAACTCCGTCAGGGCCGGCGGATACAACATCGTGAAGGACATCGGATCCGATTCGGAGTACTACACGACCCTCTCGATGGAATGGATCATCAAGAAGGACCCACGGTTCATCATCTTCTCCCAGGGCAACACGGCGTACGAATGGACGGATGCCAGGATGAAGGAGAAGCTGGATGCGCTGAAGACGGAGTTCTCCAGAACGTCCGCGAGCCAGAACGGCGACTTCCACATAATCAACCTGGAGGTGTTCATCGGACCCTCCTACCCGATAGGCGTCCTGTACATGGCCAAGTGGTTCTATCCCGACGAGTTCGCTGATGTGGATGCGGACCGCTATCTGCAGGAGTACATCACGGAGTTCTGCGGACTCGACTGGGATGTGGAATCCCACGGCGGATTCGCGGTCTGAAACCGTTTCCAGGGGAGGGGCCGCCCTCCCCGATCGAGATACCATGCGTCAGCGCGGACAAATGCCGGAGTCCGTTCCGCAGGACTACGGCGTCTACATCGAATGGGCGGACGGCGCGTCCGCCGACCGGAACGCCGTCCGGTCCGAGGACGTCGCCGCGGGATACGGCAGATACATACTCCCCAAGATCGCGTTCATAGCCGTCGCGATCCTGGCGACCGTCCTGGTCGCCGGGATAGCGGTCACCGTGGGGGAGTATCCGATAGGGATCATCGAATCGTACGGCATAGCCCTGGACCACGTCATCAGAGCCGTCCAGGATCTCATCGGCATGGACGTCCCCGCCCTGGACCGCTCCGCCGACATCAAGGACCACGTGGTCTGCAACCTCCGCCTCCCCCGCATCGCCATCGGGATAGTGGCCGGTGCCGGACTCGCTGTCGCGGGCACGGCCATGCAGAGCACCCTGAAGAACCCGCTGGCCGACCCTTACACCACCGGGATATCGTCCGGGGCGTGCTTCGGGGCCACCCTTGCCATATGCTATGGCCATGGCATTCTGGCCGGGGACGGTTCCATCGTGATGAGCGCATTCGTATTCTCACTTATACCCACGGCGATGATAGTCTCCATCTCCATGGTCAAGAAGGTCTCCCCTGTCAGCATGATCCTGGCAGGAATCGCGGTGATGTACATCTTCAACGCGTTCACGACGGTCATGAAGCTCTGGGCGGACCCCAACGACCTGGAGGCCGTCTACCTGTGGCAGGTCGGATCCCTCGACAGCATGCACTGGGACGATCTACCGATAATGCTGGGGGTGATCGTCGCCGGATCCGCCGCGGTGATGGTGCTGTCCAGGGACCTCAACATACTGTCATCTGGGGACGAGAGCGCGAGATCCCTCGGATTGAACACGGCATCCATGCGCATAGTCCTGCTCATCATCGTATCCCTCATGGCGGCATCCATCGTCAGCTACACGGGCATCATCGGATTCGTGGGGCTGGTCGCACCGCATGTGTGCAGGATGTTCATAGGCGCGGACAACAGGTACCTAGTTCCGGCGTCCGCCGCGCTCGGCGCCCTGATGCTGGTCGCATCGGACCTCATAGGAAGGACCGTGATCTCCCCTGCGGAGTTGCAGGTCGGCGTCGTCACATCGTTCATCGGAGGCCCGCTGTTCCTGTATCTTATAGTCAGACAGAGGAAGGAGGCCTGGGATTGAGCCTGACGGTCGAGGGGCTGGATTTCTCGTACGGAGACACGGACGTCCTGCACGGGATCGACCTGGAGATAGACGGGCCGGGGCTGTACTGCATCATCGGACCCAACGGCGTCGGGAAATCGACGCTCGTCAAATGCATCGATGGGATAAACAGACCTTCCTCGGGGAGAGTCCTCCTGGATGGCACGGATATCCGGGATATACCGACCAGGGACCTTGCCAGGATCATGGCGTTCGTCCCCGTGTCCAGCGGGGGCGTGTTCTCGATGACCGTCATGGACACCGTGATGATGGGGCGCCGCCCGCACCAGAGGCTGGGGAACACCACGCCGCTCGATGTCGAGATCTCCGTCCGCACCCTGAGGATGATGGGGGTCTCGGACCTGGCCCTCCGGGAATCGGACGAACTGTCCGCAGGGCAGCACCAGAGGGTGGCGATCTCCCGCGGCCTGGCGCAGACCCCCAGATACCTCCTGCTTGACGAACCCACCGCCAATCTGGATGCCAGACATCAGATCCAGGTCGCCATGACCCTCAGGAACCTAGCCCGCAGGACAGGGATGTCCATCATCATGATCAGCCATGACCTGAACATCGCATCCAGATTCGCCGACGAAATCGTCGTCATGGCGCCGCCCGGCAGGATCCACTCGGTGGGAGCCCCCGGCGACATAATCACCGAGGACACCGTCCGCGAGGTCTACGGGATCGACTGCAGGGTGATGGACGTCTGCGGAAGGCCTCACGTGATCCTCCTGGATCCGCTGCGACGGCATCGGTTTATCATCCCGTGGCCCGCTCAGGTCCATCATGTCCGGATTCAGATTCCAGGCCCTGGAGGACGCCCTCGTGGAGTCCGTAAGACGCTCCTCCGAGGGGAGACGCGTCGCGATAGCGTGCTCGGGAGGCCTCGACTCCGGGCTCGTTTCCGCACTGGCGGCCCGCTATGCGGAATCCGTCCATCTGTACACCTGCGGGACGTCCAACGCGTTCGACGTCGCCATGGGAAGGGATCTGGGCGCCATGCTCGACCTGCCGTGGACCAGGGCGCCGATCTCCAAAGGCACCATCGAGAGCGCTATAGCGGGGCTCGTTCGCGCGACCGGGGCATCCGATCCATTCACCATATCGTACGAGATGCCACTGTTCGCGGTATGCTCCGTCGCCGAGGAAGACACTGTCCTGTCCGGACAGGGATCCGACGAGTACCTCTACGGCTGCGCCAAGTTCATCGGCCAGGACAGGGAGGCGCTGGAGATCCTGAAGAGGGAGGGCATCTCCAGGCTGCTGGAGGTCTCCCTGCCGTGCGAGAGGGCCATCGCATCGCATTTCGGCAAGAGCATGGCATACCCCTACCTGGATCCGGCCGTGACGGACGCCATACATGACCTGGACGAAAGGGACGTTGTCCCGAGGGACATGGCTTCCAGGAAGGAGGTCCTGAGGGAGATCGCCAGGCATCTCGGGTTCCCCGGTATCGCGGAGCGGAGGAAGAAGGCGTCCCAGTACGGATCGGGGACCACGGACCTCATCAGGGCCGCGGCCCGCCAGCGCGGCATGCGCTACAACGAGTACGTCGCATCCGTCCACGACTCCGCCGCATCGTCCAGTCTGCCGTACAGCGGAAGGGGATCGGTCATAGACGCGAGGATCGAGTCCGTCCTGAAGGCCGAAGCGGAGAGGATAATCGCGGAGTGCGGGTCGGATCCGTCCGAGGCCATAGCGATGCTCTACAGGAGGATCGTCGAGGACGGGGATCTCAGGTCGGTCCGCAGGCCGCCCGCAGCGGACAAGCCGTAAGAACCATCGATGCCGCCCAGGGCGGCATATGGCGGACATCCGCGCGAAGAGGGCGTACGATCCCCCGTCGGACGACTACGGACTCAGGGCCCTGGCCTACCGCCTGTGGCCCAGAGGGGTGTCGAAAGGGGACCTGCGCACGGACCTCTGGGCGAGGGATGCGGCGCCGTCCGACGGCCTCAAAAAGGGATTCGCCCACGACCGGAGGGATTCGGATGGTTCCGCGAGAAATGCCTCGAGGAGCTGGACGGGAGCCCGTGGAATCCCTGAATGGTTGCAGAAGGGTCGCCCTCGTCTACGGCGCCGGGGACAGGGACCGCAACAACGCGGTCGTCCTGAGGGAGTGGCTGGAGGCGAGTCTCCGAGGATGCGGCCGATCGCCCAGACGAAACCCCTGGCGGTCCTCTGCGCGGCATCGGCGAAATGCCCCCCGGGATTCCACTCCAGCGTGCAGTCCACGGCGGCGCGGGAGATGTCGGCGAAGGTCTCCTCGATGCAGGCCCTCGACCGCGACAGCATCGCGTTCCTCGTCCCGTGCTCCGTATCGCCCAGGCTGAGGTATACGGCGCGGACGTTCCATCCGCACCTCTTCGCATAGCCGGTCCACCCTCCCAGCCAGACGGACGGCGAGGCCCCGACGACGGCGGAGAACGATTCCGACACCGTTCCGGCCCAGAGGCTGAACAGCCCGGCCAGCGAGTAGCCTCCGAGCATCACGGGCACGCCGGCGGAGCCGCATCCCGGACGAACGGCGGGCAGAAGGACGTCCTCGACGTACCGCAGCGTCCCTCCGGCACCGTTGCCGAACCACTCCCTCCCGCGCGGAGGAGGCGCCCTCCATGGAGACAGCTCGCGGTTCCAATCCCCTATCTCGAACGCGGCGAAGACGAATCCTCTTCCGGAACCCCTGGCCATCAGATCGGCCTCGGACGGAAGGAACTCCTCCGCAAGAGATTGGATCGGCTGCAGGATCACGCACTCCGGCTCGCCCACCGTGAAGATGTGGCAGCGACGCCCCCCGATGGTCCTCTCGATCACGGACCCCTGAACCGTCCAGAGGATTTATCTCGCACGCCGGCGGAGCATCCAGAAAAGGACCCTGGGGCGAAGCTCCGGAATGCGCACAGAACACGACCAGACAATAATGGATGAGAAGGATGAGTGCAGTTGTCGGGATTCGAACCCGAGCAATGAGCTTGGAAGGCTCAGATCCTAACCAGCTAGATCACAACTGCCTCGAATCCACGATTCCCCATCCCTTATTTAAAAGTTGATATGGGTCGGCCGCCGAGAGGCGCCTCCGCAGAACTATTCATACTGAATACGCCATCCAGGATGCATGTCCGGCAGGCCGGTGCTGCAGAGCTCGTTCGAATACCGCCTTTGGAAGAGCCTGGATTCCAGGGCGTTCCCGAAGGGCGGACCGATGGACCTTGTCAAGGAGATATCATCCCATGACGGTTCGGTTAACTCCGACGTCCTGGTCATGATGCTGGAGGAGATGAAGAGATCCGCGCTGACGGATCCAGACCTCGTCAGGGGCATTGTCTCCAAGAGCCGCTCCACGGATTGCCTGCCGTCCGTCCATGCCGCGTACATCATGCTCGAGAAGGGGGATGCGGACGCCGCGGAGGAGATGCTGGCGATGTCCGACAGCTCCCAGGAGCACGTCCTGCGCGAGATCGCCCTGGCCAGGATACGGATGCGCCGGGGGGACATGGCGGGCGCGGCGAAGGCCGCCAGAACGGCCCACGGATACGACCCCTCCGACCGCGACGCCTACGACATCCTGATCCGCACGGACCCGGACGGCGGATGGGGGCAGAGGGAGAACATACAGGACATCATCGAAGGATCCAGGCCGTCCAACCCCCCGTCCGACGGGCGCATGCAGGACCTTTACGCGATATACTACGACTGGTACTCCGGCCGTCGCGCATCCGCCTCGGAGAAGCTCGTGGAGAGCAGATGGTACAAGGAGGGGAACACGGAGTTCCGCCTGGCATCTGCCAGGATGTCCGCCGACGAAAGAGACTGGAGATCCGCCCTCATGGTCTACTCCGACCTCGTGAAGGATTCGGCGCCACCGTTCGTGCTGGTTGAAGCCGCGGAGGCGGCCCTGGGTGCCGGAGATCCCAGGCAGGCCCTGGAGCTCCTGTCCAGATCCGGATCCCGCACCGGCAGGGCGCGCGGCGACGCCATAAAGGCGTACCTGCTCATCGGCGACCGCAACGGCATGGTGGAATCGCTCCGCTCGCTGCTGGACGAAGAATCCAGTGGATCAGACGAGTACATCCGCGCGGTGCGCTTCCTGCTCGACAGGGGCATGGATGCGGAGGCGGGCGCCATGCTCAAGAGGTACTCGGAATACATAGGCGACGACTCTGTCACGCTGACCATGCGCTCCGCGATGCTCATGAGGAGCGGAGACTATCCCGCGGCGTACAGCATGGCGTCCAGGGCCGTCAGGAAGGACGGGGACGACTTCGCCGCCAAGGCGCAGCTCGCAAGGATGCTGTACCTGCGGAACGAACCGGAGAAGGCCGAGAGGATGTGCGAGGAGATCCTGGTGGCCGATCCCGGGAACACCGACGCCCTCGAGCTCATGGCCGCGCGCCACATGGCCGCGCGCGAATACGACAAAGCGGCGGCCGTGTGCCAGAGGATCCTGGAACGGGACCCGTCGGATGCGGATGCCATGACGGCCCTCGCCGAGACGAGGGCATGGACGGGGAATTCCGAGAAGGCCGACGAGATCTTCAGGAAGGCCGTCAGGATCGACGGATCCAGGGACCGTGCCGTAGGCGTCGTCTCCGCCATGATCGGATGCGGCATGAACCGCGAGGCCGAATCTCTCGCATCCTCCCTGGAGAAGCTCTACTCCCGCGATCCGGTGCTGAAGAGGCTCAAAGGCAACGCCCAGTACGCCCTCGGCGAGTTCATGAAGGCGTCGGTGTCGTATTCCGAAGCCGCCGCGATGGATCCGGAGAACGCCGTCCTGTGGCACTCGAAGGGCATGGCCGACGAGGCCCGCGGGGACACGGCATCGGCCATAGAATCGTACGAACACGCGGTCCGCATGGACCAGCGCTGCGCCGACTACTGGATCTCGCTGGCCTCCGCACAGGAGGCCGGCGGCGACAAGAGGGGCGCCGTGACGTCCCTGAACCGCGCCATCGAGCTGGACCCGGGATCGTGCTACTCACTGATCAGGAAGGCGTCCATCCTGGCATCGTCCTCCAGGCACCATGAGGCTGTGTTCTTCCTGGACCATGCCCGCTCCATCCGCCCGGACGACGTCCGCGTGATGGATATGCAGGCCGAGGAGATGCTGGCCGCAGGAAGCCCCGAGGCGGCGGGAAGGGTGCTCACTGAGCGCGTGGCCAGGGAACCCTCCGAGAAGGCGTCCCTGATGCTGGCGCGCGTCCGCCTGTCTGCCGGCGACCGCGACGGCGCCGTGAAGGCCATAGACGAGGCATCCGCTGCATTCCCGGATTCACAGGCGCTGTCCGATGAGCGGAGCCGGATCGTCACCGGCAGCATAGGGCCACGCGCCGAGCCAGAACCCGTGGCCGCACCCGTGGAGGAAGCTCCCGTCGAACCGGCGGTGCAGGCCGATCCGGCCGCGCTGCGCTCGATGGCCGAGGCCCTGCTCGAAGCAGGGGACCTCAAAGGGGCCATGAGATCGATCGATTCCGCGCTCGCCGCCACTCCGGACGATCAGGACCTGTACTGCGTTAAGGCCGGCATAGTCCTCGCCAGAGGCGATGCCGAGGGCGCCTCTTTCCTCGCCGCCAGCGCGCTGACCGGGAACCCCAAACATGCCGGCCTGCACAGGGTGAACACCCTGGCCAGGGAGGCCAAGGGCGACCTCAGGGGAGCCCTGGTGGAGATCGACGAGGCCATAGCCAATGGTCTGGACGATGCGGAGTCCAACTCCATCAAGGGCAGGATCCTGGCCGCATCGGGACAGCCCATCCGGGCTATCGCCGCCTACACCAAGGCCAACGCCCAGGACCCGGATGACGCGGACATCGCCGACGAGCTCGCGAGGCTGCAGATATCCACAGGGGACGGCAAGGGCGCCGGAGCCACGGCGTCCCGGACGCTGCGCAGATGCCCGGGACGGGCGGAGACCATCGTCCTCAGAGCGGAGGCCGGAAGGCTCTCCGGGGACGAGGATGCGGTGCGCGACTCCGCTGCGCTACTCGCAGCCTGCCGCGATGCGGACGATGAGCAGAAAGAGAGGATGAAGGGTATCCTGAAAGATATGGGCGTCCCCGATCCAGAGGCGGCATCCGACGGAGGCCGCATCTGGAACGCGACTGTCAAGAGGTACGCCGAGAAGGTCCTGCGCAGGGCCTGCTCCACCCGCATACCCGCCGACGACCCGGACATCATGGATGCCATGGGTCTGGATCCGGAGACCGCCTCCGAGGTGGCCGAGTACATGGCGTGGATGCCCCCGATGGATGGGATCGGCCCCAGCATGGCCAGATTCGATGCCCTGGAGAAGGGATCCCGTGACATAGTCCTGAAGCTGGAATGGAAGGACCTGGAGAACAGACCGGTCATACCTCTCGAGAAGATCTTCGTGACGGGCGGATTCAAAGATGCGGACTCGGCCAAGAGGATGCAGGCCTACATACGCGCGGCCCTGGAAGCGCCCAAGAAGGACGATGCGAGACTATCGGATCTGGCAAGCGGACTCATCAAGGGCACGACAGTATACGATATCATGAAAGGCTGCGGCCTCGGCGTGTACGAGGCCGACGCCGTGAAGCGTCTGATAATATGAACGGGCCGGGATGCGGGATCAGTAGTCCCGCATCTCGGACTTCATGAACTCGCGCATGAGGCATGTCGCGTAGTTCCCTTTGGGAAGCGAGAAGGACATGGTGTACGAGCCGTCCGAGAACGATGCCCGAAGGTCCTTCACCGGGCACAGGACCTCTCTGCGTCCGCCCTTCGACGAGCACTTGGGCAGCCCGGGGACGATGAAGTCCTGCGGCTGCAGGCGCTCCCTCTCGATGACGGACGCCTCTATCTCGCCGGGCTCCCCGTCTGCGAGGACGGATTCGGATCCGAACAGCGCATGCGTGACGAAGGCCCTGCCCAGCCTGACCTGTCTCGCGACCAGATCTATGTTGGACGGCGTCACGCGGACAGGCGCCTCGTGCTGCGGAGTGCCGTCGGCCGCGGCCGGGATGACGATGTCGCCCTCCTCCGGGGCGTTCAGCGGCATGCCCCTGGCCATCCTCTCGCTGAGCATCTCGTTGAACAGATAGGACTGGTACGCGTGCACGAACATCATCTGGAGGTTCGGAGGCAGCGCCGCGACGGCGTCCTTCCAATTCCCTCCCTCCGCAAGGGCCTGCGCCATGACCTTCTCGAAGGACATGCTCTCCGGCATGATCTCCCTGGCATGGGCCCAGTCCGAGGTCCCCTCGAGCGATCCCCTGATCCCCTGCAGGGCCTGGTCCTCCTCCGGGGTCGTGAAGCACACGTAGGTCCTGACGGCGCCTTCTATATCGCCGCGGACTAGCCTCTCGCCCACCAGATGGGTGACCGGCCTGACGGCTCCGAACCTCTGGACGCCGAAGAAATTGGGGAAGCCCTTCTCCTTCGCTATCGTATCCATGTCGCCGCGGACGGTCGGCTCCACGAGGGCGGGATCCATGGTGCAGTCCCTGACGGTGATCTCGAACGAGTTCCCGATGAGATCCCCGAGCTGTATGGCACGGCTCCCCCTGTACACGCCGGAGATCTCCACATCCTTCAGGGACACGCGCTCCAGATCCTCCGACGGGCAGCGGAAGGACATGAGCTGCGTGGTCACGGCGCGCTTGTCCTTGGTCCCTGCGAACCCTATGCGGGTGCGGGACATCCCGATGCTGCGCGAGAGTATGCGCACCAGGCGGTTGGTCTCCCAATTGCGGCTGGTCACCGTGGCTATGGCGTAGTCCCCGTCGGCCTTCTCCCTGGGCGGATCGGATATTTCTCTGACGACGAAGTCCTCCGGCTCCGTCTTCAGATGGCCGCCGGTGCCGTCGGCATCGCAGAGGTACCTGCGGATGCCGATCCCCGCCTCGGCGGTGCGGCATTCGCGGTACATCTCACTGCTCGACGACGGCGAAATAGTCGGATGCCGTCTGGGCCGCGCCGGCGATGGCGTCCAGGGCGCTGCCGTCCCTGACCTCGACGCGGAGCTTCCTGTCGTCGAGCTCAGGGTGGGTCTCGATGAATCTGACGAGAACGACGTTCTCATCGTCGTCGAGAGCCTTCATCAGGGGCGCCAGAAGCGTGATGTTGACGTCCTTGAAGCCGAGCGTGACGCCCTTGGCATCCTCGGTCTTCTCGACAAGATATGTTTCCATGCCCGCCCGCACTGCAGACCCGATTATAAAGTTGGTGCCGTTGATAAAGGCATGGCACGAACGCGGCTCCCGCAGGTTGTGAATCCAGTGAGCCCTTGGAGGCTAGGGGAACGCCGGAATCGGGGGTC
>CAYUPU010000029.1:0-21326 GCA_964445265.1 uncultured Methanomassiliicoccales archaeon
CTTTAAATACAGAGCAGAATCCAGTGATGTCACTCCGTCACTGGATATTCAAATGTTCCTATCCGGTCCGGGGACCATGGAACATGACGGGCCGCGTTCGGATCGGGAACGGTCGCGAAGTGTCCGACGGACAGGCCCTCCGCCCCTTCTGCGCACCTTTATCATCACATCCGTCCATCACCCGACGGGATGGATGCACGATGCGTGCGGCGCTCTACACCAGGGTGTCGACCGACGATCAGGCGGCCGAGGGCTTCTCCCTCGACGCGCAGATGAAGCGGCTCGAGGCCTACTGCAGGATCCGCGGCTGGGATGTGGCCGGGGAGTACAGGGAGGAAGGGTATTCCGGAAGGAACATCCGCCGTCCGGAGTATGAGAGGATGTTCTCCGAATCCGATTCGTGGGATGTCCTTCTGGTCCTCAAGATGGACCGTATCCACAGGAACAGCGTCAACTTCACGCGCATGATGGACGACCTCAGGGCCCGCGGCAAGGAGTTCAGCTCGGTCCAGGAGAAGTTCGACACGACTACCGCCATGGGCAGGTTCGTCATGGACATCATGCAGCGCATCGCACAGCTCGAATCGGAGCAGATAGGCGAGAGGACGTTCGTCGGCATGGAGTTCAAGGCCAAGGCAGGCGGAGGGCATCTGGGGTCCGCGCATCCGTACGGATACGTCTACCGCGACGGGAGGATGGATGTCCTGGAGGACGAGGCTTCGACGGTACGCACGATGTACATCCTCCGTAGCAGGGGGTCGACCGCGGAGGATATAGCCGCGTTCCTCAACGATTCCGGCGTGCCGTCGAAGAAGGGCGGCAGATGGAGCAGGCAGGCCGTATCCTACATCCTCAAGAACCCGCTCTATGCAGGGTTCTCCGATTGGAATGGCATAGTGAGGCCGGGCGATCAGCCTCCGATCGTGGACCGCGCGCTGTTCGAGAGGCTGAACGGCCCGGTGCAAGAGAGCCGACGATGCGCGCAGCGATATACGCCAGGGTGTCCACGGAGGAGCAGGCCGAGGAGGGCTACTCCCTCGGGGCACAGAAGGAGCGTCTCCAAGACTACTGCATCGTGGAGGGCTGGGAGGTCGCTGGGATCTACGAGGACGACGGCTACTCCGGACGCAACACGAAGCGTCCGGGATACCGCAGGATGATGGACGAGATGGACGATTGGGACGTCCTCCTGGTCATGAAGATGGACCGTATCCACAGGAACAGCCGCAACTTCATGGAGATGATGGACATCCTGACCCGGCGCGGGAAGCAGTTCGTCTCATCGCAGGAGTCCCTGGACACCACCAACGCCCTCGGCAGGTTCGTGGTGGACATGATACAGCGTCTGGCGCAGCTGGAGTCCGAGCAGATAGGCGAGAGGACGTACATGGGCATGCGCGAGAAGGCGGAGTCCCTGGATTCGGCGGATTCCGGCAAAAGGACCATGGGGTTCACTCCCCCGTACGGCTACCGCATCGAGGATGGAGGCCTGGCATCCGAGCCGGAGGAACTGGCCGTGGTGTCCCGGATGTTCTCTGAGTACCGCTCCGGCAGCACGATGGACGCCATAGCATGGGGCCTCAACCGCGAGGGGACGCTGACGAGAAGGGGCAACCCCTGGAACAAGAGGAACCTCTCCACGATCCTCCACAACCCCGTCTATGCGGGATATATGAGGTGGGAGGATCTGTTGATGCGCCATGGCGCCGGCACCGCCCTTACCCCGGAGGAGTTCAACGAGGTGCAGGAGCTTATGGCATCCAATGTCCGCGACCCGTCGAAACGGAACGCGAGGCTCATTCCGACAACGGGCGATTTCATAAGGCGATGAAAGGGGCCCGCACGGGGCGGGCCGTTTCGGATCAGAAGGGTTTGATCTTCTCGGGGCAGGCGCAGGACATCCCCATGTAGAAGTTGAGGATGAAGTTCAGCAGCGCCACGATGCCGACGACCGTGTTGAGGTCGGTCGATGTTATGGATGCGATGCCGAGGAGCAGGAATATGAGCGCCGTCGTAACGAGCAGAAGAGTGAGGTTCTTCCCGGCCCCGATGAGGACGGACCATACTATGGCGAATACGAATATGATGCCGAAGACAATGTTGCCCCATTCGCCGATCGGATAGGCCGTGGATCCGGAAAGGAACACGGCGAGACCGACGAGAGTGAAGACGGCGAATCCGAAATTGGCGTTGCATTTCCATGCCAGCAGTCCGACCAGCATGAGGATTATGCCCGCAGGGACGAAGAATCCGAGGCCCTGGGTGGTATCAGTGCCCTGGAACATTACAAATGCGAGCGGCAGGGACACCGCAGCGACGGTCATGAATCCGAGAGTGCTGGGGTCCAGACGGGTGTTTTCAGTCAATCGATTTCCTCCTTGTGCACGGGACATGCATCCCGCACTGGTTATAGAGTTCATCCATCAATATTAAATGTTATGGTAAATTCGGATGCAGAACGGTACCCATGGGGTATGCTGGACAGGACATCGCCGTTCCGGTCCAGGCATCCATCCGTCCATGCCATCCGTCGAAGGAGCGACCGCCCGATCCGCGGCTCGATATTTTTTAAATAGCGGCCTTCTAATCCGCCCGCTATGAAGACCGCTACCAAGAAGAAGGTATTCGCATACGGCATGGTCGGGATCATGGTCATCGTGGCTCTCACCGCAGCTGCCGCCGCCTTCGCGTGACATGGCAGTAGCCATCGTCACAGGTGCATCATCGGGTCTGGGGGCCGAGTTCTGCAGGGCCCTGGACGATCGCGGGCTGGACTCGATATGGGTCATCGCCAGAAGAGCCGATAGGCTGGAGGCCCTGGCCGAGGAGCTGGACACACCAGTGCATATCATCGTGGCGGACCTCTCCAGGTACGAAGGCGTGGATCGCGTCCTGAGTATGATATCCGCAGAAAGACCGGAGATCTCGTTCCTGATCAACTGCGCAGGATTCGGCCGCTTCGGCGACTCCTGGGAGATCCCGTCGGACGATACCCGCGGCATGGTGGCGGTGAACGCGTCCGCGCTCGCGGACATCACGAACTCGTGCATACCGCTGATGCGTTCCGGATCGGCCGTCATAGAGGTCTGCTCCGCATCCGCCTATCTCCCGCTGGAAGGCCTGAACGTGTACGCGGCCACCAAGGCCTTCGTCCATGCGTACTGCGAAGGGCTGCGCAGGGAGATCGACGGCAGAGGCATATCGCTGCTAGAGGTCTCGCCCGGCTGGGTCGAGACGGACTTCATCGCGGGATCCAGGGAGGGGCGCGCCGTACCGGAACGGGTCTTCAAGCACACCGTCACCAGGGAGCAGGTGGTCAGCCAGGCCATGCTGGACCTGTCCAGGGGCAGATCCGTCTCCATATGCGGCCCCTATAACAGGTTCCAGGTGTTCATGTGCCGCCATATGCCCCGGGTAGCATCCTCCGTATGGAGGAAGTCGCTCGTATGATCCGTGACATGGAGCGCGGGGACATCCCCGCGGCGGCCGAGCTGATAAGCTCCGTATGGTTCGAGGGGTGCCGCGACTGCGCGCGCACCCGGGCCGCGTACATGGAGGGAGTGCTCTCCGAATCGTCGTTCGCCCTCGTCTGGGAGGAGGATGGCGCACTGCTGGGGATGGTGTCCGGAAGGCTGACGGCCGACTGCGGGCTCCATATGCCCAGCCCCGGCATAGCCGTGGCCCTCCTCGACATCCTCATCGCAGGGAGCGGAAGCGAGTCGGACCTCAGAGCCCTGATGGAGGCGGACAGCGCCCTGCTGGACCGTGCCGCCGGAGCGTTCGATGGCGAGCTCACCATGATCGTCGTCTCCGCCCGCACGAGGGGCAGAGGAATCGGGAGAGCGCTCATGAACGGCGCGTTCTCGGAGTTCGCCCGGCGCGGAGCGGAGAGCGTGTACGCGATGGCCGACGACCTGTGCGACAACGGATTCCTGAGATCGTACGGATCGGAGCGCCTGGCATGCAGAGGCGTGGAGCTCTCCCGCGGCACCATGGGTACCAGTCTGTACAGGTTCGGAGTACCCCGGAGCTCCAAGCGCATCGTTCGACAAAGTATTATCCGACAGCACCGTACGGGCGGTCATGGAAGGAGATCGGTTCTGCACCAGATGCGGAGCAATGCTGCCGGACGGAGCCGCGTTCTGTCCGGAATGCGGATCCCCCCTGGACGGAGGGTTCCGGCCGGAGCAGCAGCCCCAGTACGGATACGGGGTGCGGACGCCTGTCAGGAGATGCCCCGGGTTTGTCATTCTGTTTCTGCTCTACGGCGTATTCGCCCTCATACTCGGAGCCCTGGATGCCGTCAATGCCCTGGGGTACGACGAGGCGACGTACAACGAACTTATCCGGACCATGGAGGACATGACTGGATACGACATGACGGGCATGCTGCCCGTGTGGACGTCGGATCTGCCCGTGATGATGTGCCTCTCCATGGCGTTCCTGGCGATCAGCGGGGCCCTGGCCGTCGGAACCTACTACTTCTGCAGGGTAAGGTCCGATTGGCGGACCGCCGTCATCATGTGCGTGGCATCCTCCGTCGCATGCCTCGGGATGATGTGCTCCCCGTTCTACATGAGCCTCGGAATCTTGCTCTTCGCCGTCGGGCTTGTGTTCACGATAATCCTGTACTCTTCGAAGAGGAGCTTCGGGGCGGCCCGATGGCCGGATACTACGAGCTGGACGGAAGGGGGTTCGGGGCCGGACGGCGCCCGGACACCTTGGGGTCCGCGCACCTGTACATACTCGCGTTCGGCGCATTGTCCGCCATCATAGCGATAGTCGTGACGGGCGCTGCCCTCATGGGGATGGGATCGGAGAGGGATCTCCCCGACGACACGGGATCCGCGCTGTTCTGGTGGTCCGTGGCCTCCGCGATAGGAGCGTTCGCCGGCACCGTCGCGGGCATCCTGGTGAAGAGGAGGGCCGCCTGGAGGGCATGCATGGCCTGCATGGCGGCGGCCACCGCATCGACGGCCCTCTACTGCATCCCTTCGGCGGGCCTCGCCGTCCTCTCGATTCTCATGATGGCGATCGGCGCCATCATGACGACAAGGGTCAAGGCCAACAGGAATGCGTTCGTCAGCCGATGGTGCGGAAGGCTTCCGCGCCCATCGGTGGATCGTGGCCCTCCTGCCCGTGACCATGTAACAGACCTTCTCGGCCATCTTGCATGCATGGTCCCCTACGCGTTCCAGGAACTTCAGGACAGAGATGTAGTAGATACAGACGTCCGCGCTGCCGCTGTTCCCTTCGACGAAGGACACAATCCGTCCTATGTCGCGCTCCATCGCCGTATCCAGGGCGTCATCCCTCTCCGGTATGGAGCGGAACCCCTCGACGCTACAGTTCTCGAATCCGGACAGGACGAGCCTGACGAGGCCCAGAGCCATCTCGCCGACCGGGGCCAGAAGGTCCTTGACCGGATACTCCGGCTTGTCCGCGAGATAATCGGTGGCCTCGGCGATGTTGGCCGCGTACTTCGATATCCTCTCCAGATGCGTTATCGACTTCAGCACCGCTGCGACGGTCCTGGCATCCCCGGCGGTGGGCTGATACAGCTCCATCAGCCTCAGCGCGGCGTCCTCTATGTCGTCGTCGTACCTCTCAATGCGGATCAGATCCCTTCTTATCCCCTCGGCCAGACCGGTATCCTCGTCGGTTATCGCCCGTATGGACCTCTCCAGCATGTCCTCTGCGAGCCTGCCCATGGCAACGGTCTCCGACACCAGTGCATCCAGATCGTCTATCATCCTCTGCATGGCATCACCCGAACCTCCCTGTGAGATACCTCTCGGTCATGGCCCTGTCCGGCTTGTTGAACATGACGTCCGTATCGTTGAACTCGATCATCTTGCCCAGGTACATGAACCCGGTGTAGTCGCTTATCCTGGATGCCTGCTGCATGTTGTGGGTGACTATGACCACGGTGTAGTCCCTCTTCAGCTTGATCGCCAGGTCCTCGATCTTGGACGTGGCGATGGGGTCCAGCGCGGATGTGGGTTCGTCCATGAGTATGACCTCGGGATCCACGGACAGGGCGCGGGCTATGCACAGCCTCTGCTGCTGCCCCCCGGAGAGCCCCAGAGCGGAACTGTCCAGGCGGTCCTGGACCTCGTCCAGGAGAGCAGCCTGGTCGAGGCAGCGGAAGACGATCTCGTCCAGCTCCCTCCTGTCCCTCACCCCGTGGATCCTCGGCCCGTAGGTTATGTTCTCCCTGATGGTCATGGGGAACGGATTGGGCTTCTGGAAGATCATCCCGATCCTGGTCCTCAGATCGTTGATGTCCACATCGGGTGCGTACAGGTCCTGCCCGTGGAAGCCCATCCTCCCTTCGACCCTGCACCCCTCCACCAAATCGTTCATCCTGTTTATACTCCTGAGGAGCGTCGACTTACCGCATCCTGACGGCCCTATCAGCGCCGTGACCGCGTTCGCCTTCACGGGGAGATCCACGCTGTGCAGCGCCTGCTTCTGCCCGTACCAGAGGTTCATCCCTCTGATATCGATGCACAGATCCGCAGGATCCAACCTCGCCACTATTGGATCCGTGCTGCTGACCCATTCCTGATAATTGGCATCGGACCTCTCCTCCTGGGCGGGCGCCCGGGGCGCCTCCGCAGGGACATTTCTCCGTCTGATATCGAACATCCTCACCACCTCACCTTCCTGTTGTAGCGATTCCTGATCAGCGACGCCGCCGCGAAGAAGACGAGCACGACCAGCAGCAGCACCGTCGCGGTAGCGTACTGCAGACCGTCCGTTCCGGGCAGGTCCATCGCCAGATGATACAGGTGAAGGGGCAGCGCCATAACCGGATCGAAGATCGAGCCGGCCAGATTGGGCTGCGATATGACCGCCGCCGTCAGCATGATCGGAGCGGTCTCCCCTGCCGCGCGGCCGATGGAGAGGATCGTCCCCGTGACGATCCCTCCCATGGCGGCGGGCACGACGACCCTGTAGATCGTCTGCCATTTCGTGGCGCCCATGGCCCTGGACGCCTCCCTCAGATCCTGCGGCACCGATCTGAGGGCCTCCTCTGTCGTCCTGATGATGACGGGGAGGATCATGAACGCCAGCGTTATCCATCCGGCCACCAGGCTGTATCCGAGGCCGAGCGCAGTGACCAGCAGGACCATGCCGAACATGCCGAACACGATGGACGGCGTTCCGTTGAGCAGGTCTATCGCCTCGCGTATCACCTTGGTGTAGGCCGTGTTGCGGGCGTACTCGTTGAGATATATCCCTGTGAGCAGCCCGATGGGGAACGCTATGGCCGCCGTTCCCGCGATGAGCTCCAGTGTCCCTATGATCGCAGGATATATCCCTCCGGCCCTGCCGGATTCCCTGGGGGGTTCCGTGAGGAACTCCCATGAGATCGAAGGGAGCCCCTTCGCGATTATGAAGGCCAGTATCCCTATGAGGAGGAGGATCACGGCGGCCATCACCGCGGAGACCGCGCCTATGCACACCTTCTCCCTTGCGGACGGGGCCTGCATCCTCATCGCCTCCCTGATGAGCAGCACGGCCGCGACGGCGGCCGAGGCCGCGACGAGCGAGAGCAGGTCGCCGGTCAGCAGCGATGCGAACATCCATACTCCGACGAACAGGAGAATGAGCAGGGATCCGAGCATCAGATCGCCGCGGTGCGCCGAAACGGCGTCGGACAACCTGCCTCCGGTGGATCCCGCCCCTCTCCTGCCCTCTATCTCCCCGTTCCTGACGCGGGTCCTGGTCACCACATGCCTGGCGCAGACATTTATGACCAGCACCATGGCCATGAGTATAACGCCGAGCTCGAAGAGCGCGGACTGCGTCAGCGATCCGGATACGGATTCCGGCAGCTGCAGCGCTATGGTGCCCGTGAGCGTGCTTATGAGAGAGAACACGTTCCACAGCGGATCCGGGATGACAGGGGCGTTGCCGGTCAGCATGAGCACCGCCATGGTCTCCCCTATGGCCCTTCCCACGCCGAGGATCACGGCTGCGGATATCCCGGACATGGCGGCGGGGACCACCACCTTCACGATCGTCTCCCACTTCGTGGCTCCCAGAGCCTGGGATGCCTCCCTGTACGAACGCGGGACGGCATGGATGGCGTCCTCGGAAACGGATATTATCGTGGGCAGGGCCATCATGCCGAGGACCAGGGATGCGGCCAGCCAGGAATTGCTGAACAGCTGCTGGTCCGGGAAGAGCTCCTTGAGGAGCGGGATGAAGAGCATCATCCCTATGAATCCGTAGACCACCGAGGGTATGGCGGAGAACAGCTCCACCATAGGCTTCAGAGCACCGCGGGCTCTTCCCGGCGCGATCTCGGATATGTATATGGCGCAGATGAGCCCCACAGGGACCGCGAACGCCATGGCGCCCAGGGTCACGAGGACCGATCCCGCGATGAGCGGGAGCGCTCCGTATGCACCCTCGGAGGGGCGCCACCTGCTGCCGAACAGGAAGTCGGTCAGGCCGTTCTCCGTGATCGACTGCACGCTGTTCGACAGCGTGAAGAGGATTATGAGGAGGACGATCAGCACGGCGATCGAGGACACTGCGAGAAGGACGCCCTTCATCAGCCTGTCGCTGTCCATTCCGCCGGCCCTCCTCAGGCCGCACCGTTCATCCCCCATGTGCATCGCCTCAGACCCTCGAGACCTGACCGATGCTGATGTATCCGATCGATCCGTCGGTGCTCTGCACATTGTCGATAACCTGGCCGGTGGAGGGGCAGCTCACGCAGTGGTCCAGAAGAGACCATCCGTCCACACAGCCCTTCATCACGTTGTCGAAGCACTCGCGGGTCCCGGATCCGTCCTCGCGGGAGATGACCTGTATGCTCCTGTCGGGCCCTCCCACCTGGTTCCAGTTCGTGTACGTCCCGTTGAATATCTTGGCGACCTGCTCCGTCGTGAGGTCCGTGACCCCTGCGACGTTGACGATGACCGCGACGCCGTCCTGTCCTATGCAGATGGGGACGAGGCTGCCCTCGTACTTGGCACTCATATCCCTCGAGAGCATCCCTATATCGAATACGCCGGCATCGCACTGCTTCTCCCCTGCACCGGATCCGCCTCCCTGGACCGTGATGGTCATGAAGCCGTACTTGGCCATGTACGCTGCCGCGAGAGCGTCAGCGGTCTCGCTGAGCGATGTCGATCCGCCGAGCGAGATGGTGGTCTTGCCGCTCCTATCCGGAGCGGTCTCCATCGTGTACGAAGGCAACTTGACGAACTCCTTTCCGAGGACCTCCTGCCCCTCCTCGCTGGTGACCCAGCTCAGGAAGGCGGCGACGTTCCCCTCGGGGGCGCCTTTGGTCACGAGGACCAGGTTCCTCTTGATGTCGTAGGTTCCGTTGACGATGTTGGAGTCCACCGCCTCCACTCCGTTCAGGGTAACCGCATGTGCGGCGCCCTTCTCCTCTCCGTCGTTCCCGTCGCCTCCGTCATCGCCGGAGATGGCGGCATATGCCGCTACGGCGAAGACGGCGACAAGGACGGCTGCAACGATTCCCAATGTCTTGCTGTCCAAGGTTCTCACCTCGGATCCAGACTAATTTGAGGGATGATATATATCAGACCGAAAGAATATATTGATTCGTATGTACAGATATAGAGTATATAGTATTCTATGTATTTGACAGAGACGACCACCGGAACGATTCGCGCATGCCGCATGCGGTATGACGGACGATTCCGTACACAAGCATCCGGAGAATCGTCAAATCGGTGGAACGTCGACCCCCATGCGCATTCTGGCATGGTACGATGTAATAGAAAGACCCGATTTCGAGATCAGATAGGTAAGTAGAATATATAGACAATAGATTTATCTATAGATTCTATTAATCATCTTTATATCATGAAAGCCGATGGCAAATCGATCAAGATGGATCTAAGGAAGATTCAGGTCACCGGGGGTTCGTCCTATATGGTGACCCTGCCCAAGGATTGGGCCGATTCCATCGGTCTCAAGAAGAACGACACCGTGGGATTGCAGCCCCAGGCCGATGGCAGCATGATCATCTATCCCGGAGGAGAGACGGCGGCGTCCAAAGGTTCCGTCAAGAGGATCGATACCGAGGGCATAACAGACAGGGATCTGCTCTACAGGATGCTGGTCGGAGCATACATAGCGGGCCACGGCACGATCGCGATCAGCTCCGATTCCGGGATATCCAGCACCGTCGCCAATGTGGCGTCCTCCTTCACCCAGACCGCCATAGGCCTGGAGATAATGGACGAGAGCGACGACACCATCGTCATAAAGGATCTGATGGACCAGGGGGAGATGAGACCCGCCAGGTCCGTGGAGCGGATGAAGGTCCTGGTCCGCAACATGCTCGAGGACATCATAGAGGGGATGGAAACCCGCAAGGTGGATCTCCTGGTCGGGATGTCCGACAGGGACCGCGAGGTGGACCGTCTTGACTGGCTCATATCCCGCCAGGTCAACATCCACCAGAGGGACATCACGATATCCCGCAGGATGGGGATGGATCTGTGCGAGATCACCCGTTGCAGCAGCATCAGCCGCGCTCTGGAGAGGATCGGCGACCACGCCGTTCTCCTCGCAGGCAACTTCGAGACGCTCATGGACGACGACACGGGCATAGACCGGTCCATCACCGAGCTAGCGCGCAACGTCGTCGCCCTGATGGTGGATTCCGTCGGCACATGGTCGTCCAAGGACATGTTCGCCGCGAACACCTGCATCGTCAGAGGAGAGGAGCTCGCCGCCAGCGCGGCCGAGCTCGCGGAATCCGCCGACGGCATCCCCGGGAAGAGGGGGATCGCCGCGGAGCTCATCGCCGGATCGGTCAAGAGGATAGCCGAATACTCCATGGACATATGCGAGATCGCCATAAACTCCGCCATGGACCGACGACGCCAGGTTTATCAGACCGCGAGGGATGAGGGATTCCGTGAGATTCGTCGTCGCTATGACGGGCGCCTCCGGCGCGGCCTACGGAATAAGGCTCCTCCGGCTGCTGGAGGGGGAGAAGCACCTGGTCATGTCTGACACCGCCAGACAGGTCGTCCCGTTCGAGACTGGCATGTCCGCGGAGGATGTGGAGGGGCTGGCGGACCGCATCCACTCGGATTCCGATATGTTCGCTCCCATAGCATCCGGGAGCTTCCGCTTCGACGCCATGATCGTAGCGCCGTGCACCGAATCCACGGTGGCGAAGATCGCGGCGGGCATCGCGGACACGCTCATAACGCGCGCGGCATCCGTCTGCCTCAAAGAGGGCAGGAAGCTGGTCCTCCTGATCAGGGAGACTCCCAAGAGCGCCGTCATGCTGGAGAACGAGCTCAAGCTCGCCAGGCTCGGCGTGGTGATAATGGATGCGAATCCGGAGTTCTATTCGAAGCCGGAGACCGCATCGGACATCGTGGACATCGTCGTCGGCAGATGCCTGGACCAGATAGGGCAGGACCGCGGCGTGTACCGCAGATGGGAGCGATCGCCCCCACATCGCCCTCAACCGCGCATCGCGGGGCACTGACGAATCCGATTCGTACACGGCGCCGCTACCGAACAGCAGGTCCAGCCCGGAATCGATGCGGAACGCCTCCATCTCCTCCTCGGAGATGCGCGACATGTAGCACATGACGATGTAGTCGGCCTCCTCGGCACGGATCCTCCCGCAGGGGACGAAGCCGTTGCCGACGTAGAACGCCTGCCTCCTGACGCGCTGCTCCTGATTGGGACAATCCGGCTCGTCAGGCGGCTCTATGTTCAGAAAGACCTTGCGGCCGGGATGCATGCTCCTGAGGGCCATCAGGGCCGCGGAGCCGATCCCCCTGCCCCTGAGCTCCTCGTTGACAGCCAGGTACAGTATGAACAGCATCCGGTCCGTGCACATGGTATAGGCGAATCCCTCCAAGCCGTCGCCGTAGAGCCCCACCCACTGCGCATCGCCGCGGGCGGCATGGCGAACCAGCGCATCGAAGTCCGCGCGCTCGTGCTCCGGGAACGTCTCCTCGTAGCGCCTGCGGACCTCCGGCAGATCCTCCCGACGCAGAGGCCGGGCTCTCATGGACGCCTCCCCACCGCGATGATCGAGAGCACCGCCGCGGACGGCGGGATGCCCAGAATCCCGCGGACGATCCCCTCCGAGGACTCTCCGGCACGGTCCCGCATGCGGACCTGTATCCAGCAGGAGCCGAGGCTCAGGTCCTCCGCCTCCATCTGCATCATGATCGATGCTATGGACGCATCCTCGATCCAGGTGTCGGCCCTCGACGGGTCCGCCGTCACGGCGATTGCGAATACGCAGGACTCCAGCGCGGGATTCGAGTCCCTGCATCCCGCCAACGCCCTGATCGTCGGGACGTCGTCCACGGGCACCAGGGTCACCGGCCTCCTGTTCCTGGACGAGGGGGCCAGGCGGCCCGCTTCCAGGATGAGGGCCTTCTCCTCCGGACCGATCGGCTCGGAGGAGAAGGCGCGGCAGCTGCGCCTCGACCGGGCTATGCCGATGAAGCTCATTCCAGCAGGATGGCGGGCCTTCCGGGCGCAGCCTGCCTGGCCTTCTTCTGGGGATCGTACAGGTCCTCCGCATCCGCATCTAGCACATCCACCTCCAGCCCGAGCTCATCGGACAGGAACCCCTTGGCGGATTCCAGAAGGGCCAGCTCGTCCGTGGAGTACACGGGGGCCCACTGGTCCGGCTCGGACCTGGAGAAATCCAGGGCGACCTTCTTGGCCAGCTCGGAGGCGGCCTTGCCGTTCCTCTTTATGGCGTCGTCCGTCATGCACTCCTTGGTCAGAGCGGGGATGCTGAGCGTCCCGGCCTCCCTCATGGCGGCGGCGCGCCTCATGACCTCGCGCTTCCATTCGGGCGAGGTGTACAGGACAATGCGCTTGGCGTCTATGCCGGCGATCTTCCTTATCTCGGTGATGTCGGACATCACGTCGCGGATCATGTCCTCGCCGTGCTCCGAGGATGCGGACACCAGCGAAGCATCGGCCTCCGGCAGCTGGGACGCGGAGACTAGGCCTTCGAACCCGGCCATGCTCCACAGCTCCTCTGCGGTGTGCGGGGTGACGGGCATCATGGCCTGTATCCAGATCCTCAGGGCCGCATCGACCGTGGTTCTGCTCGATCCGCCGCGGCGGGTGTACCAGCGTATGTCGTTGAGCATGTCGAAGTACACGATCGTGCACATCTGTCTCAGGTCGTACCTGTCCATGGCCTCGCGGATCTCCGCGATGTGCCTGTTGAACCTCGACATCAGCCAGGCGTCTATACCGCCAGGCTCGGAGGAGCTCTCTCTGGAGATGAGGTCGGACACGGCCCCGAAGACCCTGTCCACCCTCTGCCTGTAGGTCATGACGGTATCCTCGCTCCATTCGACATCGACGAACATCGAGGCCACATGGGCGTAGTAAAGACGCATGGCGTCGACGCCGAACTTGGCGGCGGCGCCGGGGATGGGCTGGGCCCCTCCCTTGGACTTGGATATCTTGTCGCTGTTCTTGCCGGTGACGTACCAGTTGACCATGATCCCCCGGGGCTGCATCGAGTCGGGCAGGACGGCCCTGTGGTTGAACAGGAACACCGGGAAGTGCACGGTCATGTGCTCCTTGCCGCCCAGATTGATATCCAGCGGATACCAGTAGAGGACGTCCTTCCTGATGGTCTCGACCAGGTCCGCGGGGATGCCGGTCTCCGCCGATACCGATGCGGCGTCGCCCTTCCCGAGGATGACGTAATCGAAGAACGACAGGGTCATCTGATCGGGCAGGATCTGCTTCGAGTTGGCGTACAGGGACACGAGATAGTACACGGGGTACAGCGTGGAGTCCGAGATGGCCTCGATGATCCATTTCTCATCGAACGGGAACTTCGTGCCGAGCCAGTTCCCGAGCCGGACGCAGGCCCTCTCCCTGAACCAGTCCAGGATGCCCTGGATGTTGTCGGAGAACTCCGGCGGGTACAAGCCCATCTCCTCCGCATGGGCCTTGGTCGCATCGGTCAGCGCCTGGTCGGCGTAGTTGATGAACCACTGGTCGTCTATGCGCCTTATATGGACGCGACTGCCGCACCGGCAGACGACCTCCTCCGTGAGGTCGAAGAAGGGTTCCGCCTCGCCCGCGTCGATCATGGCCTGCCTCATGCGGTCCTTGGCCTCGGTGACGCTAAGTCCGGCGTACTCGCCGCAATTGTCCTTCATGCGGCCCATGTGGTAGCCATCCTTGTAGATCTGCTTCTTCGCATCGACGAGCAGGGGATCGCCGGGCTTCTCGATGCCCATCCTGGCGATGATGTCCTGGGCGGGGAAGTCCCCGTATCCCTTGATCGATATGATCGATACGGGCACGACGGAGTCTATGAGCTCCTGGGACAGACCGTACCTCTCCTTCAGCGCGGGATCCGCCTTCACGGCCTCCAGCGAGATCCAGTCGTCGGGCGCGTCCGACGGCACGGAGGTCACGAGCCCCGTTCCGACATCCGGGTCGACGAAGGATGCGGGAAACACAGGAATCTCGCGATGAATCATGGGCGCCTCGCACATCCAGCCGATCATCTCGGAGCCTGGTATGCCGTCGAGCTCCTCGATGCCGTCCTTCTGCAGCGCGAGCTTCTCCGCCGCCTGCGGAGAGACGATCCAGGTCTCGCCGTCCTTCCTGATCCTCCTGTACTCCACCTCGGGGTTCACCCAGAAGCAGACCTGTCCGTAGACGGTCTCCGGCCTGAGCGTAGCGGCCACGAGATACTCTTCGCCGTGCCTGAACTTCAGCAGGGTATACTCCTGCGTCTCGGCCCTGCCGCCCTTGGAAATGTCGGTCTCGGACGGATCGACCGCCACCGGCCCGTGGACAGGACAGAACGGAGCGTAGTAGGGCTTCTGGATGAGGAGCCCGGCATCCTTGAGCTTGTGGAACTGCCAGCGGATGAACTGTGCGTAGTCCGGGTACAGCGTGCAGGTGAACCTCCTCCAGTCGCTGAGGAACCCGAACCTCTTCCAATAGTCGTTGACATAGACCTGGTTGAAGAACTCGACCACGGACATGGGCTCTCCGAGGTCCTTGAGCCTGTCCTCGGGACAGCCGTTCCTCTCGAGATAGTCGATCGTCTTGGCATCGCCGCGAGCGATCTTGTTGGCCAGGCTTATGCAGCCGTTCCCGGTGCCGTGCGTCCCGACGGGGAACAGCACGTTGTATCCGGTCATGCGCTTGTACCTGCCGATCGCATCAACGTACGTGTATCCGCGCAGGTGCCCGACGTGCAGATAGCCCGTGATGCCCGGGTAGGCGAAGATGATCATGAACTTGGGCTTCCCGTCGATCCTCTCGGACCTGTCCAGTCCCGCATCGGACCAGCGGGCCTGCCACTTCGCTTCCATGGCGGCGTAGTCGTTCTCCATGTTCGACCTCTATATACGCGCGCATCAGGAGTTCCAATAAATATGTGCTGGCGAAGGATGCGGCGGGGTTCTTGTACCCGACCCGGGAACACCATGGATGGATACTCCGTATAGGAGGCCACGTAGGCGAGCCCTGCGCCGTAAGCTGCAGACGGATTGACGGAGGCCCTTCTCCTCCGCATGCAGGGAGGTGCTGCGCACCGATCTGCGCGTGAGGCCGGTGATGCGGACGGACCGACTGGGAACGTCGCATGCACGGAGCTGCTCAGACGCGGATACTGGACCGATCCGAGCTCGGATCGGACAACTGGGTCGACCGCTGTCCGCGCAGTAGCAATCTTGTCTTACACCGTCCGTACGATCCGTCCGACATCTTGTCTTACACGTCTATCGGTTGAAAATGAGCCTTGGAACGGGCGTAACAGGGCCGTTCTCGCCATATTTATCTATCAAAAGAGGCTTGATGACAGTGTAGGAAAGGCTGGCGAATGGGGGCTCATCGTCTTCGCCAGAGCCTTGTCTTACGTTTGTCCTCCGTTGTCGGACAAGAATTATATACTCCGTCCGACATGTTCTACTCAGCAAGCGGGAAGGGATGGGAAAGCACTCTCTCTTGCAACAGGACGGATGAAGAATGGCGGAAGACGGAACCAAGGTCACGCTCAGGATGGGACCTGAGGAAATCCAGATGATGGAGGACTTCATGGATGAGCATGACATCGGAAACCGCTCCGACTTCATCCGCGATGCGATCCGCGGGTACATCGCCTCTCAAAGGGCCGGGAACCCGGACTGCGCGTCGGAAGGCGGGATCTTCGTCCGCTTCAGCGAGCTCCAGATGGACGCTCTCCAGGGAATCGTTCAGCGCGGCATAAGCCTGAGCGAGGAGGAGTTCGTCCGGAAGTGCGTCCTCGACAAGATCGTCCCCGCGACGATCGCGGAGGAGGCGTGTGCCGACTCCTTCAGGACCGCACAGAGGAACGCCGCGCTAAAGTGAAGAGAAAAAGGGATGGGATGTAGCATCGCCGGTCCGGATGGGACCGCTTCGGCGGAGGACCGGCGGATGCTGTTCAAACGTCTTACACAGAAAGGAATCCACAGGGTGAATCCAATGATCGGGGAAGCGTACGAGAACGCGGCCGGACCGCGCATTGCAGTCATCGGCGTCGGCGGTGCAGGGTGCAACGTCATCAGCACGTTCTATGACAACCTCGCACCTGTGGACACCATAGCAATCAACACCGACAAGACCGCGCTGCACGAGGCCCGTGCGGACCAGAAGCTGTACATCTGCAAGCAGGTCCTGCACGGAGAGGGCGCACAGGGCGACGCCGTGATCGGAAGGAAGTGCGCGGATATTCACGAGCAGGAGATCCGCGAGGCCGTCGCCGGATACGATGCGGTATTCGTCATCGCCGGACTCGGAGGAGGGACCGGGAGCGGAGCCATGTCCGTCGTCCTCGATGCGGCGCACTCCCAGGGCGTCATGACGTTCGCGGTAGCCATCACACCGTTCTCATTCGAGGGCGAGAGGGTCGCCATCGCAGCCGAGGCATGGACCCATATCAAGGCGGTCTTCGAGAACAACATTAGGATCGACAACGACAGGATGCTCCAGGTCATGCCCGATGTCACCATCGACCAGGCGTTCCAGCAGGTGAACCGTTCTATCATGCGCTACATCCTGGACTGCACGAGCATACTCGCCAACGTGTTCGACAGGACTGCCGGCGCCGAGGAGCCCGATGTCAGGGCCCCCGAGGCCGTCACCGTCAGCGCTCTGATGAGCGCCTGAATCAGGATTATCTCCCCACGCGGACGGGGCGCCGCCCCGTCCGCACTTCTGAATACCGCTCGCACGAGCATTCTCCCGCCGCCTGGAAGGGCGACGGGTCCTCCGAAGCATGCCGGATCGCCTTTGACGGCACCGTACTCCTGCCTTGAACGTTCAAAAAGATCGATGGGCCCGGATGCATCTCCGGACCCGGGAAACGGTTAGTATCGGCCCTTGATTGCGCGGTATCCGCGCTCGAAGGCATCGATGTTCAGATCCCTGAACCTCTCCGGGACCTGCCCGAGCAGACTGTCGTGGAGCTGCCGCCGGGTCAGAGGGAACCCGTCGATGGCGGCCATGGCGCCGATCATCACGGCGTTGGCGGCCACCGCCTTCCCTGCCTCTATGGCTATCCTCGTGGCCTCGATGGTGTACACGTGATCGTCCACCGCTCTGACGGCGTCGACGAGGGCGCCCACATCGGGATATTCCTCGAATCCGGCTGCCACCATCGACGGCAGCACCGGATCCAGATTCATCAGGATGCGGGTGTCCTTGTTGCCCAGGCGGAGGCTCCTTACGGTCTCCGCGGGCTCGAATCCCATGATCATGTCCGCACCGCCCTCGGCCTCGAGGGGGCTGAACACCTCATCGCCCATCCTGACAGTGGACAGCACGCTGCCACCCCTCTGGGCCATGCCGTGCACCTCGCTCATCATGACCTTGATGCCTGCATCCATGGCCGCATTGCCGAGGACGTTGGACGCCATCAGGACGCCCTGCCCTCCGACCCCTACGATCTGGACCGAGTACTTCATCTCCTCACCTCTATGGCTCCGACCGGGCAGACGCTGCCACACATGAAGCACCCTATGCACTGGGTGGGATCGGTCTGCACCGACCCGTCCCTCAGGACGAGGGCGGGGCATGCGACCGTCCTCAGGCATGTGAAGCAGGACGTGCACCTGGACTGGTCGACGGTGCACATCCTCTGCTCCAGCTTCTTCATCTTCTTCAGCTCCAGAGGGCAGGGGCGCCTGGCGATGACCACTGCGACGCCGTCGTACTCGACCGCCTCCTTCATGACCCTGGTGGCCTCCTTGATGTCGTACGGATCCATCATCCTGACGAACCCGGCCCCTACGCCCCTGGCGATGGATTCGATGCTCAGCGGCGCGGTCTCCACGCCTCCGAAGGCTCTTCCGGTCCCGGGATTGGGCTGGTGGCCCGTCATGGCCGTGGTGCTGTTGTCCAGGACCACCATGACCAGCTTGTGCCCGTTGAACAGGGCGTTGATCAGCGGATTGATGCCGGAATGGAAGAACGTGGAGTCCCCCATGAACGCAATGGGGAGCTGATCGGTGGTCTGCGCGAATCCTCCCGCGGCCCCGGCGCCTCCGCCCATGCATATGATGAAGTCCGCCTCGTTGAACGGAGGGGACCCTCCGAGCGTGTAGCACCCTATATCCGAGCAGTAGATGACGTCCCTCTTGCCGACGGCCCTCTTGGTCGCCGCGAACGATCCCCTATGGGGGCATCCGGCGCACAGCGTCGGGGGCCTGGACGGCAGCTCCATGTCCGTCGCGGGCAGCGGCTCCTTGAACGACCTGACCTCGACCAGATCCCTGATGCCGGACAGGGTGTCCGGGGAGTACTCCCACGCATAGGGGAGATGCCCGGACCTCTTCCCGTATACCGGGACGTCTATGCGGTACTGCGCGCATATCCTGAGGACGCCGTCCTCCAGGAACGGATCCAGCTCCTCCGCGACGACGACCAGGCGCTTGCCGCGGACGAAGTCCGCGATCATCCTCTCAGGAAGGGGATTGGTGAATCCGAGCTTGAGTATCGATACCCCGGAAACGGCCTCGCGGACATAGTTGTACGCCGCGCCAGATGTTATGATCCCGACGTCCCCGTCGCCCTCGATGAAGTTCAGGGGCGAACCCTCGGACATCTCCATGGCGCGCGCGTTCTTCTCCAAGAGGATCTTCCTGTTCACCCGCGCATTGGCGGGCACGTTGACGAATCTGACGAAGTCCCTGTCGAAGTGCCCCTTGGTCACGGGCTCCGCGACCGGCGCGAAGTCTACCGGCGCGCGGGCATGGTTGACCCTCGTCGTCGTCCTGAATATGACCGGGAGCTCCAGCGCCTCGGATATGCGGTAGGCCTCGGCGACCATGATCCTCGCCTCGTCGGGCGTGGACGGCTCCACCATCGGAAGGAGCCCCAGATGGGCGTAGAACCTGTTGTCCTGCTCGTTCTGGGAGCTGTGGGCCGACGGGTCGTCGGCCGTGAGGATGAGCATCCCCGCCCTGACACCCGAATATGCGAGGGTCATCATGGGGTCCGCCGCCACATTGAGTCCGACATGCTTCATGAAGACGAACGAGCGTACGCCCGCGGAGGCCGCTGCCGCGGAGACCTCCATCGCGATCTTCTCGTTGTCGGAGAACTCGAAGTACATGCCCGCATCCCCGCAGTACCGCTCCAGGAGATTGCCGATCTCCGACGACGGCGTGCCGGGATAGGTGGAGGCGAATCCTGTGCCCGCCTCGAAGAGGCCCCTGACAATGGCCTCGTTGCCGAGCAGGAGCTGCCTTCCGCCCTCTGCCAATAGATCCGACATCTCTTAAACCTCTGATGTCCAATCCCCGCACCCATTATTAATGCTCGTGCGCTGGACCGCTCGGACCGGATCGCATCCCGTCCGGCATCCGATGAACCCAAAGCTAATATCGGGCTCCGCCATCGGAAGCTCGGGCTGGGGTAGTCAAGCTAGGCCAACGACGCAGGACTTAGGATCCTGTCCTTAGTGGTTCGTGCGTTCAAATCGCGCCCCCAGCACCTTCGATCCTTCACCTGGCGGATGTCCCGTCCGGGCCTGTTCCCGTTGCGCCTGCCGTAGATGGCCCAGTACATGAGCATGCTGACGGCCGCTATGCACGAGCACGCCAGATACATGTCGCTGAATCCGCGGGCCGTTATGACCGCGCCGAGGACCATGGGCCCGACCCCGGACCCCAGGTCGCTGAGGGCGGAGAACGTGGACGTTGTGACGCCGTACCTCCGCGGAGGGCTTCTGGCAACGACGATCGCCTGCAGCGTGCTGAAAACGATGGCTATCGCGATCCCTATGAGGAATCCGGAGAACAGGAACACCGCCGGACTGCCGGTCGTGGCGTAGAGCGCCATTCCGGCTATGAACGCCAGGAACGCGGGGTACATCACCCTGTTGGGGCCCTTCTGATCGAATATCCTGCCGGCGTTCAGCCTCGACACGAGGGTTCCTACCGCCACGGCTATGAAGAAGAACGTCGCCGCGCCCTCCAGGCCCGTGCCGTCGGTATACGACGAGATGAAAGACATCACCCCGGAGTAGGCGAAGTAGAACACCATGACCGTGAGCGCCAGAGGGAGCGCGGACGCCTCGAAGAGGTTGCGGGGATCGAAGCTCCTGGCCTCCGCCTTCTGCTCCTCGGTGAGCTCCTCCTCGGGCACGCGTATGGCCAGGGCCAATACCATCGCCAGGACGTACATCAGGACGCCCGCCGTGAACACGTCGTCGTATATGTCGTCCGAACCCATCCACATCCCGATCAGAGGACCGACCGCGCTGGCCACGGTGAAGCACAGGCCGTAGTACCCCAGCCCCTCGCCCCTCCGCTCCGGAGGGATCAGCTTGGCCGCGATGTCCGACGAGCACGTGCTGGTTATACCGTACGCCATCCCGTGGAGGAACCTCACCGCCACCAGCATATGGTACGAGTCCACGAAGAAGTACGACAGCGACATGAACAACGCAAAGGCCATGCCGGACAGGAGCATGCGCTTGCGTCCGACGAGCTCGATATACTTCCCGATGAACAATCTGGACAGCAGGCCGCCTATAACATAAATCCCGGCCGCGACACCTCCCAGGGACGGATCCGCCCCGAACTCCGTCTCGGCGAAGCTGGTGATGTTCAGCAGCAGGAAGAAGTAGTTCATCACGCAGAAAAACGTGATGCCCATCACGATAACAAAATCCCTCGTGAAGATGCGTCCCTGCGCCATGGGTGGGCCAGTCCTTGGAGGATATATCGTTTGTCGTCCGCGGCATATCACAAACAGGACCGGATCTCCTGGATTTGTGAATCCAGTGAGCCCTTGGAGGCTAGGGGAACGCCGGAATCGGGGGT